>NZ_JBEXXC010000007.1:0-405151 GCF_040630175.1 Nocardia sp. NPDC005825
GTCTGGTAACAGATGTAGGTGACTGGTACTAATAGGCCGAGGACTTACCAACAAAGAAGCTACGCGTCCACTGTGCAGTATCTGAAACAACACACGACCGTGTGTTGGAGAAGGATTTTCTAGGGGGCTTCCCCCTAGGACCCCCGATCGTCGGGGTGTTCGAGGGGTTGCCCCTCGGAATTCGTCTCTGGCACATGGAATGTGACAGTTTCATAGAGTTACGGCGGCTATAGCGGTGGGGAAACGCCCGGTCCCATTCCGAACCCGGAAGCTAAGGCCACCTGCGCCGATGGTACTGCACTCGACAGGGTGTGGGAGAGTAGGACACCGCCGGAACATCATTCGCGAAGGCCCCCAGCATCTGCTGGGGGCCTTTGGCGTATCTATGGACCGTTCAGCTACTTGTGAGAGCAGTGCTCTTGACTCGGGTCACTGAATCGGTGATCATTGGTCGAAACAGAGAGCACTGATCTCGGAAATGATCTCGGAGTAGGTATGATCGCCACCGTTTGGTCCACCCTGAACTTCACCCTCGCCTTCGTCGCCGAGCTGGTCGCCGTTGGCGCACTGGCCTATTGGGGCGTCCGTACGGGCCGGAGTCGCACTGCGAAGATCCTCCGGGGTGTCGGGATGGCTGTCGCCGCCATGGTGCTGTGGGGACTGTTCGCGGCACCGGAGGCGAGCTTCTCGGTGCCGGCGGCCGCGGTGGCTACCAAAGTGCTGGTCTTCGGTGGCGCGGCCGCCGGGCTCTGGCAGCTGGGGCATCGGAAGGTCGCGGTGGCCTTTCCGCTGGTGGTGATCGCGAATCTGGCGGTGATCCACTTCGGGCATCTGTCGATGTGAAGCCCGACGTGAAAATTGAGGCGACACAAGGGGTGTCGGGTGGATACGGTCGCAGCATGATTTCTTTGCCGACTCGGTGTCGGCTGCGCGGCCGTATCGAGTAGCCCGGGAGCGGTGTCTCCGTCCGGGGGAATCGCGCTGTTCTTTTCCTGATCAGCACGAAGGACTGAAGACCGTGCGTACCAACATTTCTCGACCCGACCTGGCCGTTGTTCGCAATCTGGGGATTCTCGCGCACGTGGACGCGGGCAAGACCACGGTGACCGAGCGGATGCTGTTCATCACCGGGAGCATCCACAAGCGTGGCGAGGTGCACGACGGGACGACCGTCACCGATTTCGATCCGCAGGAGCGGGATCGGGGGATCACCATCTTCGCGGCGGCCGTGAGCTGTGAGTGGGCCGGGCATCGGTTCACTGTCATCGATACGCCGGGGCACGTGGACTTCTCCGATGAGGTCGAGCGGTCGCTGCGGGTGCTGGACGGCGCCGTCGCGGTGTTCGATGCCGTGGCGGGCGTCGAGCCGCAGAGTGAGTCGGTGTGGCGGCGGGCGGACCGGTACGGGGTGCCTCGGATCGCGTTCGTCAACAAGATGGATCGGGCCGGGGCGGACCTGGCGGCCGCGGTGGCCTCGATTCGGGAACGGCTGCATCCGGTTCCGTTGCTCGTGCAGGTGCCGGTGTACTCCGGTGAAGTGTTCACCGGTGTGGTGGACCTGGTCGGGCTGCGTGCGCTCACCTGGGCGCACGGGTTCGCGGAGACGGCGATCCCGGACGACCTTTCGGATGCGGTGGCGCGGGCGCGCAAGGCGCTGGAAGAGGTCGTGGCCGAGCGGAGTCCGGTGGCGCTCGAGGAGTTCGTCGAGCGCTCCGCGCTGTCCTCGGACGTCTTGGCCGCCGCGTTGCGGGAGCTGACGCTCTCCGGCGAGGTGGTGCCGGTGCTGTGTGGTGCGGCGTACCGCGATATCGGCATCGAGCCGCTGCTCGACGCCGTGGCCGCCTACCTGCCGTCGCCGCTGGATCGGCCGGCGGTGGGTGACGGTGCGGGCGCGCGGGCCGCGGATCCGGCGGAACCGCTGGCGGCGTTGGCGTTCAAGGTGCATGCCACGCCGACGGGCCGGCTGACGTTCGTCCGCGTCTACTCGGGTGTCCTCCGCAAGGGCGACACCGTGCTGGACGCGGGTAGTGGTCGGCGCGAGCGGGTTTCGCGCATCCTGCGGGTGCAGGCGGACCGGCACGCGGAGGTGGAGTCCGCGCCCGCGGGCGACATCGTCGCGCTGGTCGGTCCGAAGGCCGTGCGGGTGGGCGCGACGCTGTGCGCTCCGGAGGCCCCGGTGCTGCTGGAGCCGCCGGCTCCGACCGAGCCGGTGGTTTCGGTGGCGGTGGAGGCGCGGACCGGCGCCGAGGCCGAGAAGCTGGCGGTGGCGCTGGCTCGGCTGGCCGAGGAGGATCCGTCGCTGACGGTGCGGACCGATCCGGAGTCGGGGCAGACGCTGCTGGCGGGGCTGGGCGAACTGCACCTGGAGGTCGTGGTGGAGAAGCTGCGCCGCGACCGCGGGCTGAGCGTGACGGTCGGTCGGCCGCAGGTGGCGTACCGGGAGACCGTGGTGCGCGGCGTGCGGGGCTTCACCTACCGGCACGCCAAGCAGGACGGCGGTTCGGGGCAGTGGGCGCACATCGTGTTCGACGTGCGGCCGCTGCGCGAATCCGAGCCCGGCGCCACGGGTTTCGAGTTCGAGTCCACGGTGGTGGGCGGCCGGGTGCCGGCGGAGTTCGTGCGCGCGGTCGAGGCCGGATGCCGGGACGCTCTGGCGGAGGGCCCGCTGGCGGGCCATCCGGTGACGGGTCTGCGGGTCACGCTCACCGACGGCGCGACGCACTCCAAGGATTCGTCGGACCTGGCGTTCCGCACCGCGGGCCGCCTGGGGCTGCGGGAAGCCCTGCGTGCCAGTGCCATGGCGGTACTGGAGCCGCTGGTGGAACTCACCGCCACGGTGCCGGAGGACCATGTGGGCGCGGTGCTCGGTGATCTCGCCGCCCGGCGGGGCCGGGTGACGGGGTCGGTGACCCGCACCGGCACGGTGGTCGTGACTGCCACGGTGCCGCTGGCCGAATTGTTCGGCTACGCAACGCGTTTGCGGAGTCGGACGCAGGGCCGGGGCACGTTCACGACGCGCCCGCTCGGTTACGCGCCGGTCCCGTAGCGATCGGACGCCCGGTGGCGGCGGCAGATGTGTCGCCGTCATCGGGCCCGTCCATCGGTCGTGGGTCGATGGCAGGGGTTGATTGTTGTCGCGACGACAGTTACTGTTGTCGCAACAACAGATTTCCCCGATTGGAGACGGCGATGATGTACTCGTTCACCGAAGAGGCCGTGATCACCGGCGAGCTGGACCGCATCTGGGCGGTCGCCACCGATGTCGACCGCTGGTCGGAATGGGACCCGCACGAGGAGAAGTCCCGCATCGACGGCGAGTTCGCGGCCGGGACCAAGGGCTGGGTGAAGCCCAAGGGCGCCCCGGCCGGGCCGTTCACTATCGTGGCCGTGGAGCCGGGACAGTCGTGGACCAGTGAGGCGGGCATCCCGTTCGGGAAGCTGCGCGGTCACCGCACCTACGTTCCGCTCGGCGACGGCCGCGTGCGGGTGGCCGAGCACGTCGAGGTGCACGGGCCGATGGGCCCGCTGTTCAAGCTCGTCTGGGAGAAGGGCATGCGCGCGGACATGCCGCTGACCTTCGCCGCATTGGAACAGGAGGCACGACGACGTGGCTGAACCACGAGGACCGCTCATGAGTCCGGGCTTCTGGCTGCATCACGCCGCCCTGGAGTGGCGGGCGACGCTGGAACGCAATCTGCGTCCGCTCGGGCTCACGCCGACCCAGTTCAATCTGCTGGCCTCGGCGGGCTGGCTGGGCCGGTCGGGTGAGCTGCCGACCCAGCAGCAGGTGGCGGACATGTCGGGTGCGGATCGGATGATGGCGTCCAAGGTGATTCGCGGCCTGGAGGAGCGGGGGCTGCTGGCGCGACGGGCCGATCCCGCCGATGCCCGCGCGCTGCGGGTCGAGATCACCGCCGAGGGCAGGGAATTGGCGAGCCGGGCGGTGCGGATCGCCGTCGACACCGATGAGCAGCTCTTCGGCGGCGAGGGCGATGTGCTGCGCGAGCAGCTGAAACCCATTGCCGCGCACCGGCTGCCCGGCTGACCGGGAAACCTCGATCAGGCTTTGACCAGGATGGCCCGCGTATAGAGCAGGCTGAACCCTTGCCGTTGCACGTTCTGCTGCGATTTCGATCCGGGTTGAGTGGTCACCACCGCGATATCGCAGCCCGCGGCGGTGGCCTCGGCCAGCCGGACGGACAGCAGCGACGACTGCACGCCGTGCCGCCGATGCGCGGGATGGGTTGCCGCGCCGGTGAGTTGGGCGACACCGCCGGACATGCGCAGACTCGCGCCGCCCGCGATGTGCCCGTCGCGCCGCGCCAGGTAGCGGCGCACGCCCGCACCGCCGGTGAGATCGCGGACGGCGCGGCCGATCACCTCGGCCGGGAATTCCTCGTGCGAGGCCACACCCTGCCCGTCCGGATGTGCGAAACCCACAGCGACCACGTCCAACCACGGGTCGAATTCGTCCTCGCCGCTGGGCTTCACCTCGACACCCTCGGCGACGACGGCATCGCGCGGGCCGCCGAGCTCGAGCCCGAGCACGTTCTCGAACGACACCAGTCGATACCCGCGGGCGGTGAGCAGTTCGCCGACGCCGGGATCACCGAGTTGGGATACCTCGGCCTGCACCGGGCATTTGCGCTCGGCGAACCGCCGCTCGATCACGTCGAGTTCCGCCGCGTCGGGAACGCCCGCGAAGCCGAGCCCGGCGACCTTGTTCAGCGGTGAATCGTTCTCGGCGAAGGACGCCACACCACCCGCGAGCGGGATCGCGAAACCGGCGTCCGCGCCGAGCCGGGCCGCGGCCGCCGCGCTGCCGGTGGCGATCAGCTCGACTTCGACCCGTTCGATGCGTTCGGCCAGTTCGGTTCCGCAGAACAAGGTTCCCTGAGGACTCGGCATGGATGCGAGCGTAGGTCGCGGCGCTGCGGCCCGGCCAGCGATTATCGGTGCGCGTCGCCGGGGATGCGCGGTCCGGTGGGCACGGCGCGGCGGCGCTGCCGCCCAGGGGTGGTCGCGGCGTGGACGCGGTTTCGGCGGGCCGTAGGGTCGGGGTGTGGCTGTTGATCATTCGCGGGGTGTGTCCGGTGGGCTCGTGGTCGGATTCGACCTGGATATGACGCTGATCGATTCGCGGCCGGGGATCGCCGCGGTGTGGGACGCGGTGGCCGCCAGGACCGGGGTGGCGATCGATTCGGAGCTGGTGGTGTCGCGGCTGGGTCCGCCGCTGGCGCACGAGGCGGCGCAGTGGTTCCCGGAGCACGAGGTGCCGGGTGTGGTGGCCATGTACCGGGAGATGTATCCGGAGTTGGCGGTGCACGCGTCGGACCATCTGCCCGGCGTGGTGGACGCGCTGGCGGCGGTGCACGAGGCCGGGGGCCGGGTGCTGGTGATCACCGCGAAGAACGGGCCGCACGCGCAGCTGCATCTGGATCATCTGGGGCTGGCGGTCGACGAACTGGTCGGCGGGGCGTGGGCGGAGGAGAAGGGGGAGGTGCTGCTCGAGCGCGGCGCCTCGATCTATGTGGGTGATCATCTCGGTGATGTGCGCGCGGCCAAGGTGGCCGATGCGACCTCGGTGGCGGTGACGACCGGACCGTACGCGGCCGAGGAGTTGTCGGCGGCCGGCGCGGACGTGGTGCTGCGGGATCTGACCGAGTTCCCGGCCTGGCTGACCGCGCATCTGACATAGGGGTGAGCGGCGGCATCGGCGGGGGCGATGCGGCCGCGGGCGCAATTCGCGGGGGCGACAGGGGATTTCCCGGCGGCGGGGCCGGGCGGCGTTTGGCATCAGGGTGATTCGAACGGTGTCGGCCGCCGGTTGTCACGGCTACCTTTCTGGACACGGTCACGAGTATCAGCGTTTTTCGAGCCCCGGCTCGCTGATCGGCAACCCTCGCGTGGGCGGTGGGGTGCCCCGGGTGACGACCAGGCGCTGCCCGACCGGGTAGCGCAAGCGCCAGGACCGCGCATTCCTCTGTCGCGGTCGTGTCTCCCTGCCCGGCCGTGTGCCGGTGCGCGAATGTTGAGGTAGCTATGAGCAGGATCTTGTCCCGGTCGCGTGGTCTCCGGGTGGCGGTGGGTGTCGGAGCGGCGGCGTTGGTCGCGAGTCTGGCGGCGGCCTGCGGTAGCGAATCGTCCGGAAGCAGTTCGGACACCGTGTATTTCGGGGTGTCGGGACCGAGGACGGGCAATTCCGCCGAGTACGGGCGGCTCTGGCAGCAGGGGTTCGACCTGGCGCTCGACGAGATCAATGCCGCGGGCGGGATCAATGGCAAGAAGGTGGCGCTGAAGTGGGAGGATTCGCAGTCGGATCCGAAGCAGACGGTGCCGATCGCGACCAAGTTCGTGGGTGATCAGTCGATCATCGCGGAGCTGGGCGACTTCTCGTCGCCCGCGTCGATCGCGGCGTCGCCGGTGTACAACCGGGGCAAGCTGGTGCAGTACGGGTTCACCAACTCCGCGGTGGATTTCACCAAGGCGGGGGACTACTCGTGGAGTCCGTCCATCACCCTGGACGTGTACCAGGAGCGCAATGCCGAGTGGGTGCGGTCCAAGGCGAAGAAGGTCTCGGTCGTCTACCTCGAAACAGACTGGGGTAAGCAGGCTTTCAAGTACTTCGAGCAGTTCGCCAAGGAGAAGGGCATCGAGATCGCCTATTCCTCGGCGATTCTGCCGGATTCGCAGGACTTCCGGCCGGTCCTGATCAAGGGCCGCGACGCCAACCCGGAGGCCTTCGTGCATCTGGGGTACGGACCGGACGGTGCGCTGGTGGCCAAGCAGCTGCGGGATGTCGGGTTCACCGGGCAGTTCTTCGGCGGGCAGAACACGCCGCAGTTCATCGAGCTGGCGGGCGCCGCGGCCGAGGGCGACATCGTGAACGGCGTGTTCACGCCGTCGGATCCGAGCCCGAAGGTGCAGGACTTCGTCACCAAGTTCCGGGCCAAGTTCAATACCGACCCGGGCGATTTCAATGTGTACGCCTATGACGCGCTCAACGCGGTGGTGAAGGCCGCCAAGGCGGGCGGCGCCACTCGGGAGGGCGTGCTGAAGGGACTGCGCGAGGTCAAGGACTTCGACGGAATCGGCTTGGGCACCTTCGCCTTCGATCAGCAGACGCGCCGCCCCAACGGGGTGAAGCCGATCGAGCTGATTCTGCAGAACGGCAAGTTCGTGCCGGTCGGAAGCAAGAATTAGATGTTCGACACGCTCATCGCGGGTCTGGTCCACGGCAATGCGTACGCGCTGATCGCCGTGGGCATCACCCTGATCTTCGGGGTCAGCAATGTCATCAATTTCGCGCACGGCGCGATCTTCGCGTTCGGTTCGGTGCTGGGCTGGTGGCTGATCGCCCAGCACGGGGTGCCGTGGTGGGCGGCGCTGGTCGTGGTGGTGGCGGTGACGGCGCTGGTCGGCGTGGCCATCGACGTGCTGGCGGTGCGGCCGCTGCGCCGCGCCCCGGCCATCGCGGCGCTGCTGGCGACGGTGGCGGTGGGGCTCATCATCGAGAACGTGGTGGCCCTGGTGTTCGGGCCGGACACCCGGCCGTTCCCACAGGTATTGTCCACCAACAACTTCCAGGTGGGCGGGGTGCGGTTCGGCACCTCGGACGTGGTCATGTTCGCCATCACCCTGCTGGTGATGGGCGGGCTGTGGGCATTCCTGCGGTTCAGCCGGCACGGGCTGGCGATCCGCGCGACCGCGCAGGATCCGGATGCCGCCGCGCAGATGGGGATCGGGGTCGGGCGGGTGCAGTCGCTGGCCTTCGCCATCGCCTCCGGGCTGGGCGGGCTGGCGGGCATCTTCGTCGGCCTCTACAACTCGAACATCTCGCCCACCAGCGGCGGCGTCGTCGGCATGACCGGTTTCGTGGCGGCCACCATCGGCGGGCTCGGGTCGATTCCGGGCGCGGTGCTCGGCGGTTTCGTGCTCGGCCTGGTGGAGGCGTTCGGCATCTACTGGTTCGGGGACGGCTACCGGGATCTGATCACGTTCGGGCTGCTGGTGATCTTCCTGGTGCTGCGGCCCGGCGGCCTGCTGGCCCGGCCGCCCGCCATCGAATCCGAGCCCATGACCGGGACGTTCCTCGGCGCGGGCCGGGAGTTGCCGGTGCGCTGGTGGCACGCGCTGCTCGCGTTCGGTGTCGCGGGCGTGGCGATTCCGCTGATCGCCGACGACTACGGCATTTCGGTGGGCACCCAGATCCTGGCGTACGCGATCATCGCGGTGTCGATGACGCTGGTGGCCGGATCGGCCGGGCAGCTGGCCATCGGTCAGGCCGGGCCGATCGCGATCGGCGCGTACACCTCGGCGGTGCTGACCGTGTCGCACGGCTGGGCGTTCCTGCCCGCCATCGTGGCGGCGGGTGTGGTGGCGGCCGTGGTGTCCTCGGTGCTGGCCGCGCCGCTGTGGCGGCTGGGCGGGCACTACGTGGCGATCGCGACGCTGGGTATCGGCATCGTCACGGTGGCGATCATCCGCAATTGGGAATCGGTGACGCGCGGAAGCTACGGCATCTTCGGAATTCCCGCGCCCAGCGTCTTCGGCTTCGAATTCACCACGCACACCGACATTTTCCGGCTGGAGCTGGTGGTGCTGGCCGCGGTGGTGGCGTTGATCGTCGGCGTGCAGCGGTCCCGGCTGGGGATCGCGATCCGCGCCATCGGGGCCGACGAGGTGGCGGCGCGATCGGCCGGGGTGCCGGTGCGCGACTACAAGGCGCTGGCGTTCGCGGTGGCGGCGTTCTGCTCCGGGATCGGCGGCGCGCTGCTGGCGCACCAGTACTCCTATATCGATCCGACCGTGTTCAACCTGCCGATGTCGCTGCTGGTGGTGACCATTCTGGTGCTCGGCGGCACCGCTTCGCCGTACGGCGCGGTGCTGGGCGCGGTGGTGCTGATCGGGGCGCCGGAGCTGCTGCGGCTGGCGCCGTCGTGGCGAATCGTGTTGTACGGCTTGGTGTTGTTGCTGGTGGTGCGGTTCCGGCCGCAGGGAATTCTGGTGAGGAGGGATCGTGTCCGCACAAGCGAACCGAGCCCGGTCGAAGCCTGAGATCGGAACGGAAGCGGTACTCACCGTGACCGGTCTGCGGCGCTCGTTCGGCGGGGTGCGGGCGGTGGACGGTGTCGAATTCACCATCGCCGCCGGCGAATTCGTGTCCATCATCGGGCCCAACGGCTCCGGGAAATCGACCACGGTGAATCTGATCTCCGGGGTGCTGAAGCCGGACGCTGGGGAGGTGCTGGTGCGCGGCAAGCGGATTCGGCCCGGTCGCCCCGAGGCGGCCGCGGCGGCCGGGATCGCCCGCACCTTCCAGAACGGGCGGGTCTTCGGCACCATGACCGTGCGCGAGAACGTGGACGTCGGGTTGCAGACCACCCTGCGCGCCACCCGCCCGCTGCGGCGGCTCGCGGACATCCCGGTGCTGAAGTGGGTGGCGCTGCTGGCCGAACTGGGTGTGGCGCTGGCGCCGACCCCGGCGGCGCGGGCCGAGCGCCGGGAATCGGCGGCCCGCATCGACGCCCAGCTGAACCGCTTCTCCGAGCGACTGGTCCCGCGGGCCGATCACCCCACCTACACGCTGTCCTACGCCAACCGTCGCCGCACCGAGATCGCGCGGGCGCTGGCCTCCGCGCCGGACCTGCTGCTGCTGGACGAACCCGCCGCCGGCATGAACCAGACCGAGACCGCCGAGATCGGCGCGCAGCTGGCCGAATTGAAGGCCCAGGGTCAGACGGTGCTGCTGGTCGAACACAAGATGGACCTGGTCCACGAGCTCTCCGACCGGGTGCTGGTGCTGGACGAGGGCCGGATCATCGCGTCGGGCACGCCCGACGAGGTGCTCTCCGATCCCCGCGTCATCGAGGCGTACCTGGGCCGCAGCCGGGCCGGGGGAAAGGTGGCCGTCGATGTCTGAGTTCGACGAGAACGCCACGCCGATCCTGGAATTCGATCGCGTGGTGGTGCATTACGGGGCGTCCCGCGCCCTCGACGAGGTGTCGCTGACGGTCCGCCCCGGTGAGATCGTGTCTCTGCTCGGCGGCAATGCCTCCGGCAAGTCGACCACCATGAAAACCGCGCTCGGACTGTTGCATCCGAGTTCCGGCGCGGTCCGCATCGACGGCGTCGACGTGAGCGCCACCCCCGCGGCGGCCCGGATCCGGGCGGGGCTGGCCTCGGTGCCGGAGGCGCGGCGCGTGTTCCCGGCCATGACCGTCGAGGAGAACCTCTTCGTCGGCGGCTACATCCGCAAGGAGCGGCGCGCGGTGCTGGCCGCGCGGGCCGCGGAGCTGTTCGAGTACTTCCCGCGGCTGGCCGAGCGCCGCCTGCAGCGGGCGGGCACCCTGTCCGGCGGGGAGCAGCAGATGCTGGCCTTCGCCCGCGCGCTCATGAGCAAACCCCGGCTGATCTGCATGGACGAGCCGACAATGGGACTGTCGCCGTTGTTCGTGGATCGGGTGCTGTCGGAGATCGCCCGGCTCAATCGGGAACTGGGCCTGGCCATCCTGATCGTGGAACAACAGGCGGAGCTGGCCCTGAGCATCGCGCACACCGCCAATGTGCTGCGCACCGGGCGGATCGTGCTGCACGGCCCGGCCGCGGACCTGGTCGGCGACCCGGCCGTCCGCGATGCCTACCTAGGAAAGGTGACGACATGACCGCGCGACGCCTGGGCTTTTTCACCCGCCTGGTCCGCACCGACCCGTCCGAGGCCGCGGCCGCCGTGTACCGGCAGGCCCTGGACCAGATCGAACTGGCCGAACGGCTCGGCTACGACACCGCCTGGGTGGCGCAACACCACCTGGATCCGGCGGAGGGCGGGCTGCCGTCGCCGTTCGTGTTCCTGGCGCACGCGGCCGCCCGGTTCCCGCGGATCCGGGTCGGGACCGCCATCGTGACGCTGGCGCTGGAGGACCCGATCCGGGTCGCCGAGGACGCGGCCGTCCTGGACGAGCTGTCGGGCGGGCGGCTGGAACTCGGCTTCGGCGCGGGCGGATCCCGGCACGCCTTCGAACTGTTCGAGGCGGCCGATCTCGACCGGCAGGGGCTGTACGCGGACAAGCTCGGCAAGGTCACCGCGGCGTTGGCGGGAACGCCGTTGATCGGGGATCGGGGGCTGAATCCGCCCGCGCCCGGACTGCGGGACCGGCTGTGGCAGGCCACCTTCTCGGCCGGAGGCGCGGCGCGCGCCGGGCGCGCGGGCGACGGATTGCTGCTGTCGAAGGCGCAGCCGCGGGATCCGGCCGCGCCCGCGGCCACCCTGTGGGAGATCCAGCAGCCGCTGGTCGACGCCTATCTCGACGCGCTGCCGCCGGGAGCGGAACCGCGAATCGGCGCGTCCCGGGGTGTTTTCGTGGCCGACGACCACGCCGAGGCCCGGGCTCTGGCCGAGCGCGGCGCGGCCCGGTTCCTCGATCAACTGGGTCGCAACGGCGGGCCGGAGGTGGCGGATTCGGTCGCCGAGGTGCTGCGCGACATCTATGTCGGCACGCCCGACGAGGTGGTGGAGCAGCTCGCCGCCGATGTGGCGCTGCGGCACGCCACCGACTTCATCGTGCAGGTCCACCCGGTCGATCCGGGTCACGCCGCCACCCTGCGCTCCATCGAACTCATCGCCACCAAGGTTGCCCCGCAACTGGGTTGGCGACCCGACGAAAGGATTTCCTCGTGACCGAAGCGACCGCCGCCGTCGAGGTGGCGTCACTCGCCCCGGCCGGACCCGAGACGGACCGGTCCGCCGATGTCATCGATGCCGTACTCGGCCCGCGTGCGGACGCGGTCCGGGGGCTGCGGGCGACACGCCCGGCGGTGATCGCGCATACGCAGGGGGTGTACGAGGCGTTGCTGGACGGTCCGGCGGCCGCGACGGTCGGGCGGGACCGGCTGGTCGCGGCGGCCGTGGCGGTGGCGGAGCTGGCGGGGGCGCCCGAGCTGGCGGCGCATTACGCGGGGCTGGGAACGGCTCCGGCCGAGGGGGATCCGGTGCTGGCCGCGATCCTGCGGCACGCCGCGCGGGTCACGACCGCGCCCGCCGCCATCACCCGCGCGGATATCGACGCCCTGGCCGCGACCGGGCTGTCCGAGCGCGACATCGTCACGGTGGCTCAGCTCATCGGATTCGTGCACTTCCAGGTCCGGCTGCTGGCCGGTCTCACACTGATCGGAGCGGAACATGAGTGAGCAGGCCGTCGGCGAGGTCCGCAGCGTCGAAAACGGACGCCGCCCAACGGGATTCACCCAGGATCAGCTGGACTGGGTGCCGTGGGTGGAACCCATCCGGCTGGCCGATGCCGATGAGTTGCAGAAACCCCTGCTGGAGGGCGATCGCGGGATCGGGCCGTACTTCCGGCTACTCGCTCGCAACCCGGAGGTGCTGGCGCATCGCAGTGGCAACGACAAAGAGATCTTCTACGGTCGAGGGGGATTGAACCGCGCCGAGCGCGAACTCGCGGCGACCGTTACCTCCCGGCACAACGGGTGCGAGTACTGCGCCTCCGTTCATTCACGTTTCACATCTGCGTTGTCCAAGCGGCCCGGGGATGTTCAGCGGTTGCTGGACGAAGGCAACGATGTGCGCATCGACGAAAGGTGGGACGCGGTCATCGATTTCGTGGACGCCCTCGCCGCCAACCCGCCCCGCGCCACCGCCGGCCATCTGAACCGCTTGCGGCAGTTGGGTTTCGACGCCTCGGAGCTGCATGATCTGGTGTTGTCGGCGGCCTCGTTCTCGTGGGCCAACCGCCTGATGCTCACCCTCGGGGAGCCGGAGGCGCCCGCGTAATCCAGTGCTCTGTCGGGTTGCTTCCGAAAAGTTCATCCGTCAGCTTCCCTTTGAGGGCATCGGCTCGGTATCGTCGCGATGGCAAACAGTCAGTGACAACACTGGCAATCGTTCGGATCGGAGCACCACCATGGCGAACTTCCTTTCGGATGTTCTTTCTCAGACCCTGTTCAAGCTGCTGGCTACCGGCTCCGCGAGCCTTTCTGCCAAGTAGCCACGCGAGCGCCATCTTTCGGCAACTGAACGGGTGCCGGAGCGATGCGGAAGGGCCCTCCCGCGGTTTCGGGGATCGGGCCCTTTTTTCGTGT
Organism: Nocardia sp. NPDC005825; assembly: GCF_040630175.1. NCBI lineage: Bacteria > Bacillati > Actinomycetota > Actinomycetes > Mycobacteriales > Nocardiaceae > Nocardia > Nocardia sp. NPDC005825. Next base: position 13,096 of record NZ_JBEXXC010000007.1, read on the forward strand.
CCGGATTATCCGGATGCGGCGTGGGTACTCCGCCCCTGCATCGGCTCCGGCGCTGGTCCGGCGGCGCGTCGTGAGGGGCGGTCAAATAAAACCTAAAAAGTTCCTCGAAAAGTATTCCGTCCAGTTGGCCTGCTCTGTATCGTGATGAACGGCAAACGATCAGTGACTTTCGGGTCAACGCGACATCGGCCCGCGAGTCTCTCCCCCCGGACCCGCGTACCGAACTTGGGACGGTTCCCCTGCCTATACCCACCGTCCCGGGTGCGTCGGGTGACCCGACGTTGCTGAGCCAACTTTCGGCTAACGCGCGGTAAGTCGAAGGTTCAAACGAAGGGCCCGATCCATGACGAGGGGATCGGGCCCTTCGGTATTGTCTGGCGCAATGTCACAGGAAACGAACGCGGGAAGAATGTACGCCGGGCAGCCCGTAGAAGACCGGCAGCGGCAGCGTCGTGCGCGTTTTCTGGAGTCCGGGCTCACGGTGTTCGCGCGCGATGGATACGCCAATAGTTCCGTCGGAGCCATCTGCAAGGACGCCGGACTCTCCTCCAGACAGTTCTACGAGGAGTTCACCGGTCGCGAATCGCTGTTGCTCGAGCTCTACGAGCACATCGATCGCGAGTCGCGGGAAGCCGTGGCGGCCACCATCGCCGAGCACTCCGACGCCAGCGCCATCGACATCATCGACGCGGCGGTCCGCGCCTACATCGAGTCCATCGGACGAGATCCGCGCAAGGCCAGAGTCGCGCTCGTCGAGGTCGTCGGCGCGGGCCCCAAGGTGGAGAAGTTCCGCCTGGAGCTGCGCCGCGCCTGGGGCGCCCTGCTGGCCAGCGCCGCCGAGGACGCGGCCCTGCACGGCGAGATCCCGCCCGGCGACTACGAAATGCGCGTGCTCGCCATCATCGGCGCGGTGAACTACGTGGTCGACGCCTGGAGCGGCTCGGATCCGCGTCAGCCGCTCGACGACGTCATCCAGGTGCTGCGCCGCATCATCATGGGCGCGGTCAGCGCCTGACCCGAAAACCCACCTTCCGACGCTCTTTCGCGCCCGTCCGCCTCGCGGACGGGCGCGAACTTTACGGGTAGCGTGCCGATCATGGAGGCTGCGCCGAACATGGAGACGGTGCCGATCCAGCTGCCCGACGGGACCACGATCCCGGTGCGGCTGATTCCGGCGAAGGGCTCGCACCGGCATCCGATCACCGCCGACACGCCGCGACCGGTGGTGGTGATCGCCCCCGGCCTCGGCGTACCGGGGGAGTACTACTCGCTGTTCGGAATGCCGTTGGCGGCCCGGGGTTTCGATGTGGCGCTGCTGGAGATCCGCGGCAACGGCGGCGGACCCGCGACCGCACCGTCCCGCTACGGCTATCAGGACCTGGTGGCGGTGGACTTCCCGGCCATGTTCGAGGCCGTGCGCCTGCGCTTCCCCGACAGCACCCCGTACCTGCTCGGCCACAGCATGGGCGGCCAGCTGGGCGCCATGTACGCCTCCCGGATCCGGGGGCGGCTGGGCGGGCTCATCCTCATCGCGTCCGGCACACCGCATTTCCGCGGGTACTCCGGGCTGGCCGCGGTCGGCAGCGCGGCGCTGTCGCTGACCGCCAATCTGGCCGGGTTCTGGCCGGGCGACACGGTCACGGCGGGAGGCTTCGGACGGCAGTCCAAGGCGCTCATCGCCGATTGGGCGCGACTGGCCCGCACCGGCAGGTTCGAACCCGCCGGAGCCGATATCGACTACGAGGAGCGGATCGGGCGGCTGAAACTGCCGGTCCTGTCGATCACCATGACCGGCGACGAGCTGACCCCGCGCGGATCGGCCCGGCAGCTGCTCGCGAAAATGCCGCAGGCCGACATCACCACCTGGCACAACCCGGCCCCGCTCGGGCACAACGGCTGGATCAGCGACCCCGGCTCCACCATCGACTACGTCGAAAAATGGCTGCGGGACCGCTGATTCGACCGCGGCTCGGGGCGCTCAGAGCGGCCACGAGCGCGGCGCGGTCATCTTCTCGGGGCTGAGCAGGTCGTCGAGTTCGGCCTTGGTCAGGGCCCCGCGCTCGAGCACCAGGTCGTAGACACTGCCGCCGGACTCGAGGGCCTCCTTGGCGATGGCCGCCGACTGCTCGTAGCCCAGTGTCGGCACCAGCGCGGTCACCAGTCCGATGCTGTGCGCCACCAGATCCCGGCAGTGCTCCCGGTTGGCGGTGATGCCGGTGATACAGCGGCTGGTCAGGGTGACCGCGGCATTGCGCAGCATCATGGTGCCCATCATGAGGTCGTGGGCCATGATCGGCTCGGCCATATTGAGTTCCAGCTGGCTGGCCTCGGCGGCCATGGTGACCGTCATGTCGTAGCCGATGAGCTGGAAACAGACCTGGCTGACCACCTCCGGGATGACCGGGTTGACCTTGCCCGGCATGATCGACGAACCCGGTTGCATGGCGGGCAGATTGATCTCGCCCAGGCCCGCGCGCGGACCGCTGGACAGCAACCGCAGATCGTTGCAGATCTTGGACAGCTGCACCGCGGCGCGTTTGAGGGTGGCCGACACCGCCACGAAATCGCCGGAATCCTGCGTGGCCTCGACCAGGTTCTCCGCCTGCACGATGGGCAATCCGGTTATTTCCGCGAGCTTGACGGTGACCAGGTCCGCGTAGCCGGGCGGGCTGGTGATGCCGGTGCCGATGGCGGTCCCGCCCATGTTCACCGCGAGCAGGTCCCCGCCGATGCGCCGCAGATGGTTGACGGCCTCGCCGATCATGACCGCGTACGCGCCGAACTCCTGGCCCAGGGTCATGGGGACCGCGTCCTGCAGCTGGGTGCGGCCCATCTTGATGACGTCGGCGAATTCGACGGCCTTGGCGCGCAGCGCGTTCTGCAATTCCACCAGCGCCGCGGAGGCATCCTGCAGGGACAGGTAGACGCCCAGCTTCACCGAGGTGGGGTAGACGTCATTGGTGGACTGCGAGCGGTTCACGTCGTCGTTGGGGTGCAGGTACTGGTATTCGCCCTTACGGTGGCCCATGAGCTCCAGGCCGCGGTTGGCGATCACCTCGTTGGCGTTCATGTTGGTGGAGGTGCCCGCGCCGCCCTGCACCATGTCGACGATGAAGTTCTCGCGCAGATGACCGGTGAGCAGTTCGTCGCAGGCGGCGACGATGGCGTCGGCCTTGGGCTGGGCGAGCGAGCCGAGTTCCGCGTTGGCCAGGGCCGCAGCCTTTTTCACGTGGGCCAGGGCATTGACCAGGTGGCCGAACTTGCGCAGTTTGATGCCGGAGATCTGGAAGTTCTCCACCGCGCGCAGGGTCTGCACCCCGTAGTACGCCTCGGCCGGCAGTTCCCGGGTGCCGAGCGAATCGTGTTCGGTGCGAATGCCGCCCAGCGGCCGCTGGGCCGCGATGGCGGCCGACAGCTGGGCCGAGACCGCGCGCATGCGGTGTGCGACCAGCTGGGCGACCCGGGACACCATGCGGTAGTAGCGATCCGGGTGCAGGACGGCCAGTTCCCGCAGGGTCGCCCGGGGCACGGTGAGCACGACCGCGCCGGTGACGCTGCGCCCGGTGGCGGTGTGGGGCGTGTCGTCGACCAGCGCGATCTCCGAGATCAGGCTGCCGGGGCCGAGCAGGGCGAGCTCGATCACGTGGCCGGTGAGGCCGGAGGTGATCCGGATCTCGCCCTCCACCACGATGCCCGCCCACTCGCGCGGCGTGGATTCGTGGAACAGCACCGCTCCGGCCGGGTATTCACGCCGCTCGGCGGTGGCGGCGAAGGCGCGGACGTCCTCCGGATCGAGTCCGGTGGCCGCGGCGGTGCTCTTGATCAGCTCGTCCAGTTCGGCCACGTCGACTCCTCGCTCGGTGGGGACGCCCCACATCGGCAACCGAGTCCGATCTTTCCGAAACGGGCGGATCTTTCAAGCGCGACGCGGCCGTTCCCCGTCCATCAGTTGCTGCAGGAAGAACTCGTAGACCAGCGCGGCCTGGAACGCGGACTGCTTGTTGTCCGCCGCGCCGCCGTGGCCGCCCTCGATGTTCTCGTAGTACCAGACCTCGTGACCCTCGGATGCCAAGCGCGCGGCCATCTTCCGGGCGTGCCCGGGGTGCACCCGGTCGTCGCGGGTGGAGGTGGCGAGCAGGATCGGCGGATAGGTCCGCTCGGCGCTGGTGTTCTGATACGGCGAGTACTTCGAGATGTACTCCCACTCCTCGGGCTTGTCCGGGTCGCCGTACTCGGCCATCCAGGACGCGCCCGCCAGCAGCAGGTGGTAGCGCCGCATGTCCAGCAGCGGCACCTGGCACACGATGGCCCCGAACAGCTCCGGGTAGCGGGTCAGCATGACGCCCATGAGCAGGCCGCCGTTGCTGCCGCCCACCGCGCCCAGCTGGTCGTGGGTGGTGATGCCGCGCGCCACCAGGTCGCGCGCGATGGCCGCGAAATCCTCGTAGGCCTTGTGCCGGTTGGCCTTCAGCACCGAGGTGTGCCATTCGGGGCCGTATTCGCCGCCGCCGCGGATATTGGTCATGACGTAGGTGCCGCCGCGTTCCAGCCAGCCCATGCCGACCGCGCCGCTGTAGGCCGGGCGGCGCGAGACCTCGAAGCCGCCGTAGCCGGACATGACGGTCGGGCCGGGGGTGCCCCGCAGATCACGGTGGCGGATCACGAAATACGGGATCTCGGTGCCGTCGTCGGAACGCGCGAAGAACTGCTCGGTCTCCATGCCGTCGGCGTCGAAGAACGCGGGCTCCTGCTTCAGCACCTCCACCGATCCGCCCACCGAACTCGACATGAGCGTGGCCGGGCTGGTGAAACTGCTGGTGGAGAGCATGAATTCGTCGCCGCCCTCGAGCCGGTCGAGGTTCATCACGCTGGTGGTGGACATGGCCGGGGCATCGGCCAGCGGCGCGCGGGCCCAGCCGTCCGGGCCGGGGGTGAGCACGTGCAGTTCGGTCTGCACGTCGTGCAGGGTGGCCAGCAGCAGGTGGTTCTCGGTCCAGCTGTAGCCGTGCAGGGCGGTGTGCGGATCCGGGGTGAAGAGCACCTCGAAATCGCGTGCGCCGGACAGGAAGTCCTCGAAGTTCGCGGCCAGCAGGGCGCCCGCCGGATAGGTCGAGCCGTTCACCTCCCACGGCGTCTTCGGCCGCACCAGCAGCCACTCCTTGTTCCAGGAGACGTCGGCGTCGGTGGGGGCCTCGATCAGCCGCAGGGTGTCGTCGGACTCGAGCAGGTAGACCTCTTCGTTGAAGAAGTCGGTGGCGCGGCTCAGGTAGTGCCGTTCGTAGCCGGGCGTGCGGTCGTAGCCCGCGGAGACGGCCACGTCGGTGGACCGGCCCTCGTACACGAATTCGGCCTCGGCCAGGGGGGTTCCGCGCCGCCAGCGCTTCACCACCCGGGGGTAGCCGGAGTCGGTGAGGGAACCGGGGCCGAAGTCCGTGCCCACGTAGATGGTGTCGTGATCGATCCAGGCGTAGTCGGACTTGGCCTCGGGTAGGTGGAAGCCGCCGTCCGCCGGGTCGAGGAAAGTCTTTGCCTCGATGTCGAATTCACGGATCACCTTGGCGTCCGCGCCGCCGCGCGACAGGCTGATCAGCGCGCGCCGCTGTTCCGGGCGCTTCACCGCCGCGCCGCCCCACACCCAGTTCTCGCCCTCGGCCGCAGCCAGCGCGTCCAGGTCGATGAGGATCTCCCAGTCCGGCTCGGCCTTGGCGTATTCGGCGAAGGTGGTGCGCCGCCACAGGCCCTTGGGGTGCTCACGGTCGCGCCAGTAGTTGTAGAGCCACGGGCCGCGCCGGCTCGGATAGGCGATGCGGGTGTCGGTGTCGAGCATGGCGAGCACACGCGCCTCGAGTTCGCCGAAACGCGCGGTCGAGGCGAAACGCTCCTTCGACACCGCGTTCCGTTCCTCGGCCCACGCCAGCGCGCGGTCGCTCTCGACTTCTTCGAGCCACAGGTAGGGGTCCGTCACACCCTCTCCAACACCGGTCATGCCCACATTGTTGCCCAGGGGCGCGTTCGCCGGTCGCGAACGTGTTGCCGACCACGGTGGCGATGACAGTCGGGCGCGGGTGGCGCCGACCGCACCGTCCGGTCAGTAGGATTGCCGGGTGTCGCATGAGCCCCGGCTGTGGGAACAGCACTGCTGCCTGCCATTACTGCCGACCGCGGACGTCACCGAGCTGCTTCGGTACCCGCTGGGCTCGTATCTCTCGGTGAACATCGGATATTCGCCGCAGACCACTCGCGACTCGCTGGAACTGGTCACCCAGCTGCGGCGGGATGCCTTGACCGACAGCCGTTTCCGGCTGGTGCACGACATCGAGGACGCCTGGCCAGGCACGCCGACCGCGGAGACCGAGTCCACCATCGCGCTGGCCTTCGATCTCGAGGACGCCGGGCCGCTGGACGGCGATCTCGACAATGTCGAGCTGTTCCACGAACTGGGCCTGCGCTCCCTGCTGCCCACCTACAACCACGCCAATGCCGCCGGCTGCGGCTGCCTCGACACCGAGGACACCGGGCTCACCGCCTACGGGCGCGACCTGATCCGCACCCTCAACGAGGTGGGCGTGTTCGCCGACGGGTCGCACTGCTCGCGGCGCACCGGCCTCGACATCGCGGAGGTCACCGGCGTCCCGATGATCTACAGCCACTCGAATTTCGCGGCGCTGTGGGAGCATCCGCGCAATATCGCCGACGAGCAGGCCAAGGCGTGCGCGGCCACCGGCGGGGTGATCGGGATCAACGGGGTCGGCATCTTCCTGGGCCGCAACGAGCCCGCCGACCGGGCCGGGCGGGTGGAGGCCATGGCCGACCACATCGCCTATGGGGCGGAACTGGTCGGTATCGAGCACGTCGGGGTGGGCTCGGACTACTCCTTCGACGCCGACGATTTCAATCGGGAGCTGGCCGAGAATCCGGAGCGCTATTCCGAGGAGTACCTCCGCTACGGCCAATTGCAGTGGACGCCACCGGAAGATCTGCTCGGCAGCACTCCGGGGGTGCGCGGCCTGGACGCGGCGCTCGCCGACCGCGGCTTCTCCGCGGCGGACCGGGCGGCCGTCTTCGGCGGCAACTTCGCGCGCGTCGCCCGGCAGGTGTGGCGCGGCTGATTCCGCCTGCGTAGCGAACTGATCGGTCGTTTCCGTGGTGTGGGCGTGACCGCTCTCACGTGGTCCCGGTCTCACCCGGGCGGGGGATGGCTGAGTGAGCACCCGGCAACAGGTCTAGTCTCGAAGCCGTGACTTCCCACTACGATGTCGTCGTTCTCGGCGCTGGTCCCGGCGGTTATGTCGCCGCGATTCGTGCCGCTCAACTCGGCCTGCGAACAGCGATCGTCGAGCAGAAATACTGGGGTGGCGTGTGCCTGAACGTGGGCTGCATTCCGTCCAAGGCACTGCTGCGCAACGCGGAGCTGGCTCATATCTTCACCAAGGAAGCGAAGACCTTCGGTATCTCGGGTAACGCGACCTTCGACTTCGGCGCGGCGTTCGACCGCAGCCGCAAGGTCGCGGACGGCCGGGTCAAGGGCGTCCACTTCCTGATGAAGAAGAACAAGATCGACGAGTTCGACGGGACGGGCACGTTCACCGGTCCGAAGTCGCTCTCGGTCGCGCTCACCAAGGGCGGCACCGAGGAGATCACGTACGACAACGTGATCATCGCGACCGGCACCGAGACCAAGCTGCTGCCGGGCACCTCGCTGTCCGCCAACGTGGTCACCTACGAGGAGCAGATCCTCACCCGCGACCTGCCGGGCTCCATCCTCATCGTGGGTGCGGGCGCCATCGGCATGGAGTTCGGCTACGTCCTCAAGAACTACGGCGTGGACGTGCGCATCGTCGAGTTCCTCGACCGCGCGCTGCCGAACGAGGACGCCGACGTCTCCAAGGAGATCACCAAGGCGTACAAGAAGCTCGGCATCACCATCACCACCGGTGCGGCCGTGCAGTCCATGGAAGACGACGGCTCCAAGGTCACCGTCGCCATCAAGGACAACAAGACCGGCGCCATCGAGACCGTCACCGTCGACAAGGTGCTGCAGGCCGTCGGCTTCGCGCCGCGCGTGCAGGGCTACGGCCTGGAGAACACCGGCGTCGCGCTCACCGACCGCGGCGCCATCGCCATCGACGACTACATGCGCACCAACGTCCCCGGCATCTACGCCATCGGTGACGTCACCGCCAAGCTGCAGCTCGCGCACGTCGCCGAGGCGCAGGGCGTGGTCGCCGCCGAGACCATCGCGGGCGCGGAGACCCAGGCGCTGGGCGACTACCGCATGATGCCGCGCGCCACCTTCTGCCAGCCGCAGGTCGCCTCCTTCGGCCTCACCGAGCAGCAGGCCAAGGACGAGGGCTACGACGTCAAGGTCGCCACCTTCCCGTTCACCGCGAACGGCAAGGCGCACGGCCTCGGCGACGCGCAGGGCTTCGTCAAGCTGATCTCCGACGCCAAGTACGGGGAACTGCTCGGCGGCCACATGATCGGCCCGGACGTCTCCGAGCTGCTGCCGGAACTGACCCTGGCCCAGAAGTGGGACCTCACGGTCAACGAAGTGGCGCGCAACGTCCACACCCACCCGACCCTGTCGGAAGCGATCCAGGAAGCGATCCACGGCCTCGCCGGCCACATGATCAACTTCTGACTCCGGGGGTCTCAGGGGCTTCGCCCCCGAACCCCCTCGAGATTCCGCCAGACGGCCTGATGCCGGCGTAAATCGCTGGCATCAGGCCGTTTTCGTCGGTGCGGTCAGTTCGCGAGGTGCAGGCGGCGGTGCAGGGCGTAGACGCGGTCGGTGAGTTCCGGGAAGGGGCCGGAGACGGGGATGGAGGGGGCCACGTCCTGGATGGCGAGGGGGCGGATCGGGCCCGCGGGGACGCCGAACTCGGTGAGCCACTCGGTGAGCTGGGCGGTGGAGGCGGCGTAGACGATCGGGCCCAGGCCGACCCAGGCGTGGGCGGCCGAGCACATGGCGCAGTGTTCGCCGGAGGTGTAGACGGTGGCGGTGGCGCGCTGCTCGGGGGTGAGGTGGTCGGCGGCCCAGCGGGCCAGCTCGAATTCGGGGTGGCGGGTGGCGTCGCCGCCGGAGACCCGGTTGCGGTCCTCGGCCAGGACCTTGCCGTCCGCGTCGACCAGCAGGGATCCGAACGGCTCGTCGCCGGCGTCGAGGGCCTCGGCGGCCAGTTCCACGCAGCGTTCGAGGTAGTGCAGATCGGTGTCGGCGGACATGCGGCTCCTTACGGGCGGTGGTAGGCGGACTGGGCCGCTTCGATGGTCGCGATATTGGATTCGAGGATGTCGATCAGCCCGACCAGTTGGTCGGCGACCCGTTCGCCCAGGTCGGTGAGGGTGTACTCGACGACCGGCGGAATGGACTGCTGGACTTCGCGATGGACCATGCCGTCGCGTTCCAGGGTCTGCAGGGTCTGGGAGAGCATGCGCTCGGAGATGCCGTCGACCCGGCGGCGCAGCGCCGAGAAGCGGTAGGGGCCCTCGCGCAGAGCGGCCAGGGCGAGTACGCCCCAGCGGCTGGCGACGTCCTGCAGGACCGGGCGGGAGGCGCAGTTGCGGGCGAAGACGTCGGCTTCCAGGGTCGGGTCGTCCGCGAAGGACTGGTCGGAAGGCCGGGCGTTCATGAGATTCAGGTTACCTGTCATTCGGGTAGCGGTTCAGGAATAGCATGTGCTTACTATTAGTTAGTACATGTCGAGCGTGTAGTTCATTCCATCGAACCTGGAGGTAGTCATGACCGTCGCAGTCACCGGAGCCAGTGGTCAGCTGGGTCGCCTGGTCGTCGAGGCGCTGCTGAAGGACGGGTCGCAGCCCGTCGTCGCCGTCGTCCGCGATCCCGCCAAGGTGGCCGACCTGGCCGAGCGCGGCGTCGAGGTGCGGGTCGCGAGCTTCGATGATCCGGACGCGCTGGAACGCGCCTTCCAGGGCGTGGACCGGGTGCTGCTGGTCTCCGGCAACGAGTTCGGCAAGCGCGTCGCCCAGCACACCAATGTGCTGCGCGCCGCCGAGGCCGCGGGCGTGAAACTGCTGGCCTACACCAGCATTCCGCGGGCCGACCGCAATCCGCTGATCCTCGCCCAGGAGCACATCGGCACCGAGGCGGTGCTGGCCGGGGCGGGCATCCCGACCACCCTGCTGCGCAACGGCTGGTACTGGGAGAACTACGCGGGCGGTCTGGGCCACGCCGTCGCGAGCGGTGTGCTGCACGGCGCGGCCGGGGACGGCAAGGTATCCGGCGCGGCGCGGGCCGACTACGCCGAGGCGGCCGCCCGGGTGCTCACCACCGACGGGCACGAGGGCAAGGTCTACGAGCTCGGCGGCGACGAGACCCTCTCGTACGCCGAACTGGCGCAGGTGATCTCGGAGGTCTCCGGCACGCCGGTGCGTTACGAGGATCTGCCGCAGCAGGATTACGCGGCCGCGCTGCAAGGCGCGGGCCTGGACGCCGGATACGCGGCGGTGCTGGCCGACGCCGACGCCGGGATCGCGGGCGGCGTCCTGGCCGTCGACTCCGGCGACCTGCAGCGGCTGCTGGGCCGTCCGACCACCCCGGTGGCCGAGGTGTTCCGGGCGGCGCTGCGCTGATCGAGCGGACCGGGCAGGCTCAGTACCAGTTGTGGGCCTGCCAGAACGCCCACGCGTTGTTCGGGCTGCCGTAGCGTTCGACCATGTAGCGGTAGGCCCAGCGCAATTGGGTGAGCGGGTTGAACATCCAGTCCGGGCCCTCGCTGAACATCTTGTGCGCGGGGAGGGCCTGGGGCAGCCCGTACGCGCCCGAGGTCGGGTTGATCGCGAACACCTGCCAGTCGCTCTCGCGGGTGATGATGTGGTTGAACGAATCCCACTGGTCGAACGGGACCATGAAGCGGGACATGGTCTGCAGGGCGGGCTTCGAATAGCGCTGGGCCGAGCCGACCAGTTGCAGTAGTGAGGCCGGATCGATGGGAAGCGCGACCGGGACGCCGGTGGCGGAGACGGGGTTGGCGATCTCGGTGCGGGCGTCGGCGTGTGTGATGCCGACCGTCAAGGGCGCGATGGCCGCCGCCAGCAGTCCGAGTACCACGACTCGGATCGGGCGCCGGCGGGCGGTGTCATTGAGAGAAGCGGGCAACGCCTGGTCCTTCCGTGTCGTTCACGAAAAAACAGACCCCATCTGTCTTCCAATCAGAAACCGACCGTACGCCCCCGAACTTCGGTGTCCGGGTGAGCGACACGCGGGGAACTGCCTGATCAGCGCTGACTCGCTGGTCAGCGCGCCCGCTCGCGCAGCAGTTCGCGCTCGCTGTCATTGGCGGTGAGTTCGGCCGCGCGCTCGAAGGCCGCCCGCGCCTCGGCGGTCCGGCCCAGCCGTTCCAGCAGATCCCCGCGCACCGCGTGCAGCAGGTGATAGCCGTCCAGATCCGCTGCGACCGCGTCGATCAACTCCAAGCCCGCCGCGGGCCCGTGTACCATCGCCACCGCCACCGCGCGGTTCAACTCTACGACCGGTGACGGAAATCGTTGCGCGAGAACGGCATACAGTCCGGCGATACGCCGCCAATCGGTGTCGGCGGCGGCCGGGGTCACCGCGTGCACCGAGGCGATGGCGGCTTGCAGGGCGTAGCGGCCGGGCGGGAGCTCCCGCGTCCGGTTCAGGGTGTGGGCGCGGGCCAGGGCGGCGAGCCCACGTTCGATGTACAGGCGGTTCCAGCGGGAACGGTCCTGATCGGGGAGCAGGATCGGGCCGCCGCCGGGATCGCTGCGAGCCGTGGTGCGCGAGGCCTGCAATTCCAGCAGGGCCGTCAGGCCGTGCGCCTCCGGCTCCTCGGGCAGCAGTCCGGTGAGGATGCGGGCCAGGCGCAGCGCCTCCTCGCAGAGTTCGGCGCGCACCCAGCGTTCGCCGGAGGTCGCCGCGTAGCCCTCGTTGAAGATCAGGTAGATCACTTCGAGCACCGAGTCCAGCCGCGCGGTCAGCTCCGCGCCCTCGGGTACCTCGAACGGGATGCTCTTCGAGGCGATGGTGCGTTTGGCGCGCACGATCCGTTGCGCCACCGTCGATTCCGGGACCAGATAGGCGCGCGCGATCTCGGTGGTGGTCAGGCCGCCCACCATGCGCAGGGTGAGCGCCGCCCGCGCCGGGGGTGTGAGCACCGGGTGGCAGGCGGTGAAGATCATGCGCAGCAGGTCGTCGGCGATCACCGGGTCCGGTTCGCCCACCGGCGCTTCCGCGGTGATCGTCTCCCGGCCCAGCAGTTCCAGCTTCCGGGCGAAGTTCGCGTCGCGCCGGATGCGGTCCACCGCGCGGTGTTTGGCGGTGAGCATGAGCCAGCCGCCGGGGTTCGGCGGGACGCCCGCGGACGGCCACTGTTCCAGTGCCGCCACGTGGGCGTCCTGCGCGAGTTCCTCGGCGGTGGCGATGTCCCCGACCAGGCGGGTCAAGCCCGCCACCAGCCGCGGCCATTCGATGCGCCAGGCCGCTTCCACGGCCCGGCGCGCCCGCTCCTCGTGCGGAGTCAGTGCTGGCCTTCCAGCTGCCGCACCTCGACCTCGATCTCCCATTCCGGTCCGTGCACGCGCAGGAACCGGGAGGCCCATTCGGCGGCCTCCTCGTTGGAGCGGGTCTGCAGCAGCAGATAGCCGCCGATGATCTCCTTGGATTCGGTGAACGGACCGTCCATCACGGTCTGCGTGCCGCCGGACTGCCGGATCCGGGCGCCCTCCTCGGGTGGGCGCAGGCCCGCGGTGTCGAGCAGCACGCCCGCCTTGGTCATCTCCTCGATGATCTCGTTGACCCGCGCGATCAGGTCGTCGCCGGGACCGTCGGGGGCCTGGGCGGGGTCCAGGCGAATCAGCACCAGGTGTCGCATAGTCGAATCCTCCTTCGTGTGGGGATCGTGGTTCGACCCTCGCCTACTCCTCGAACGGGGCGGGGCGGAATCGACATCCGGCTCAGACCCACTGCACCAACTGGATGACGATGCCGTTGGGGTCCAGCGCCTGGAAGTAGCGCTCACCCCACGGCTCGGTCTCGATGGGCGTCACGATCGGCACGCCCTCGCCCTGCACGCGAGCGTATTCGGCATCGATGTCATCCACCACGAAGACCACGAGCAGGCCCTGACCGGCGCTGCCCGCGATGCGGTCCGGCTTGAAGCTGCCCAGGCCGGTGCGCAGGTAGATGACGTCGAAGCCGGCGTCGGGCCGGGTCAGGTTGACGAAGCCGTCGGCCGACATCTTCTCGGTGAAGCCGAAGTGGTCGATGAGGAATTTGGCGGAGGCGGTCTCGTCGGGCACGTTCAGGGAGATCGCGGATGCGGTGACGTTCAAGGGTCCTCCTAGGTGGTGCCGGTAAACTCTGTACTAAGTACGCTGTACTTTGTACGTAAATTCCCGACAGGGTGCAAAGTGATGACCGTCACATGGATACGATCGGCGGCGGAGGTGACGCGACATGGCCGCGAAAAGCGGGGAGCGCAGCAGCGCGGGAGACCCGGTGCGAACCCTGGAACTGCTCTGGCGCGAGCCCGGATCCGGCGGGTCGGCGCGTGGGCCCAAACAGCGCACCACCGTGGACGCCGTCGTGGCGGCCGCGCTCGGGATCGCCGATACCCAGGGTCTGGCCGCGCTGACCATGCGCTCGGTCGCGGCCGCGCTCGGCATCACGCCCATGGCCACCTACACCTATGTCCCCGGCAAGGCGGAACTGCTGGATCTCATGCTCGACACGGTCTATCAGCGCATGGAGCGCCACGACCTGAGCGGAATGGGCTGGCGGGAGCGGGTTTCCACGATCGCCGCCGAGAACCGAGCCATGCTCGCGGCGCACCCGTGGGTGGCGTACCTGCCCACCACGCGCCCGCCGCTGGGGCCGGGCGTGGCCGCCAAGTACGACCACGAACTGCGGGCCTTCGACGGCCTCGGCCTCGGCGACCTCGACATGGATGCGGCGCTCACCTACGTGCTGGGGTTCGTGACCTCCACCGCGCAGCTCGCGATCGATACCGCCGGGGCGGCCGCGGAAAGCGGGCAATCCGACCATGATTGGTGGGAGCGCGCGGCCCCGCTGCTGGCCCGGGTGTTCGACGCGGAGCGCTACCCCTTGGCGGCGCGGGTCGGCGAGGCGGCCGGACAGGCGCACGACAGCGCCTACAGCGCGGACCACGCCTACGAATTCGGTCTCGCTCGGGTCCTCGACGGGCTGGCGGGCCTGATCGAGCGCCCCGAACGCTGATCGGGAACCCCCGGGCGCGCCTGTCTCTTACGCGAACCTGGCACAGACCGACCGGCACGGTGGTCTCAATTCGGCAGCACGGAGCGGCGGGTGGCGGCAGAATTTCAGCTATGCCCCGATCGGCCCCGGCAGTCGTTGCCGCCGAAACCTTCACCAGGGCAGTGCAGCCGGTGCTTCCCGTGGGGGAGGGACTGGTGCTGCGGCCGTGGCTGCGGCGCGACGGCCCCGAGGTGTACGCGGCATTCCAGGATCCGGCTATCGCCCGCTGGCACGTGCGCACCGCCGACACCGTGGAGGAGGTCGGCGACTGGGTGGACTCGTGGGCGCGGTCGTGGAGCAGTGGCGCGGCGGCGAATTGGGCGGTGGCGGACAGCCGCAGCGGCCGCCTGATGGGCCGCGCCTCACTGCATCACATGGAGCTGTGGCACGGCGAGGCGGAGGTCGCGTACTGGGTGATCCCGGCGGCCCGCGGTCGCGGCATCGCGCCGCGGGCGGTGGAGGCGCTGGTCGGCTGGGCCTTCGCGGTGGCCGGATTCCACCGCCTCGAATTACGCCATTCCGTGCACAACGCCCAATCCTGCCGGGTGGCCTGCAAATCCGGCTTCATCCTCGAGGGCATCAATCGTAGCGCGGGCCTGCACACCGACGGTTGGCACGATATGCACCTGCACGCCCGCGTCCAGCCCGCCCGCCCCGCCGAACCGGTCTTCCCGCGCGACGTCCCGTACGAGGCCGCCACCCAGCCGGTCTTCCGCCTGCGCCGCTAGGGCTTCCGGTCAGTGGTCGGTCTCGATGCGCAGCGCGGTGATGGTGCTGGCCAGGCCCTCGTACTGATTGGTGAGCAGCACGATCTCGATGAGCCGCTGCTCGTCGTAATGCGCGGCCAGCGCCTGCCAGGTGGCGTCGTCGAGATCGCGGGTGGTGACCAGCTGATCGACGGCGGTGAGCAGGGCGCGTTCCTTATCGGTCCAGCCCGCGGCGGCGGGCCCTTCGCGCAGCCGGTCCAGGATCTCGGGGGTGACGCCCGCGCGCCGTCCCAGCCGGATGTGATGGTCGGTCTCGTATTCGCATTCGCGCAGGTGCGCGACGCGGAGAATGACCAGTTCGGATTCGTAGCGCCGCAGTTTGCCGCCGGGCATGAGCCGGCCCGAGAAGTGCAGCCAGCCGCGGAACAGGCCGCCGGTGCGGCCGAGCGTGCTGAACAGGTGGGCGTCGTCCGTCCCGGCGGCGCGGGAAAGCGCCTGCCAGACAACCCAGTTGACCGGTCCGAGCTCCCGCAGACGGCCGGGAGCGATGCGTGGCTTCGTCGACACCATGGGTCCAGTCAACACCCTGTCTGGGCCACCCGCCAGACCGTGGCGGCCGGAGTCGTCGCCGCGGGGGCCGAGCCCGCGCTCCGACCGGGCGGCGAAGCCGGTGCGGGAGCGCGTTACTCGCGGACCGCGCGGGCGAGCCGGGTCAGTTCCAGGGCGCGGCGAGCGCGGGTCAGCACGTGCGCGCGGGAGCTGGCCAGATGCGCCAGCAGGGCGCGCAGGGCGGCGTCGAGATCAGCGGCGAGCAGGTGTTCGGCGATGGCGATGTGGTCCTCGGCCATGGCGGCGATGCGGCCGGGGGTCGGGATGTCGAGGGCGCGGACCGGACGGACGCGGGCCTGCACGGCCGAGAGCGCGTCGGCGAGCGCGGAATTGCCCGCGGCCTGCAGCAGCGTGGTGTGGAAGCGTTCGTCGGCGGCGATGAGTTCCGCGTCGGGTGCGGGCGGGTGGTCGCGCAGGTCGCGCCAGAATTCGAGTTCGCGACGGACCTCGGCCATGACCGAGGGCGTGCGGGTGGTGTCGGGGAGCGGGGCGGAGGCCAGCGAGTCCGGGAGTCCGGCCGCGGTGGTCTGTAGCCGCTGAATTCCCCTGGCCTCCAGCACGATCCGGAGTTCGTACAGATCGCCCAGATCGTCCACCCGCGGCCGGTACGGGTACAGGCCGTCGGTGTGGCGTTCCAGCAGACCGTCGGACAGCAGCCGGGCCAGCGCCTCCCGGACCGGGGTGCGGGAGACGCCGTACGCCTCGGCGAGACGTTCCTCGCCGAGCCGCTCGGTCGGCACCAGTACCCCGGCCGCGAGATCCTGCTGGAGCGCGCGGTAGACCCGCTCCGACAACGGAATGCGCCCCCTGCGCGCGTTCACGCCGCTGTCCGATCAGATCGCCATGGCCAGGCGCACCGCGGATTCCGCGCCCGCGCCGCCCTCCCCGGAGGACGTGACGCGGCCCGAGCGCAGTACGTAGAACTGCTGCGCGGCCTGCAGGGCGAAACCGATGTGCTGTTCCACCAGCAGCACGCTCAGGCCGCCGCGGGCGGTGAGATCGATGATGGTGCGCTCGATCTCGGCGACCACCGACGGCTGGATGCCCTCGGTCGGCTCGTCCAGGATCAGCAGTTTCGGTTCGGTGATGAGGGCGCGGGCGATGGCCAGCTGCTGGCGTTGACCGCCGGAGAGCAGTCCGGCCTTGCGGGTCAGCAGTTCCCGCAACGCCGGGAACAGGTCCAGGGCTTCGGCGATGAGTTCCTTGCCCTTGGCCCGGCCGTCGGCCACCACCTGCAGGTTCTCCATTGTGGACAGTTGTGGAAAACTCTGCTGCCCCTGCGGGACGTAGGCGAGACCGCGTTTCACCCGGCGCGACGGCGACAGGCCGGTGATGTCCTCGCCGTCGAAGCGGATGCGCCCGGACTTGGCGGGCAGCAGCCCGACCGCCGCGCGCAGCAGCGAGGTCTTCCCGGCGCCGTTGTGGCCCATGATGGCGGCGACGCCGTTCGCCGGAACCGTCAGGGACACACCGTGGATCACCTCGGTCCGGCCGTAGCCGGTGTGTAGGTCAACGAGTTCCAGCATCGGCGGCCTCCTTCGCGTCGGTGGCGGGTTCGGGGTCGGATTCCGGGTCGGCGGTGGGCGGCAGTTCGCCGGCCGCGGCGGTGCCGAGGTAGACCTCCTGCACCTTCGGGTCGGCCTGCACGGCTTCGACGCTGCCCTCGCTGAGCACGCGCCCGCCGGCCAGCACCGTCACCGAGTCGGCGAAGGCGCGCATGAAGTCCATGTCGTGTTCGACGACGATGACCACGCGTTCCTTGCCGATGCGGCGCAACAGGTTTCCGGTCTCCTCGCGTTCCTCGGCGCTCATGCCCGCGACGGGCTCGTCGAGCAGCAGCACCGACGCGTTCTGCACCAGCAGCATGCCGATCTCGAGCCACTGCTTCTGCCCGTGCGCGAGCACCCCGGCGGGTTGGTCGCGCAGGCCGGTGAGGCCGATGGTCTCGAGCGCCTCCTCGATGGCGGGCAGTACGCCCTTGCGGCGGCGCAGCAGGGTGAGCGCCGAACGGCCCGCGCCCGCGGCGATGTCGAGGTTCTGCAGCACGGTGAGCTGCTCGAACACGCTCGCGGTCTGGAAGGTGCGGCCCACGCCGAGGCGGGCGATCTGGTGCACCTTGCGGCCGATCAGTTCGGTGCCGCTCTTGCGGGCCGATCCGGTGGCGGGGGTGAGGCCGGTCATGGCGTCGATCAGGGTGGTCTTGCCCGCGCCATTGGGCCCGATGAGGAAGCGCAGGTCGCCGGAGACGACGGTGAGGTCGACCTCGGAGACGGCCTTGAACCCGTCGAAGCTGACCGACAGCTTGCTGACTTCGAGATACTCGCCCATCAGGCTTCCACCGCCGCCTCGATCGGTGCCGCCGGCTTGGCGGCGGTCCGCACCCGCTGGAGCAATTGCTTTGCCATGGGCCCGAATCCGGCGAGCCCGGCCGGAATGAAACCGACCACCACGATGAACAGCGCACCCTGGAAGTAGGTCCACGCCGAGGGGAAGTTCTCCGAGAACGTGGTCTGTGCCCAGGCCACGCCGATCGCGCCCAGCACCGGCCCGAGCAGGGTGGTGCGGCCGCCGATGGCGACGCCGATCAGGAACGCGATGGACGGGACCACGCCGATGTCGGCGGGGGAGATGATCCCGACGATCGGGGTGAACAGCGCGCCCGCGATACCCGCGAAGAACGCGGCCACGACATAGGCGACGATCTTGATATTGGCCGGGTCGTAGCCCAGGAAGCGGACCCGCTCCTCCTGATCGCGCACCGCGACGAGGAGTTCGCCGTACCGGCTGCGCATCAGCTGACGCGCCACCGCCACCACCACGAGCAGGGTGCCCGCCGCGATGAAGAACAGCATGCGCCGGTTCACCGGATCGTCCAGGCGGAAACCGAAGAACGACCGGAAGTCGCTGAGCCCGGTGAAACCGCCGATGGTCTGCTGCCCGGTGAGCAGGATCGCCAGCGCCGCGGCCAGCGCCTGACTCAGGATGGCGAAGTACGCGCCCTTGACCCGGCGCTTGAACACGCCGAAACCGAGCACCGCGGCCATGGCGGCCGGGAGCACCAGAATGGCCAGGATCGCCACCGGCGCGGACTCGAAAGGCCGCCAGTACGACGGCAGTTCGGGCACGCCCGCGATGACCATGAACTCCGGCACGTCCTCGTGCGCCTTGGCGGCGTCGGCCATCTGCAGGTGCATGGCCATGATGTACGCGCCCAGCCCGAAGAACACGCCCTGGCCGAGGGTGAGCATGCCGCCGCGGCCCCACGCCAGGCCGATGCCGACCGCGACGATGGCGAAGCACAGGAACTTGGCGAGCAGGCTCAGCCGGAAATCGCTGAGCAGCGCGGGCGCGAGCCCGAACAGGACGATGGCGGCGATGGCGAAGCCGCCCAGGGCTTTCAGCGAAGAGTTGGCGCTCAGGCGCTGGATGGTTGTCATGCCAGACTCCTCGTCCGGACGGTGAACAGACCCTGCGGGCGGACCTGCAGGAAGATCACGACCACGATGAAGACGATCACCTTGGCGACCGTCGCCGTGGTCGAGTACTCGATGAACGAATTCAGCAGCCCCATACCGAAGGCCGCGATCACGGTGCCCTTGATCTGTCCCAGGCCGCCGATCACGACCACCAGGAACGCGTCCACCAGATACGACTGCCCGATGGTGGGGCTGGTGGAGCCGATCAGGGTCAGGGCGACACCGGCCACGGCAGCCAGTCCCGACCCGATGAAGAACGTGCTGACGTCGGTGAGACGGGAAGAGACGCCGGAGGTTTCGGCCAGGCTGCGGTTCTGCACCACCGCCCGGATACGCCGGCCCAGCGGGGTCGTCTTGAGCGCGGTGGCCAGCGCGATCACCGCCACCACGGCCAGCACCATGATGAAGATGCGGGTCTTGGGCACCACGGTGCCCGCGATCCCGATGCCGCCGGTCAGCCAGTCGGGCGCCACCACGTTCTTGGCGGGGGCGCCGAAGATGTCGCGCACCGCCTGCTGCAACACCAGTCCGACACCGAAGGTGACCAGCAGGGTGTCGAGCGGGCGGTCGTACATCCAGCGGATGAGCCCCATCTCCAGCGCGGCGCCCAGCAGGCCGCCGACCAGGAAACCGACGAACAGCGACACGATCAGCGCCACCCCCGTCGCCGAGATCAATTGCTCCACGACGTAAGTGGTGTAACACCCGGCCATGATGAATTCGCCGTGCGCCATATTGATGACGCCCATCTGACCGAAGGTCAAGGACAGGCCCAGCGCGGCGAGCAGCAGGATCGAGCCCAGGCTCAGACCCGTGAACAGCTGTCCGACAGCGACTGAGTTCATTTTGCCCTCCGCTTCGCTCCGGGCGGGTTCGCGGCCCTGGAGGTCTCGTTCTTCCCTCTCTC
This sequence comes from Nocardia sp. NPDC005825, assembly GCF_040630175.1. Classification (NCBI taxonomy): domain Bacteria; kingdom Bacillati; phylum Actinomycetota; class Actinomycetes; order Mycobacteriales; family Nocardiaceae; genus Nocardia; species Nocardia sp. NPDC005825. The sequence goes on from NZ_JBEXXC010000007.1 coordinate 33,052, forward strand.
CGCTCCTCCGCTTCGCTCCCCCGCTCCGTTCAGTCCAGAACGAGACGGGCCGCGAACCATCGGGGTGGTGCACAGGGATTGTTCGTCGATGTCATTCATCGTGATCAGCTTCTTGGTTGATCGCCGTACGGCTGGTGCGGTATTCAGCCGCACCAGCCGCCCCTCATCGGCGATAGCCGAATTACTTGAGGCCCTTGGCCCAGTCGTAGTTCTTCAGGTACGGGTCCGGCTGGATGGCCTTGCCCGAGTCCCACACGGTGTAGATGAGCCCGTCGGGGTGGATCTCGCCGATGCGGGCGGTCTTGGTGATGTGGTGGTTGGAGCCGTCGATGGTGACGGTGCCCTCCGGGGCGTCGAAGCTGACGCCGTCGGCGGCCTTCTGAATGTCGGCCACGGCGAACGACTTCGCCTTCTCGACGGTCGCCTTCCACAGGAAGACCGAGGTGTAGGCGGCCTCCATCGGGTCGGAGGTGGGCTTGCCGGCGCCGTAGGCGGCCTTGTACGCCGACACGAACGCCTTGTTCTGCGGGGTGTCGACGGTCTGGTAGTAGTTCCAGGCGGTCAGCTGGCCCGCGACGTTCTGCACGCCGACGCCGCCGACCTCCTCCTCGGCGATGGACACCGAGACCACCGGCATCTCGGCGGCCTTCAGGCCCGCGTTCGCGTACTCGCGGAAGAAGGCCACATTGGAGTCGCCGTTGAGGGTGTTGAACACCGCGCCCGCCTTGGCGCTGCGCACCTTGTTGACGATTGTGGAGAAATCGGTGGAGCCCAGCGGCGCGTAGTCCTCGCCCTTGATCTCGATGCCGTTGGCCTTGGCGTAGGCCTTGATCTCCCGGTTGGCGGTCTGCGGGAAGACGTAGTCCGAGCCCACCAGGTAGAGGGAGGTGACGCCCTTCTGCTTCAGGTAGTCCAGCGCGGGGATGATCTGCTGGTTGGTGGTGGCGCCGGTGTAGAAGATGTTCTTCGAGTCCTCGAGGCCCTCGTACTGAACCGGGTAGTAGAGCAGCGAGTTCAGCGATTCGAACTTGGGCTTCATGGCCTTGCGGGACGCGGAGGTCCAGCCGCCGAACACCGCGGCGACACAGTCGGAGCTGACCAGCTTCTCGGCCTTCTCGGCGAAGGTCTTCGGGTCCGACGCGCCGTCCTCGAGCACCACCTCGATCTTCTTGCCGAGCACACCGCCCGCCGCGTTGATCTGATCCACCGCCAGCTTGGTGGCATTGGCGACGGTGACCTCACTGATCGCCATGGTGCCGGTCAGCGAGTGCAGCGAACCGATCTTGATGGTGTCCTTCGAGGTGTCCACGCAGGACTTGGCATTGGATCCGGACGCGGTGTCGCTGTCACGCGATCCACAACCGGCGACCATGACGGCGGACAGCGCCAACGCGGTCGGAATGGTGATCGCCTTCATCAGGCGGGAAGCCCTGTCCCGGCGGGAAGAGTCGTGCATGGGGCGGATCCTTCGGTTCACGTGTTCGGCGACGTCGGCTGCGCCGCTTCCGAATACCGCCGCGTATACAGCGGCTGTATTCGTGGAACGAAAGGTAAACGTGAAGTGTTGCGCCGGAATGACTCTCGATTAATGTCCGATTTCCGATGTTGCCCGGGCGTGAAATTCTGCTCACCGCAGCATGATTCGGATCGTGCGGGTGAAGCATCGGTGCAGATCAGGCGGTATTTTGGGCGTCTGTCCGAGTGTTTTGACAGCTGGCAGTGGCGCGATGTGAGCGGTGAGGCGGCCTCGCCGCGGCGGCTCTACTGAATGATGTACGGCGAGATGGAGCTTCGGTGCTCGCTGATGTCCAGGGATTTGCCGAGGGGCGGGAAAGCGCGCTGCGGGCAGTTGGAGCGTTCGCAGACTCGGCAGCCCGCGCCGATCGGAGTTGCCTTGGGCTCGTTGAGGTCCAGGCCGTCGGCGTAGACGGTGCGGCCGGCGTGGCGGAGTTCGCAGCCGAGGCCGATAGCGAAGGTTTTGCTGGGTTCGCCGTAGCGGGTGGCGCGGCGTTCCACGGTGCGGGCCACCCACAGGTATTTGCGGCCGTCGGGCATTTGCGCGATCTGGGTCATGATCTTCGCGGGGTAGGCGAAGGTCTCGTAGACGTTCCACAGGGGGCAGGTGCCGCCGCTGGAGGAGAAATGGAAGCCGGTCGCGGACTGGCGTTTCGACATGTTGCCGGCGCGGTCCACGCGGACGAAGGAGAACGGGACGCCGCGGAGTTTGGGGCGCTGCAGGGTGGACAGGCGGTGGCAGATGGTCTCGTAGCTCTGCGTGAAGAAGGCCGACAGGCGTTCGATGTCGTAGCGGAAGTCCTCGGCCACCTCGTGGAAATGGGTGTACGGCAGGACGGTCGCGGCCGCGAAATAGTTGGCCAGACCCAGTTTCGCCAGCACGATCGACTCCTGGCTGGAGAAATTGCCCTCGGCCACCAGCTTTTCGATGAGGTCGCCGCATTCCAGGTAGGCGAGTTCGGCGGCGAGTTTGAAGACGCGCTGACCGCCGGAGAGATGCGGGGCGATTTCGAGGCGGCGGGCGATCGGATCGAAGCGGTGCAGGACGCCGTCGCCGAGGTCGATCCGCTCGACGATCTGGACGCCGTGGGCGTCGGCGAGACGGCGCGGGATCTCACGTTTCAGGTCGCCGCCGTGGAAACGCATGCGATGCGTGAGTTCCTCTGCGGCGGTGTCCAATTCATGAATGTAGTTCTGGCGCTGATAGAAGTAGTCGCGGACTTCCTCGTGCGGTTTCGAGATGGCGGCCGAACCGCTGCCGTCGGAGAACCGGTCCTCGGTGGCCGCGGCCAGCTGGGCGGTGGTGTTCCGATAGCGGCGGTGCATGTTCACCATGGCGCGCGCCAAGCCCGGATGGGCGGACACCATTTCGGCGATCTCCTGCGCGTCGGCCTCCACCCCGAGTTCCTGATCCATCACGACCTCCTGGAGTTCGGCGATGAGCCGGGTGTCGTCCTGGGAGGAGAAGAAGCCGGCGTCGACGCCGAAGACTTCGCTGATGCGCAGCAATACCGGTACGGTGAGCGGGCGCACGTCGTGTTCGATCTGATTGAGATAGCTAGCCGAGATCTCGAGCTTCTTGGCCAGCGAGACCTGACTCAAACCGCGCTCGGTGCGCAGCTGCCGCAGCCGCGCTCCGACGTAAGTCTTGGCCATGCGCCCAGTTTATTGGCGAATTCACATCCCTGCCAATCGCAGGATTAGCAGACCCGCTGAGCTGTGCGTCACACCGATGTCGGTAGCCCGGGATACCGTCGGGAAATGCTCTTGTCCGAAGTGGTCGAAGCATCAGCTGCCGTGCGGGCGACATCGTCCCGCAAGAACAAGATCAATATCTTCGCCGAGCTGCTGAAACAGGCCGAGGCGGGGGAGTTGGCGCAGGTCGTGGCGTGGCTGTCCGGCGAGCTGACCCAGGGTCGGATCGGCACCGGATGGCGGACCCTGACCGGGCTCGAGGTCGAGTCCGCGACCGTCCCCACCCTGGCCGTGGAAACTGTGGACAACTTCTTCGAGCAGCTTTCGGGGGTGAGCGGCGCGGGGTCGGCCGCCCGGCGGCAGGAGTTGCTGGCCACCCTGTTCGGGGCCGCCACCCGCGACGAGCACGATTTCCTGATCCGCCTGCTCACCGGGGAGATGCGGCAGGGGGCGCTGACCGCCATCGTCGCCGAAGCCGTGGCCGTCGCCTTCGACGTACCGATCGCCGCGGTCCGGCGGGCGCACATGCTGTCCGGACAGCTGCCGGTCACGGCGGTCGCGGCCCGCACCGGCGGCGCGGCGGCCCTGGAGGCGTTCCGGCTCCGGGTCGGGCGGGCCATCCAGCCCATGCTGGCCTCGCCCGGCGCCAGCCTCGAGGAGGCGGTGGCCGAATTCGACGGGCAGGTCAGCGTCGAGCACAAGATGGACGGCGCGCGCATCCAGGTGCACCGCGACGGCGATCAGGTGTGGGTGTTCACCCGAACGCTGCGTGAGATCACCGCGAGCGTTCCCGAATTGGTGGAACTGGTGCGGAAATTGGATTGCACCAGCGTGGTGCTCGACGGAGAAACATTGGCGCTCAATGACTCCGGGCGGCCGCGGCCATTCCAGGAGACCATGAGCCGCTTCGGCGCGACCGTCGCGCAGGAACTGCTGCTGCACCCGTATTTCTTCGACTGCCTGCATCTGAACGGGGAGGATCTGCTCGACGCGCCGTTGCGGGATCGCCGCCGGGCGCTCACCGAGGTGGCCGGGGGGCTCGGCATTCCGGCGCTCATCGCCCCCGATCCCGAGCGCGCCGCCGAGTATTTCGACGGTGCGCTCGCCGCGGGGCACGAAGGCATCATGATCAAATCTCTCGACGCCCCGTATGCGGCGGGCCGTCGCGGGCGGGCCTGGCAGAAGATCAAGCCCACCCACACTCTCGACCTGATCGTGCTGGGCGCGGAATGGGGATACGGCCGCCGCACCGGCTATCTGTCGAATCTCCATCTGGGCGCGCGAGATCCGCAGGGCGGGCCGCCGATCATGGTCGGCAAGACGTTCAAGGGCCTCACCGATGCCCTGCTGCATTGGCAGACCGGTGAATTCCCGCGCCACGAACGCGATCGCGACGCGAATACCGTCTATCTCCATCCGGAACTGGTGGTCGAGATCGCGTTGGACGGAGTGCAGACCAGTCCCCGCTATTCCGGTGGAGTCGCCCTCCGCTTCGCCCGGGTCGTTCGTTATCGCCCCGACAAGGAACCCCACCAGGCCGACACCATCGACACCATTCGGGCCCTGCTACCCGGGGCGAAATAGGGGCTTTTCCCCGAACCTTCCGGGCGTCGGTCCTCTCACAGGGGATTCACAGCTGAAACCTGGGTCGCTCCGAGATTCGTATCGCACGATTCGGTGGTCGAGCTTCGGCGGACGGTTGTCAGGTGACGGGTCGTCGCAGGAACTGCCACCGCAACTCCCACGCGGAATTCCCTGCACGCCCCGTGCCATCCGCCGGCTCGACGGTGGATTGCGCATGGTCCACCTGTGTGGCCGGTGGTGCCCCGCCCCCTCGCCGGGCACCGCCGGCCGCGGTCATGTCTCGCGGTGGTCAGGATTCGTAGTCGTGGGTGCCGGTGAGGTTCGGCAGCCGGCGGCGGCCGGCCGCGAGTTCGCCCGCGAGATCCTCGTAGGCGATGGCCAATTCGGTGAGCCGCTGGGCGGCGTCGAGCATGGCGGCGTCGGGCGACATGGCGAGGGACAGGTAGGCCAGTGCGGAGAACTGGGCCAGCCGGTCCACCACGGTGCCGACGGTCTCGGTGTGCAGGTGCGCGTCGCGGGCCGCCTTGGGCATCTCGGCCGCGACCCAGCAGTCGATGTCGTGCACCAGCCGGGCCCGGTCGTGGTCGATGCCGTGGGTGCCATCGGCGGAGGTGAGCCGCCGCTCGTGCAGGTCCGCGAGTAATCCGGCGCAGCGCAGTACCGGATGGTCGTCGGGGGGCAGGCCGCGGCAGGCCTGCAGCAGGAGGTGTTTCGGCGGGAGCGCATGCACGGCCGACATCCTGCCCGTCGAATGTCTCCGAACGGCAACGACATTCGGTGCCACATTGCTCTCCAGGGGTTGCATCCGGTGCCGTGACGTGCCGTGATGGTGGGGTGATCGTCACCGTGACCATGAACCCCGCCTACGACATGACCTACCGGGTGGAGCATTTCGAGCGTGGTCGCGCGCATCGGGTGCACTCGGTGGACCAGCGGCTGGGCGGGCGTGGCATCAATGTCACGCGGGTGCTCAACCAGCTCGGCAAGTACGCCCGCGCCACCGGGTTCTCGGATCACTCCTTCGCGGCCGCGGCGGAACTCGAGATGCCGGTGGACTTCGTGCACGCGCTGCCGTGGGTGCGGCGCACCGTGGTGATCAGCGAGTCCGACGACGGCACCGCGACCGCGCTGTGGGAGCCGGGGCCGCGGGTCACCGAGCCGCGCGCGGTGGATCAGTTGCGGGTGCGGGTGGCCGGGCTGCTCTCGGACATGAGCGGACTGGTCATCTCCGGGTCGCTGCCGGGCGGAGTGAGCGCGGGACTGCCGGCCGAGCTGGCCCGCACCGCCATCGCCCGGGGCGTGCCCACGGTCTGCGATTGTGACGGTCAGACACTGGAATTGGCGGCGCGGGTCCCGGGCATCGTGCTCACCCCGAATGTCGAGGAACTGGAACGGCTGACGGGACGCCCGGCAGGCACCGTCCCCGAGATCCTGGCGGCCGTGGAACCCCTGATCGCGGACGGTGTGGGCGCGGTGGTGGTGACCCGTGGCGGCGACGGCATGGTGGCGGTGACCCCGACCCGGGCCTGGACGGCCGCGCTGCCGAAGCCGCTGGCGGGCAACCCCACCGGGGCGGGGGACGCGGCGGTGGCGGCCATCATCGCGGCGCTGGCCGCCGAGGCCGCCCCCGATTGGCCGGTGCTGCTCGCCGACGCGGTCGCCACCTCGGCCGCGGCGGTGGTGATCCCGGTCGCGGGCGAGATCGACCGGGTGCTGCGGGACCGGCTGCTGCCCACCGTGCGGGTGCGGGAACTGGAGACGGTCGCGGTCCGGCCGTAGACCGCATCGGGCCCGCTGGGAAAACAGACCCGGCGGCGTGGTGGCCCGATCGGGGGATGGCTCGGGGTTACGTTGGGGGAGTGTCGGACCTGGAGACTCAACCCGATCGAGGGTCGGGTGTCGGGAATGGATATCGCATGCCGCGGGCGGTACGCGCGGCGCAGGTGCTCGCCGTGGGCATGGGCGGGCTGGGCGTGCTGTGCGTGGCGGCCTCGGGCTGGTTGATGGGTTCGACGGCGGCCATCGCGACGGGGGTGCCGTTCGTCCCGGCGCTGCTGCTCGGGCTGATGGGGTTGACCTTCCATTCCGAGGGCCAGGCGATCCGGGTCGGCGCGATCCTGGTGGCGGTGCTGAACATGTTCTGGACGGTGCCGTCGATCCTGGACGGGCGGCCGCCGGGTCCGCTGGGTCCGCTGGTGTCGCTGGTGGTGATCGTGCTGCTGTTCCGCCGCGAGGCGCGCGACTGGTTCGAGCCGTCGAGCTTTTGGTGACAGTTCCGGCCGCTCCGTAACAAGTCGGTCATCTGGTCTGTTCATTCGCAATCCGCCCGCAATTGCGGGCACCTACCGTGGCCCTATGAGTTCGGAAGTGGCCGCGGGGACGGGCATTCACATCAGCGGGCTGAGCAAGACCTTCCGATCGGGGCGGCGGACGGTGGCCGCCCTGGACGCGGTGGATCTGCACACCGAACAGGGCGCGTTCCTGTCGCTGCTGGGCCCTTCGGGCTGCGGCAAGTCCACGATCCTGCGGATTCTCGCGGATCTGGAGTCGCCGTCGGCGGGGACGGCGCGGATCAATGGCGAGACCCCGGCCGAGCTGCGGCGGCGGCATCAGTTCGGGATCGCCTTCCAGGATTCCGCGCTGTTGCCGTGGCGCAGTGTGGAATCCAATATCAAGCTGCCGTTGCAGGTGGCGGGCCTGCCGGTGGACAAGGCGCTGATCGCGGACCTGATCGCGCTGGTCGGGCTGGAGGGCTTCGAGAAGAGCAAGCCCGCGCAGCTGTCCGGCGGTATGCGGCAACGGGTTTCGATCGCCCGCGCGCTGGTGGTGAAGCCGACCATCCTGCTGCTCGACGAACCGTTCGGCGCACTCGACGACATGACCCGGCAGCGGCTGAATCTGGAACTGCTGCGCATCTGGACCGAGAAACCCGCCACCACCCTGATGGTCACGCACGGCATCGCCGAGGCCGTCTTCCTCTCCGACGTGGTGGCGGTGATGAGTCCGCGGCCGGGCCGGGTGGTGGAGATCGTCGAGATCGATCTGCCGCGCCCCCGCACCCCGGAGATGATGCGCACCCCCGAATTCCACAAGCTGCACGACTACCTGTCGGAGCTGCTGTTCGGGCGCAGCGGGCACGGAGGGGTGGCGACGGAATGAACCGCCTGACCCGAATCGGCGGCGCGGCGGGCATTCTCGCGCTGCTCCTGCTGTGGACCCTGCTGGCCGAGCTCCGCGTCGCGGGCGGCACGGTGCCCAGCCCGTGGACGGTGCTGCGCACCATGTACACCGACGGCTGGGCGCTCTACGGGCCGAACTTCCGGATCACCGCGTGGGGCGCGCTGCAGGGCTTCGCGTGGGGGAACGGGCTGGCGATCGCGCTCGCGGTGCTGGTGGTGCTGATCCCGCCGATCGAAATGCTGGTCACCCAGCTGGCCATCCTCAGTTACTGCACGCCGCTGCTGGCGCTGGGGCCGATCATCCTGGTGGTGTTCGGCGGCCGCACGCCCACGGTGTTCCTGGCGGCCATGTATTGCTTCTTCACCACCATGGTCGGGACGGTCTCGGGCCTGCGGTCGGCCGACCCCACCGGGCTGGATCTGGTGCGCGCCTACGGCGGCGGCCGCTGGCAGCGACTGTGGCGGGTGCAGCTGATCGCGGCACTGCCGAACACCCTGGCGGCCTTGAAGATCGCCGCCCCGTCCGCGGTGCTGGGCGCGATCATCGGCGAGTACCTGGGCGGCGTGGACAGCGGCATCGGGGTGGCGCTGACCGCCGCGCAGACCGCCTACAACGTGCCGCGCACCTGGGGCATGGCGCTGGCCGCGGCCGCGCTGGCCGGGCTCGGCTACGCGATCGTGGCGCTGGTGGCCCGGATCGCGGTGCCGTGGACGCGAGCGGAGGCGTGATGAGAACCCTGACCGTGCTGCGTCCGATCGGCAGATTCCTGCTGCCGCTGCTGGTTTCGCTGATCCTGCTGGTGGCGCTGTGGTACGGCTTCCTGAAGCTGTATCCGCAGGTCGGGCTGGTCGGCAAGAGTCCGGGCGAGGTGTGGCGGTACCTGGTCACCGGGCCCACCTCCGAGTCCGCCCGCGCGGTCGTCTTCGGCGAACTGCGGATCACGCTGCGGGACGCGACGATCGGGTTCGGTTCCGGGATGGGCGCGGCGCTGCTGGTGGCCGCGGTGTTCGTGGGCGTCCCGGCGGTGGCGCAGGCGTTCATGCCGGTCGCCATGCTGCTGCGGTCGGTGCCGCTGGTCGCGATCACCCCGATCATCGTCCTGGTGTTCGGCCGCGGGGTGCTGGGCGTCACCGTCATGGCGGCGATCGTGGTGTTCTTCCCGGCGCTGGTGATGATCATGACCGGCTTGCGGTCCGCGCCCCGGCAGGCCACCGAACTCGTGGTGGCCTACGGGGGTTCGCACTGGACGGCGCTGCGCATGGTGGCATTGCCCGCCGCGTTGCCTTCGGTGTTCGCGGCGGCGCGAATCTCGGTGCCGGGCGCGCTCATCGGGGCACTGCTCGGCGAATGGCTGGGTAGCGGAACAGGTTTGGGCGCGGGGCTGATCCGCGCCATTCCCACGTTCCAGTACAACCGGTTGTGGGCCTCGATCGCGCTGGTCACGGTGGTGTCGGTGGTGGCCTACGCGGTGGTCGGCGTATTGGAGAACCTGGTGCTGGCGCGTTTCTCGCCGCGCACGGGACGGGATTGAGCACACGAGTTAACGCGGCGCATACAAATACGTTGGTCAAAGCAAAAAATCGGAAATCGAAACCGCCTACATTCGCCGCATGAGTGGTTTGTTCCGGCCGGTTCCGGCCGCGCAGTTGTCCATGGGCCGTCGCTCCTTCTTCCGCTACGCCGGGCTGGCCGGTGCGGCGGTGAGTGCGGCGGGGGTGCTCGCCGCCTGCGGAAAGGACTCGTCGGGCGGCGGGAACGGCAGTGTCGCCGACGGTTCCAAGTTCGGGACCGTGGCGGTGCAGTTGTCCTGGCTGAAGAACATCGAATTCGCGGGGGAGTATTTCGCCGATTCCAAGGGCTATTACAAGGACGCCGGATTCGGGTCGGTGAATCTGATCGCGGGCGGCGCGGCCAGCACCTCGGTGGAGGCCGGGCTCGGCACCGGCAAGATCTGGATCGGCATGTCCGCGCCGCAGACCACCGCGCCCGCCATTCTGGAGGGTCTGCCCGCCAAGATCGTCGGCACCACGTATCAGAAGAACCCCTTCTGCATCGTGAGCGCCGCGAACAAGCCGATCCGCAGCCCGCAGGACATGAAGGGCCGCAAGATCGGGGTGCAGGACACCAATCAGCTGATCTTCAACGCGCTGCTCGCCGCCAACAACATGTCACCGGGCGACGTCACCGTGGTGCCCGCGCAATACGATCCGACGCCGCTGGCCAACGGCGAGGTGGACGGCTGGGTCAGCTACGCCACCAATGAGCCGATCACCCTGGCGTCCAAGGGATTCCAGAACATCAACTTCCTGTTCGCCGATTTCGGGCTGCCGCTGGTCGCGGAGACGCTGACCGTGCACCAGAAGACCATCGACACCGAGCGCGAGAAGCTGAAGGCGTTCCTGATGGCGGAGGTGAAGGGTTGGAAGGACGCTGTCGCGAACCCCGGCGAGGCGGCGCGGCTGGCCGTGGAGGTGTACGGCAAGGACCAGCGGCTGGAACTGAAGGAACAGTCGCTCGAGGCGATGGCGCAGAACGATCTGGTGGTGTCCGCGAACACCAAGGCCAACGGCCTGTTCACCATGACCGACGAGCTCATCGCGCAGAACATCGCGGCGCTCGGCAAGTCCAAGATCGACATCAAGGCCGAGCAGCTGTTCGACCTGTCGGTGCTGAAGGAGATGTTCGCCGAGCACCCGGAATTGAAGCAGTAGACCGGGACCGGGGGGTCAGCGCGCCAGTTGCACGTGGCGCCGGCCCCCACCCGGCGAGGTGGACAGCGGCTCGGCCGACCTGCCGTTGCGGACCGCCAGCAGTTCCGCGGTGATCGAGACGGCGGTCTCGGCCGGGGTGCGCGCCCCGATGTCCAGGCCCGCCGGGGAGTGCAGGCGGGCGAGGGTCTCGTCGCTGAAACCACCCGCCTGCAGGGCCTCCAGTCGATGCCCGTGCGACGCCGGGGTACCCAGGGCGGCCAGATACCCCAGCTCGGGTAGTCGCAAAGCGACTGTGAGCAAAGGGATTTCGAACTTCGGGTCGTGCGAGAGCACCACCATGGCGGTATCGCGATCGATCTCGCCGGCCGAGGCCAGGGTGTTGAGATAGCGGTGCGGCCAGTCGACCACCACCTCGCAGCCGGGATAGGCGGTCGAGTTGGCGAAGGTCGGCCGGGCGTCGACGATGGTGATCCGGTAGCCCAGCATCCGGGCCTGGGTGGCCAGTGCGCTCGCGAAAGCATTGGCCCCCACCAGGATCAGATGCGGCGGGCGGGCGAACGAGGACACGAACACGTCGGAGTCGGGGAGCGATACCAGCTCGGTGCCGTGCTTGCGGTCGGTGATGAGGTGCTGCCCGATCACGTCCGGATCCGAATGCCAGACCACGGTGAACAGCGTGACCTGACGCTGCGCGTCGATATCCGCCGCGATATCCGGGAATTCCGGAAAGTGCCTGCGCGAGAACGGTTCCGTGAAGACGTCGAGGGTGCCGACGCAGTCCATCTGGGCGTCCAGGCCGCTGCCCGGACCGAACCGCTGCAGCCCGCGCCGGCCGGTGCGCGCCGACTCCGCGGCCGCCTCGTACGCGGCGGCCTCGGCGCAGCCCGCCGAGATGGATCCGAAGGCCCGGCCGTCGGCGTCGACCACCATGGCCGAACCGATCGGCACCGGCGTGGCGCCCTGTGCCCGAACGAGAGTGGCCAGCCCTCCGGTCCGACCGCTGTGCCACACCCGAAGAAGGTCGTCGATGATTTCCCGCATCACATGCTCCCGCTCACAGTGCGCTGCCCGCCGGATAATCCCGATCGACCCCCGTAGCGAGGTCATCGCACGTGACGCACACCATATCCGCTCGTTCTCGTAAATAAGTGCCCGCCCCCGAATTTCCCTCCGCGCTCGCGCGGACCCCCGCCCAGTGCGCGCGCCCCAGCACCACCGGATGACCCGGGACCGACCCGAAGAACGCGCGCGCCACTCGGCTCTCGCTCGCCCGCGCCGCCGCGATCACCCGCGCCACCACCGCGGGGCCGACGTCCGGCGTGTCCACCGGCATGATGGCCACGAACTCGGCGGGGGCGGCCGCCGGGGAGCCCGCGGTGATCCCGGGCGCGGCCGCCGCCGCCAGGCCCGCACGGGTCGACGCGCTCAGTCCGAGGTCCCAGTCCTCGACCCAAATGGGTTGCACGCCTTCGGGAATCGCTATGCCCGAGGTTTGCGTCACCAGCCAGCCGCCGTCCGGCGCCCGATACACGGGTCCGGTCGCGCCCAGCACCACGACGATCCGTTCGCAGCCGCCGTCCCGCAGCGCCCGCACCGCCCCGCGCAGCCACGCGCCACCCTCGGCCAGCACTTTCGGCATGCCATATCGCCGACCGGCACCGGCCGCGAGCAGAATTCCATCGCAGCGTTCGGGACTCACGCGAGCAGGGTAATCCCGCCCGCGCGGGTTCGCTGGCCAAGTGACCAGAAGGGTAGCCCGACCGGCCCGCCGCACATCGGACCAGATGGGACGGTGCGGGCCGGACCGATGGGCCGCGCGGTCACGCGCCGAGCGCGGTCAGCGTCTGCTGGACCTTCAGCAGGCGGGCGGGATCGATGCCCTCGCAGAGGGTGCGGGCCTTCTCCAGATAGACCTGCGCCAGGGCCGGGTTGTCGGCGCGGCGTTCGAGCTCGCCGAGCGCCCACCACGCGGCCGCCTCGCCGCCCGCGTCGGACATGCCGCGGGTGAGGGCGCGCGATTCCTCGTATTTGATGCGGGCGGCGTCGAATTCGCCGCGGTTGCGGTGGATGTGGCCGAAGCCGCGCAGGGTGTCGATCTGGAGCAGGGTGTCCGGGATCTCCTTGCTGATCCGGTAGGCCTCCTCGAACAGCGTCCAGGCCTCGTCCAGGTCGCCGCGCAGACCCGCGATCCCGCCCAGCCCCCACACCGACCAGCCCTCGCAGTAGCCGTCCCCGATCCGCTGCGCGATGGCGTGCGCCCGGTGGTAGTACTCGTCGCCCGCGGCGTACCGCTCGCTGAGCCGCTCGATATGGCCGAGCTCGCGCAGGGCGTCGCACTCCAGATGCAGGTCATCGAGCGAATGCGCGATGCGCAGGACCTGCCGGACCGCGTCGCGGGCGGCATCGCGGCGATCCTGGTGACGCAGCGCGGCGGCATGCCAGAGCAGGGCGCGGGCGGTGCGGGCATGATCGCCGATATCCTCGGCCAGCCGCCGGGCGTGCTCGAAACAGACCGCGGCCCTGGAGTATTCGCGCACCGTCTTGAGCAGGTGACCGAGGCCGTACCAGGCGTCGCATTCGGCGGTCCGGTCGCCGATGGCGTGATTGATCGAGGTGGCGAGCTCGAACATGCTGCGGCTCTCGGCCAGATAGCCCAGGGTGGCGAGCTGCCCGGCCAGCAGATCGGCGAACCGCGCGGTATCCGAGGTGCGTTCGGCGGTGCGGGCGCAGGCCAGCATGGTGCCCAGCCGCTCCTCGAACCACAGCCGGGCCTGCATGACGGCCATGTTCGGATTGCGGAAGTCGCGGCCCGCGTGCGGATGCACGGTGTCGAAGGGGCGCGGTTTCCCGATACCGCCGGCCGTCTCCAGATAGTGCCCGAGCAGGCGGCCCAGCGCGGCCCCGTGCTCGCCGGGCAGGCTCTCCGCGTCGGCGCGGCAGCGGGCGTAGAGGTGCAGCAGATTGTGCATCCGATACCGCTGATGACCCGGACGACTGGCGAGCTGATCGATCATCCCGTCCTCGAAGACCCGCTGCAGCAGGCGTTTCGCGGCCGAGTCCTCGGCCTGCGCCATGGCCGCGAAATCATCGGAGGACACCGTCGAACTCGGGAACCAGCCGAGCAGCCGCACCGCGCGCCGCGCCTCCTCGTCGCGGAGCCGGGCATACGAGAGGGCGAAGGCGTCGCGCATGGACTCGTCCTCGGCGGAGAACTTGTCGAGGATCAGCTCCGCGGGGCACATGCCCACGCTCGGCCCGGTCGCGGGCAGCGTCACCAGGGTGCTCAGGGCGTCGAGGTCGTCACGCAGGTCCGCCAACAGACCCGGCCGGCGGCTGATCCGGCCCGCCACCAAGCGGATCGGCAGCGGCAGCCCGCCCGCCACCTCCACGATCCGGCGAGCCGCCGCGGAGTCGTAGCCCGCACCCAGATTGCCCAGCGTGGCCAGCATCTCCTCGGCCTCGTCCGGGCCCAGCGGCTCCAGCTCCAGCTGATTGACCCGCACCATGCCGGTCAGCGGACGCCGGCTGGTGATCACCACGAAGCAGCTCGGCGACTGCGGCAGCAACGGCCGGATCTGCTTGCTCTCCAGCACATCGTCGAACACCACGAGCAGCCGCCGCCCCGCGGTCTCCCGTTGCCACAGCTGCGCCAACCGGCCCTGATCGGCCCGCAGCGGCGGCCGCACCCCCAGCTGGCTCAGGCCCGCCGCCAGCAGCCGGGACGCGCTGTTCGCGCCCGCCTCCCGATCGTGACTGCGCATCCCCAGCCACACCGCGCCGTCCGGGAAGCGGTCGGCGAACTTGGCCACCAGCTGCCGGGTGAAGGCGGTCTTGCCCACCCCGGCGACACCCGTGATCAGCTGCGCGCGGGAGTCGCCCAGGAAATGCAGGTCGACCCGGCGGCGCATCTCCTCCAGGGGATGGCGGCGCCCGATGAAGGTCGTCGAATCCGCTGTCGGCACGTACAGCTGCCCGGCCCCGGTCCGATTGAGCCCCAGGCGTTCCCGCGCGGACTGATAGGCGCGGCGATCGTCCGGCGACAGGTGCGCCAGATCCTCGATGTCGACCAGCCGGTCCCAGGTGGTGTTGTACACCAGCGCGAGCAGCTCCAGCGTGTGCAGCGCGGGCGCCCGATAGCCGTACCCCTCCGGCGTGCGGGCGGGCCACTTCTCGATCTCGCACAGCCGGCTGTTCTTCATCCGCGGCTCCCGATGGCCATCCGGATCCACCAGGGGCGCAAGCTGATTGAACCGCTCCGCCGCCTGCCGCTGATTGAGGCCCTTGGCCTTGCGCCACGCCGTCCGCGGCCGCAGCCCCCGCCGCAGCAGCTCGACGGCCAGTGGCTCCACCAAGGTCTGCTCGCTCAGGCCGAGCGCCCGCAGCGAACGGCCGAGCCGGGCGATCTCCTGCGAGGAAGCGGCGGTCGACTCCATCGGGGCACCTCCTCGACCGCCCGCCATCGCCCGGCAATCGGTGAACCGGGCGTATTCGCTTGGCGGACAGCTGTATTCGCTATCGACGGTAGCGAAGAAATCCGGGGCCGGGCGGGAAACTTCCGGACCCGGGCCCACTCTCGGCGCAGGTCGGAGCCGGTTCGGGCCGGGAAGAAACGGCGGGACATCGCGGTACGGGGACGGCGGCCCGCGGACGGTCCAATGGAAGCGTCGGGCAATGCCGGGACGGGGCGGGTCCGAGTGGAACGGAGGATCGGGATGGCCGTATGGGAAAACGAGTGGCTGATCACCTCGGACGTCGCTCACGAGGTGGCGTTCCGGGTGGATGTGCCCGAGCCGGGGCGGGGACGGTGGGTGCTCTCGTATCTGCCCACGACGCGGCGTCTGACCAGGGAGGAGGCGCTGGCGGGAGTTCGGCTCGCGGAGCTGGTCCTGCTCGGATTCTCCGGTCCCGCGGGGGAATTCGACGCCGAATCGGCGACACTGCACGCCGCGCTGATCGGGCTCGGCCTCACCGACGCCATGTGCCTGCTCGCGCTGCGCGACACCGGCGGCGCGGCGGAGACGGAGCCGCGCCAGGAGCGCGGGCCACGGGCGCGGCGGCCGATCGAGCGATGCCATCCCCGGTCCCCGGAGGGCCGCGAACTGACCGCCGGTGTCCGGAATCGGCCGGGGCGGGAGGCGATCCGATGATCATCTACGTCGGCGGGCTCGGCATGTACGTGCCGTTCCCGCGCCGGATCCACGCCGGGTGGTTCGCCATCGGCTGCGCCGCGGTGCTGATGTTCGCCGTCACCGTCATGCTCGTGGTGGCGACCAGTTGCGGGACCCGGGTCTCCACCGAGCCCGGCCCGCCGCCCACCCCGCCACCCGTGGCGCTCACCGAGCGGTCGACGGGCTGAGGGGTGCCCGCCGGAAACACGAGGCCCCGCACCGGATTCGGTGCGGGGCCTCGCGTGTGTGGGGGTGCGGTCAGAACAGGGCGAGGGCGGCGATCAGGCCGGACAGGGCGATGGTCTGCAGGGCGACCCGGGCATTGAGGATGCTGTCCCACTTGTCCTGCAGCGCACGGGCATCGGCGGGGATGACGCCGGTCCGCGCGGCCTCGGTCTGCGCGGTGTTGATCGGCTTGGCGATGAGGACGTAGCAGGCCAGCCAGGTGAGCAGGGCGGCGAGCGCGAGTCCGGCGGCGACCGCGGCGGCGGCCTGTCCGGCGGCGATCGCGCAGCCGAGGGCGAGGACGGCGGTGATGACGCCGCCGGCGCCGAAGATCGGCATGCGCTTGTCGCCGTAGTAGTGGCCCCAGCCGGCGCTGATGGTGACGGTCGCGTCGTCGAGGTGGTCGCGGTAGACGGACCGGGTAATGAGGGCGACGGACCAGTCGGTTCCGTAGACGACGGCGTTGGCGAGGATCGCGAGGGCGACGAGGATCTGGCCGGTCAGGATGAACATCGGGGGCCTCTTTCGGCTGAAATCTAGCGGTGCTAGGAACTGAAGCAACGATAACAACACGGTGGCTAGATTGTCTAGCGATGCTAGAAATTTGTCTCCCAGTCGACCGAACGGTCTGAAAATCGGACCCCGGTGGCATGCCTCACAACAACCAAGATCACACTGTGCTGTGAAGGTGCTCACATCTGGACGGCCATCGGCGCGTCATGCACCGGTGGCCCGCATCACCCAAACAGTACGGGCGTTATGCAAAACTGCACGTCAGCGCTACCGGCGAGTAGATTCCACCGCTGCTATTAACAGGCAAATTTTGCAGGCTTAGCAAGATGCCGGTGAAAGCTAGCGGGGATTCACACTTGCAACAGGTAGACGGACATTTTTTCCTGTGCCATCGTGTGGAAGTACACCTCGCGGGCCTAGCAAGTCTGCAAATTGCCGCTCCAGCAGTGGTCGAACATCCCCCCGGGGAATTCGACCGGCGGGGCTACCGAGACCGAACGAAGAAGTGGAGTCAGAGATGTCGAAGGTCGGCACCCCGAAGACCGCTGCGGAGATCCAGCAGGATTGGGACACCAACCCCCGCTGGAAGGGCATCACCCGCAACTACACCGCCGAGCAGGTCGTGAAGCTGCAGGGCACCGTCGTCGAGGAGCACACCCTCGCCCGCCGTGGTGCCGAGATCCTGTGGGATCTCGTCAACAACGAGGACTACATCAACTCCCTGGGCGCCCTCACCGGTAACCAGGCCGTGCAGCAGGTCCGCGCGGGCCTCAAGGCCATCTACCTGTCCGGTTGGCAGGTCGCCGGTGACGCGAACCTCTCCGGCCACACCTACCCGGACCAGTCGCTGTACCCGGCCAACTCGGTTCCGGCCGTGGTGCGTCGCATCAACAACGCGCTGCTGCGCGCCGACGAGATCGCCAAGGTCGAGGGTGACACCTCGGTCGCCAACTGGCTGGCCCCGATCGTCGCCGACGCCGAGGCCGGCTTCGGTGGCGCGCTGAACGCCTACGAGCTGCAGAAGGCCATGATCGCCTCCGGCGCGGCCGGCGTGCACTGGGAGGACCAGCTGGCCTCCGAGAAGAAGTGTGGCCACCTGGGCGGCAAGGTGCTGATCCCCACCCAGCAGCACATCCGCACCCTGACCTCCGCGCGTCTGGCCGCCGACGTCGCCGACGTGCCGTCGGTGATCATCGCCCGCACCGACGCCGAGGCCGCCACCCTCATCACCTCCGATGTGGACGAGCGCGACCGCGAGTTCCTGGACGGCACCCGCACCGCCGAGGGCTTCTTCGGTACCCGCAACGGCATCGACCCCTGCATCGCGCGTGCCAAGGCCTACGCCCCCTACGCCGACCTCATCTGGATGGAGACCGGCGTGCCGGACCTCGAGGTCGCGCGCAAGTTCGCCGAGTCGGTGCGCAGCGAGTTCCCGGACCAGCTGCTGGCCTACAACTGCTCGCCGTCCTTCAACTGGAAGGCGCACCTGGACGACGCCACCATCGCGAAGTTCCAGCGTGAGCTGGGCGCCATGGGCTTCAAGTTCCAGTTCATCACCCTGGCCGGCTTCCACTCGCTGAACTACGGCATGTTCGACCTGGCGCACGGCTACGCCCGCGAGGGCATGACCGCGTTCGTCGACCTGCAGGAGCGCGAGTTCAAGGCCGCCGCCGAGCGTGGCTTCACCGCCGTCAAGCACCAGCGTGAGGTCGGCGCCGGCTACTTCGACACCATCGCCACCACCGTCGACCCCAACACCAGCACCGCTGCGCTGAAGGGCTCGACCGAAGAGGGCCAGTTCCACTGAGCTGACCCGCCTCTCCGCGCCTTTGCGGGCGGCAGAGAGCCGTTGGCCGGGGCGACCCGGCCCGCGGTTGGGTACCGAACCAATTCTGGGCGTACCCGGTGAGTTACCCGGACCTCACGAAATCAGTTGTCGCCTTTGGCAACTGACCGAGGACAAACCTCGGGGCGGCAGTCGCATCACAACTTCGGCCGCCCCCGAGGACCCGGAACCCCGCTGGGAGGGGATGGCAAGCCCCCTCCCAGCGGAGTTCATACGCCCTTCCCGTCGACAGCCCCGGCGGGGAGGGCATTTTCCTATAGCGTTTTTTGCAAGACCAGTTTGTCGAGACCTTACGAAGGCGCAGGGTCGTTCAGTTATACGACGCCTTCATCCATAGCCACGACGGCCAAAGAGCAGGAGCGGGACCGTGAGCACAGAGAAGATTCAGCGCGTCGGCATCATCGGCGCGGGACAGATGGGTGCGGGCATCGCAGAGGTCTGCGCCCGGGCACATGTCGATGTCCTCGTGTTCGAGCAGACCCGCGAACTCGCCGCCGCCGGCCGCGCCCGCATCCTGCGGTCGCTGGACCGCGGGGTGTCCAGCGGCAAGATCACCGAGCGTGAGCGCGAGCAGGCCGCCTGGCGGCTGCGCTTCACCAGCGACCTCGGCGACTTCGCCGACCGCCAGCTGGTGGTCGAGGCCGTCGTGGAGAACGAGGACGTGAAGACCGCGATCTTCAGCGAACTCGACAAGGTCGTCACCGACCCCAACGCGGTGCTGGCCTCCAACACCTCCTCCATTCCGATCATGAAGATCGCCGTGGCGACCAACAACCCGGAGCGGGTGGTCGGCATGCACTTCTTCAACCCGGTGCCGGTGCTGCCGCTCGTCGAGCTGGTCACCACCCTCAAGACCACCGAGACCGTCACCAAGCGCGCCGAGCAGTTCGCCGCCGACGTGCTGGGCAAGCAGGTCGTGCGCTCCGCCGACCGCTCCGGTTTCGTGGTCAACGCGCTGCTGGTGCCCTACCTGCTCTCGGCCATCCGGATGGTCGAATCCGGTTTCGCCACCAAGGAAGACGTCGACAAGGCCATGGTGCTGGGCTGTGCCCACCCGATGGGCCCGCTGGCGCTGACCGACCTGGTCGGCCTCGACACCGTGAAGTCCATCGCCGACTCCATGTACTCGGAGTTCAAGGAGCCGCTCTACAGCGCGCCGCCGCTGCTGATGCGCATGGTCGAAGCGGGTCTCCTCGGTAAGAAGGCCGGAGCGGGCTTCTACCAGTACAACCGCGGCTAGCCCGCCTCTCCGCGTACTCAGCGGGCGGCTGAGAGCCGTCGCCGTCGGCAACCCGTGCCGGCGGTTGGGTGCCGAACCGATTGTGGACGTCCCCGGTGAGTTACCCGCATCTCGCGAGATCAGTCGTCGCGGGGGCGGGGCTCACCGCTCGTCAGTTTTCCAAGGTGCGCGTCGCCGGGCATGTGGCGGCGTCCACCTTCACCGGGCATAAGCTGCAAACAGGTCGATTCCGGCCAGCAGCTCGGAAGGAGTGTCCTTCTCATGGTCAACGTCGCCGACGGATTCGGGTCCAGCATTCTGGGTTACCCGCGGATCGGGCAACACCGCGAACTCAAGCGTGCACTCGAGTCGTATTGGCACGGCACGCTTTCCCGTGACGAACTGCTCGCGGTCGGGCGCGAGATTCAGGAGAGTCAGTATCTGGAGCTGGCTGCCACCGGGTTGACCCAGGTCCCCGGCAACACCTTCTCCTTCTACGACCACATTCTCGACAACGCGCTGCTGTTCGGCGCGGTCCCGCAGCGGTTCGAGCCCTTCCGGGAATCCCTGGACCCGTTGGACTTCTACTTCCTGATGGCTCGCGGCCGGCCCGATCTGCCGCCGCTCGAGCTGGTCAAGCTGCTGAACACGCCGTACCACTACCGGCAGCCGGAACTCGAGCCCGACACCGAGTTCTCGCTGCACCCCGAAGCGCTGCTCGACGAGTTCGACCGCGCGAAGGCTGCGGGCATCGAGCTGCGTCCGGTGGTGCTCGGCCCGCTGTCGCTGCTGCTGCTGTCCAAGACCGGACACGTGCCCGGCGAGACCGAATTCGACAAGCTGGTGCTGCTCGACAAGCTGCTACCGGTGTACGAGGAACTGTTCGAGGTGCTCGCCAAGCGCGGCGCCACCTGTGTGCAGCTCGACGAGCCTTGTTTCACCAGCGACCGCTCGCCCTCCACCATGGAGCTGTTCGAGAAGACCTACCAGCGGCTGTCCAAGGCCCCGCTGCGTCCCCGCATGCTGGTCACCGGCTCCTACGGTGATTTCGGCGAGGCCACCGAAATCCTGTGCCGAACGTCGGTCGAGGCCATCGGCCTGGACTTGGCCAGCTACCGGGTCCGGCCCGAGGACCTGGCCGCCATCCCCGGCATCAAGCGCAAGCGGCTCTACGCCGGCGTCATCAGCGGCACCAATGTGTGGCGCGCCGACCGGTACGTGACGCTGGAATACCTCAACGCGCTCGCCCAGGTCTGCCCCGACATGGTGGTGTCGACCGGCGCCTCGCTGCTGCACGTGCCCTACGACGTGCTGCGCGAATACGAGCTGGAGGGCAATGTCGCCGACCGCCTCGCCTTCGCCAAGCAGAAGGTGCTGGAAGTGGTCTCGCTGGCCAAGGCGCTCACCGAGGGCCCCTCGGAGAAGTGGCGCAAGAAGCCGACCTCGGTGCACTTCAAGCAGAAGCACGCGGTGCGCCAGCGCGTCTACGCCGTGACCCCGCAGATGCGGGTGCGCGAACCGTACGAGACGCGAAAGCTGGCGCAGCAGGCCAAACTTCAGCTGCCGCTGGTGCCCGCCACCACGCTGGGCTCGTTCCCGCAGACCCCGACCGCCCGGCAGGCGCGCCACGACCTCGGCCAGGGCCGGTTGTCGTTCGACGAGTACCGCAAGCGCATCGAAGCCGAGATCGAGTCCACCATCCGGTTGCAGGAGGACATCGGCCTGGATGTGCTGGTGCACGGCGAGCACGAGCGCAACGACATGATCCAGTTCTTCGCCGAACAGCTGGACGGCATGGCCACCACCCACTTCGGCTGGGTGCAGGTGTACGGCTCCCGCTGTGTGCGGCCGCCGATCGTGTACGGCGACGTGGCCCGCCCCGAGCCGATGTCGGTGTCGTGGACCGCGTACGCGCAGTCGCTCACCGACAAGCCGGTCAAGGGCATGGTCACCGGTCCGGTCACCATGCTGGCCCGCTCCTTCGTGCGTCAGGACCAGCCGCTCTACGAGACCGCCGACCAGGTGGCGCTGGCCATCCGCGACGAGGTCGTGGACCTGGAGAAGGCGGGCATCGCCATCATCCAGGTGGACGAGCCGTCCATCCGCGAACTGCTGCCGCTGCGCAAGAAGGGGCAGGCCGAGTACCTGCGCTGGGCGGTCGGCGCGTTCAAGCTGGCCACCTCCGGCATCAAGCCCGAGACCCAGATCCACACGCACATCGGCTATTCCAGCCGCGGCGACGTGGTGGCGGCCATCGAGGAACTCGACGCCGACGTCACCGCCATCGTCGCCACCCGCTCCATCGAATGGGTGCTGGAGGCGTTGAAGGAGGACTGCGCCGAGGGCCGCGGCCTCACCCACGGCGTCGGCCCCGGCGTCTACGAATCGCGGTCCGCGCGGATCCCTGACATCGACGAACTGGACGAGCTCCTCACCGCGGCCGCCGAGGCCGTCAGCCCGGAACGGCTGTGGGCCAACCCGGACGGCGGTCTCAAGACCCGCCACCACTGGCAGCTGGATCCGTCGCTGCGCAATCTGGTGGCCGCCGCCCGTCGCGTCCGCCGCCGCGCGGAAGCGGCCGCGGGCGAAACCGCCTGAGGCCGTAGCGTTCTCATCCCGGAACCCCGGTTCGATCCGCCGATCGGACCGGGGTTCCGCGCGTTCGCTGTCACGAATCGGTCATGAATCCGCGATTAGTGTGCGGGCCATCACTTTTCGAGAAAGGCAGGACGCATGGATCCGACGGGCAAGGGCGATCAGCCGGTGGACGATCCCGAGGGCGAGAAGGAGCACATTCCCACCTACGACCAGAAGGGCGATCAGATACCGCCGGACCAGCAGGGGAAGTAGGTCCCCGGGCCCCTGGAATTGTCGGTGGGCCTCGCTACGGTGTGGGCGTGAACCGCACGGACCGGCTCTACGCGATCGTCGAGGAGTTGCGGGCGGTGTCGCCGCGCCTGCGCACCGCACGGGAACTCGCCGCGCGGCACGGGGTGAGCGTGCGCACGGTCGAGCGGGACATCAGCGCGCTCCAGCAGTCGGGGGTGCCCATCTACGCCGATGTGGGGCGGCGGGGCGGGTACGCGCTGGAGAAGAGCATGTCGCTGCCGCCGCTGAACTTCACCGCGGCCGAGGCGGTGGCGCTGGCCGTCGCGGTGGCGCGCGCCGACGGCGGTCCGTTCGCCGACGCGGGGCGCAGCGCGCTGCGCAAGATCCTGGCCGCCATGTCGGCCCAGAACGCCGCCGCCGCACGGCAATTGGCGCTGCGGGTGCGGCTGCTGGAATCGCCCGAGGCGGTCGCGCCCATGCCGGTGCCGCCCGAGGTGGAGCAGGCCGTGGTGGCGCGGCGGGTGCTGCGCATCGAATACCTGGATCGGGCGGGTGTCCTCAGCGAACGCGAGGTGGAGCCGGTGGCCCTGCTGCACGGCGGCCGGGGCTGGTACCTGCTGGGCTGGTGCCTGCTACGCGACGAACCGCGCAATTTCCGGCTCGACCGGATGAAGGCGATCGAGCTGACCGGGCGGATCGGGCCGGAGCGGTCCATCGAGACGTGCAGCCCCGCCGAGCCGGTGCACGAGATCCGGGCGATCTCGCTCGGCTAGGTCCGGAAAAACACCGACAAAAGATCGGAAAACACCGACAGGGGGTTGTCGCCGGGCGACGAGATCGTGGTGGGGAACGAGAAATCCACGACGACCCCACGGGAGACAGCCATGACCACCCCGCCCTTCAACACCGTCGCCTGGTTCCAGGTCGGCAGCGACCAGCCCGACTCGGTGAAGACCTTCTACAACGGCCTGTTCGGCTGGAACTTCGCGCAGGACCCGGACCAGGACAGCGGCTACGACCTCATCACCTACCCGGGCAACGAGATGCCCGCCGGCGGCCTCGCGCACGTCGACGACGCCTCGGCCAATCACGCCATCTTCTACGTGCTGGTCCAGGACGTCGCCGCGACCCTGGCGACGGCCGAGAAGCAGGGCGGCAAGGTGTTCCTGCAGCCCATGACCGCCAAGAACGGTCTGGTCTTCGCCGAACTGCTCGACACCTCCGGCAACCGCTTCGGCGTCTTCAGCCCGCCGCCCGCGAACTGAGCGGCGCCGTCCCGCCCGTCGTGCGGAGATAGCCTGTCCTGGACGTTGTTTCGAGACAGGAGTGTGGACCGTGGGCATGTTCGATCAGTTGAAGGACGCGGCGGGCAAGGCGGCGGAGCTGGCGGGTCAGCACGCCGACAAGCTGGAGCCGTTGATCGACAAGGCCGGCGACGCGCTGGACCAGCAGACCGACGGCAAGTTCGCCGGCGCGGTGGACAAGGTGCAGGACGCCGCCAAGCAGGCCCTGCGCGAGCAGTCGGACCGGTAGCCGACGGCGAATGACGTGCGGCGCGGGGTATTTCGCAGCGGCCGGTGCGACATACCCCGCGGTGTCACATGGTGGCGGCGTCGATGACGAAGCGGTACCGCACGTCGGAGGCGATCACGCGCTCGTAGGCGTCGTCGATGCGGTCGGCGGGGATGACCTCGATCTCCGCGCCGATGCCGTGCTCGGCGCAGAAGTCCAGCATCTCCTGGGTCTGGGCGATGCCGCCGATCATGGACCCGGACAGTGAGCGGCGGAAGCCCGCCAGCACGGAGGCCCGGATGCTGTAGGGCTGGTCCGGCAGGCCCAGCGCCACCAGGCTGCCGTCCAGGCGCAGCAGCTTGAGGTAGTCCTCGATCGGCAGATCCGCGGACACGGTGTTGATGATCAGGTCGAAGGTGCCGCGCAGCTGCTTGAAGGTGGCGCGGTCGCCGGTGGCGTAATAGTGGTGCGCGCCGAACCGGCGGCCGTCCTCCTGCTTGGACAGCGAGTGGCTGAGCACGGTCACCTCCGCGCCCATGGCGGCGGCGATCTTCACGCCGATGTGTCCGAGCCCGCCCATGCCGATGATGGCGACCCGCTTGCCCGGGCCGGCGTTCCAGTGCCGCAGCGGTGAGAACAGGGTGATGCCCGCGCACAGCAGCGGCGCGGCCACATCCAGCCCGATGCCCTCGGGGATGGACAGCACGAAGCCCTCGGTCACCACGATCTGCGTGGAGTAGCCGCCGAGGGTCCGACCGCCGGCCTGCTGTTCGGCGGGCACGGGGGAGTTGTAGGTCCACACCGCGCCCCGGGTGCAGTACTGCTGCTCCCCGGCCTCGCAGGACTCGCACTCGCCGCACGAGCCGACCAGGCAGCCCACGCCGACGCGGTCGCCGACCCGGTGCCGGGTCACCTCGGAGCCGACGGCCGCCACGATGCCGGCGATCTCGTGGCCGGGCACGCACGGGTAGGCGGTCCCATGCCATTCGTTGCGGGCGGTGTGGATGTCGGAGTGGCAGATGCCCGCGTACTTCACGTCGATCAGCACGTCGTGGGGACCGAGTTCGCGGCGCTCGATGGCGACTTTCTCGAAGGACCCGTCCGGGGTGTTCACGGCATAGGCGGTGGCGGTGCTCATGCAGTAATGCCTACTCCGGCGTCCCTTGGAGCTCAAACCCGTCGTCCGTTTTCCTACCCCGGCGCGCCGCGTCGATGGCCTCGCAATCGGTCGGCATGCTGGCGGAATGGCGATTCTGCTGGCCCTCTTGTCGATGTGCTCGACCCTGGTGGGCGGGCTGCTGGCGGTGCGCATCGGCGAGCGCAAGCGCCTGGTGCTGGGGCTGGCCGCGGGCGTCATGCTCGGCGTGGTGGCCTTCGACCTGATGCCCGAGGCGCTGGAGCTCGACGACAGCGAGGTGCTGGGGGTGCCGGTGCCGCTGCTGGCCGCGGTGGTCGGCTTCTTCACCGTGCACGTGATCGAGCGATCCATGGCGATTCACACCGGCTACGAGGACGAATTCGTCGCCCACCAGCACAATCACGACTTCAGTTCGCTGGGGCTGCTGGCCGCGGGCGGTCTGGTCTTCCACAGCACGCTCGACGGTCTGAGCATCGGCTTCGGTTTCCAGGCGGGCGCGGCGACCGGTGTGGCGGTGGCGATCGCGGTCATCTGTCACGACTTCGCGGACGGATTCAACACGTTCACGCTGACCACGCTGTACGGCAATGCCCGCAAGCGCGGCCTGATCATGCTCGGGCTGGATGCGGTCGCGCCGGTGATCGGCGCCGTGATCGGCACGGTGGTCCGCGTTCCATCCGGACTGGTCGGACTGTTCTTGGGTTATTTCGCGGGCTTCCTGCTGTACCTCGCCACGGCCGATATCCTGCCCGAGGCGCACGCGGGCAAACCCGCCCGGGGACCGCTGGTGTGCACCCTGGCCGGGGTGCTGTTCATGCTGGGCGTCGCGGCACTCAGCCACTGAATGCGCAACGGGCCGGGGAAATGCTGGTACACCGGTAGAGAGACACTTGCTCGAGCCGGCGGGCGAACCGCAATCGGGAGGGTCCGTGGACAGCGACAGACGCGGTGGCGGCGGCCGGGTGCTCGCGCTGATCGTGGTGGTCGTACTCGGCATCACCGGATTCCTCGGCTACCGCGGCGAACTGCCCCGCTGGCCCTTCGGCGACCAGATCGCCACCGCCGGACTGACCGGCCCGCCGCTGCCTCCGCTGGACGTCACCCTGGTGTCGCGCGTCGCGGAACCGGCGCTGGTCAATATCACCGCGGGCATCCGCCCCTACGGCCTGGGCGCGGCCGGATCCGGCATCGTGCTCAGCGCCGCGGGGGAGGTGCTGACCAGCCATCACGTCATCAAAGGCGCTGACACCGTGACGGTTTCGGACGTCGGCACCGGCGCGGTCTACACCGCCATCGTGGCCGGATACGACGCCATGGCCGATATCGCCCTGCTGGATCTGCAGGGCGCGGGCGGGCTCCCGGTCGCCCGGATCGGCAGTTCCGCTCCGCTGCACGTGGGCGACGACGTACTGGCCATCGGCAATGCGGGCGGCACCGGATCGCCGACGGCGGTGGGCGGGCCCATCACCAATCTGGATTCGTCCATCGTGGCGCGCAATTCGGCCGACCTGACGCGGAAGTCGTTGCGCGGCATGATCGAGGTCGCGGCCGCGGTCGCCGCCGGGCAGTCCGGCGGCGCGCTGGTGGACCGCTACGGCTCGGTGATCGGGGTCGTCACCGCCGCCTCCGGCGAGGCGGCGAAGGCGGTGGGCAAGGGGCCCAACGGGTACGCGGTGCCCATCGACACCGCCATGGGCGTGGTCCGCCAGATCCGTTCCGGCACACCGACCGACACCGTGCACATCGGCCCCACCGCCACCCTCGGCATCCTCACCTCCGACGCGCAGCCGTCCCCGCAGTCGGGAGGGCCGGCGGGGGCGCGCATCGACGTCGCCATCTACGGACAGCCCGCCTACGAGGCCGGGCTCGCCGACGGGGAGGTCATCACCGCCCTCGACGACCGCCCCGTCACGGGCTCACAAATGCTGAAAGCCGCACTCAACGCCCATAAACCGGACGATGTGGTGCGGCTCGAGATCAGCGAACCGGGCGGGGCGCGCCGGACGGTGAGTGTGACCCTCACCGTCGGCCCGCCGAACTAGTCCCGG
Organism: Nocardia sp. NPDC005825; assembly: GCF_040630175.1. Taxonomy (NCBI): domain Bacteria; kingdom Bacillati; phylum Actinomycetota; class Actinomycetes; order Mycobacteriales; family Nocardiaceae; genus Nocardia; species Nocardia sp. NPDC005825. The sequence goes on from NZ_JBEXXC010000007.1 coordinate 60,235, forward strand.
CCGGTCAGAACTTGCTGTTCCAGTACGACTGGAACTGGACGTACACGATCAGGATGACCACCGCGTAGAACACGGCGACCAGCGTCCACCGCCATTCCGCGATGACCTGCGCGAAGCCGCGGGACCGGCCGAACAGCATTCCGGTCACGATGGCGAACATGGCCGGGGTCACCGCCCACACCACCATGCACCACGGGCACAGCGCGTGGATCTGGAAGGTGGCGTCCCAGACCAGCCAGCCGATGGCCGCCACGCCCGCCAGCAGACCGGCCCACATGCCGCCGACGAACCAGCGGGGCAACGAGATTCCGCAGACCAGCAGCACCCCGATGGTGACGAACACCGAGAAACCGACCACGCCGATGATCGGATTCGGGAATCCGAACAGCGACGCCGTCTTGTCCGCCATCACCGTGGTGCACGACAGCGTCGAGTCGATCGTGCACGACGGCCGGTAGCCGGGTTCGGTGAGCGACTTGAACTTCTCGACCAGCAGCGTGACCGAGGCCCCCCAGCCGATCAGCGCGGCCAGCAGCAGCGGCCACGCCGATCGGGGTCCCGCGGAGATCATCACTTGCTCGCGTTCTCGATCACCGAGGTGATGCCGCCGGGGGACATGAGGGCCTGGGCATCGGACACCTGGGTGCCGTTCACGTACACCGTCGGGGTGGACTTCACACCGGTGGCGAAGACCTTGTCGGTCTGCTGCTTCACCCAGGTGGTGTACTTGCCGTCCTTGATGGCCTGGGCCACAGCCGGATCGGTGTACCCGGAGTCCTTGGCGATCTGGATGAGCTGGTCGTCGCTCATGCCGTTGCCGCCCTCCTTGGGCTGGTGCTCGTACATGGCGGACAGCCAGGCCTGGAACTTCGACGGGTCGGCCTCGTACATCACGTAGGCGGCCGCGGCCCCGCGGGTGGAGTACTGATTGCCGTTGGAGGCGCGGTCGAGGAAGGTGATGATGTTGTAGTCCACCACCGCCTGGCCGCTCTGGACGGCCTTGACCAGCGCGTCGGCATTGGCCTTCTCGAACATGTTGCAGGCGGGGCACTGCACGTCGGCGACCACGCGCACGGACGTCTTCTGCTTGCCCGCGGGCGCGGGGGCGGCGGCGTTGTCGATCCGGATCGCGCCCTCGGGGGTGAGGTTCGGCGGGACCAGCGCGGCCTGCTCGGCATTCCAGTGGAACGTGTTCGAGCCCTCGGCGGCCTTGTCGTCATTGTGCTTGCGCGTCGCCAGGGTGATGCCGATGCCGGCGATCAGGCCGAGCAGTACGACGGCCACCGCCACTTGAATGAGGATCCTGCGGTTGCGGTCGGCCTTGGCCGCCTGCGCCAGCGGGTTCCGACCCGGTTTGTTGCTCACCTCTGCGCTCACCACACCTTCCGTAGTCACGACATGTGCGGGCCCATCTTCACCCGCGAACCTGAGAGAAACCAGCAAGCGGGCGTGCGCGGGACGGGGATCACGCCCGCGCGAGGCGCTTCTTCTGCTCCTCGATGTCGAACCCGGCCGACGGCCAGTCCAGTTTCAGGCCCTGCAGCGCGTCGATCAGCAGTTCCGTGACCGCCAGCCGGGCGTACCACTTGGAGTCGCAGGGCAGCACGTACCAGGGGGCGTAGTCGGTATTGGTGCGATCCAGGACCGCCTGGTACGCCTCTTGGTACTGCGGCCAGTAGCCGCGCTCGTCGATGTCGGCGGGATTGAACTTCCAGTACTTGTCCGGGCGTTCCAGCCGCTGCATGAGCCGCTTCTTCTGCTCGTCGAGGGAGACGAACATGGCGACCTTCACGACCGTGGTGCCGTCGTCGACCAGTTTGCGCTCGAACTTGTTGATCTCGTCGTAGCGCTTGCCCCAGACCTCCGGCGGGACCAGCTCGTGCACCCGCACCACCAGCACGTCCTCGTAGTGCGAGCGGTCGAACACGCCGAGCTGCCCGCCGCGCGGCAGCTGCTTGCGGATCCGCCACAGATAGTGGTGTTTGCGCTCCTCGGCGGTCGGCACCCCGAAGGCCGCGTGATCCACGCCCTGCGGGTCGACCGAGCCGATCACGTGCCGGACGATGCCGCCCTTACCCGCGGTGTCCATGCCCTGCAGCACCAGCAGCACACTGCGGGTGTCACCGGAGCGGCCGTTGGCGTAGAGCTTCTCCTGCAGATCCGACAGCACCGCGCGGCGCTCCTCGAGCAGGGTCTCGCCGGCACGCTTGTCGCCCTTGAAGCCCGGAGTCGTGGACGGATTCAGGTCCGCGACCGAGATGCCGTCGGCGCGTAGCGCCTTGGTGACCGGTTTGGACCAGGATGTCGCCTTCGCCATTCCTCATGCGTAGCACGCGGCGTGGTTTCCCGCAGGCAACCGCGCCGAATCAGACCCGGGCCAGGTGCACCAGTTGGGCGGCCAGTTCCTCGTCGGTGACCGGGGTCAGCGTGAGATCGGCGGCCGTGGTGAGCAGGTAGCGGCCGTCGCCGGAGAAGTCGAGCCAGGTGCGATGCCGGGTCGGTGGCGAGAGCGGATTCGCCGGTTCCACCGAGACGGTGATGAAGCCGCGCCCGTCCACGGGCTCGCGCAGTTTGCGGCGGAAGCGATCCGCTTCCTCCCCGGCTCCGGCGGCGTCGGGATACAGCACGGCCTGCTGGGGTTCGCGCAGGGTGTCCAGCCGCCCGGGCGGCGCGGACCCGATGATCTCCACCAGTTCCCGCCCCAGATGCTCGGCGGGACACAGGGATACGGTCACCGCGTCCGGCATCGAGACCAGGATCCCGGCCCGCTGCTGGCCCACCGCCGCGAAGGCGAGAATGCGCCGGGCGCCGGGCCGGGCGGTGCGTTCGCCGTAGAGGGTGACGGTCGTGGTGTCGGTCCGGGCGCACAGCGCCAGGGCGGCGGCCAGGTCCGGATCGGTGCGGCGCAGGTGGCGCGGCATCGGCGTGCCCAGCGCCAGCGGGCCGAATCGCGATGCGCCGCCGGTGTTCTCGGTTGCCGCAGGGCTCGTGTCGAGCGGGTAGGGGCGGCGTTCCAGATCGGTTTCGCGGGTCCAGATGATCGCGAACTCGTCCGGGGTCAGGATCCATTTCACGTGGCCGACCCCCCTTTCTCGGTAACCACCTCCGTCCCGCCCGCGACCCTACCGGAGAGATTCTGCGGGTGCTGTCCGTCGATCGATGGATTGCTATTTCGCCGGCGGTCCCATGAAGGGCAGCACGACAGTGCAGGAGACGGACCGGGCGTGCGCGGGATCGAGGGCATTGAGGACCACACCCACCGCCACCGGATCGGCGGGCAGTTCGAAGTGCTCGGTGTAGTCGGTCGCGCACAGGTCCTGCAGTACCACATTGTCGACGTTCGGGCCGTCGAGCAGGCCGGTGGTCCAGGGGGTGGCGATCTCGTCGTAGCGGGACACCACCGTGGTGAACCGGATCGCCGGGGCGATGGCCGGGTCCGGGTTCAGATCCACCGCGACCCGCGAACCCGGCGACAGCTGGCAGGGGCCGCACTGCGCCGCCGATTCCATTCCGGGCGCGGTGGATTCGAGCAGCGGTTGCAGGCTCGCCAGACCGCTCACCGTCGAGCCGTGCAGCGGCGCGGCCAGCGCCACGTAGTGGTCGATCTTCGGGGCCGCGCCGAGGTGGTTCAGGGCGTAGAAGGGGACCGCGCCGCCCATCGAATGACCGACGAGATCGACCTTGTCCGAACCGGTTTCGGCGCGCACCCGGTCGATGAAATCGGAGATCTGCCGGGCGCTGGTCTCGACCGGCGTCACCGCGCCCATCATCGGCCCGAGCGCGCCCGTGCCGTAGGTCGTGGTGAACACGCAGTACCCGGCGTTGACGAGCACCGGCGACAGGGTGTTCCAGCCGACCGTCTCATTGCCCAGCCCGTGCAGCAGGACCACCGGATTCGGGTGCGCCGCGGTCGGTGTGCAGGACCAGTCGTTCGCGCCCGGCGGCGGCTGCCCCGGCGCGGTGAGCTCGGCGGCCAGCCCGCCGAAGTAGCTGTACGACGGATCGGGCTGGTCGGCGGCGGCCGGGCCGGTGAGGGCGCCGGCGCACAGGCTCGCGGTGAACAAGGCGGCGAGGGTGAGACGGCCGGTGGCCGATCGCGACATGGGTGCTCCCGGTGTTCGTGGCGGTCGTACGCCCGGCGCCCCCAGCGCGCCGGGCATGACCGACCGGTCGGTCATAGACTAGTCCGCGATGTACCCTCGGGGAAAGCCTCGGCCCAGGAAAGGATTTCGGCCATGCCACGACCGGCGGAACCCGGCCGCAACGCCCTGCTCGACGCGGGGGCCGACGTGGCCGCCCGCACGGGCCTGGCCGGACTGTCCGTGAACGCCGTCGTGCAGGCGGCGGGGATGGCGAAAGGCACCTTCTATCACCACTTCCCGGACCGCCGCGGCTACGTGGTGGCCCTGCACCGGCGCTACCACGACGAACTGACCACCCTGGTCCTCGCCGCCATCGGGGAGCTCGAGCCGGGCCCGGCCCGCCTCCACACCGGCCTCGCCGCGTACCTCGACGCCTGCCTCGCGACTCGCGGCACGAAAGCCTTCCTGGCCCAATCCCGCACCGACGCCGACCTGCTCGACGAGGTGACAGCCCGCAATCAGCTCGTGGCCGCCATGATCGCCCCCGACATCGAGACCCTGGGCTGGGGGAATCCTCCCGCCGTGGCGCAGCTGGTGATCGCCATGGTCGCCGAGATCGCGCTGGCCGAACTGTATTCCGGCGCGGCCCGTCCCGACCTCCGGGCCGCGCTCACCGCACTGATCGACCGCACCCCGGGCTGACCCGGCTCACCGCGCGCTGTCGGCGAGACCCGTCACGGCCGCATCGAAACCGTCGGTGGCCGCTCGAATCGCCATGGCCCGCACCGTCTCCGGAGCCACGCCCGTCAGGACGGCTCGGCGGATCTCGGCGTGCAGTGCCCGATCGAGGCCCGCGAGAGCTGCCGCGACGAGCCGCGGCACGGGGTCCTCCGCACCCGCGCCGGTGGCCTCGGCCAGCGCCTCGGCGAGGGCGCTCTCCGTCTGCTCGCCGAGTCGCCGCAAACGTGCCTGCAGCGCCGGGCTGTCGTCGATCAGCTGCCAGAAGGTGGTGGCGGCGGGCGCGAGGCCCAGCGTCGGATCGTCCCGGCGCACCCGGTCGAGGAAGGAGCGCCGCACCGCCGCCGTGGCCGACTCGCCCGGTTCGCGATCCCGCACCGCCGCCGCGAGCCGGTCCACGACCTCGTCCTGACGGTCGAAGAACAGGTCCTCCTTGGTCGGGTAGTAGTTGAACGCGGTATTGACCGACACGTTCGCCGCCCGCGCGACCTCCGCCACGGTGACCTTGTCGAACCCTTTCTCCGCGAACAGCGCCATGGCCGCGTCGGCCAGTGCGGTCCGGGTGGCGCGCTTCTTCTCCTCGCGCAGTGCCAACGATCGCTCCTTCCGGTCGCGGTCAGTATAGGTGTGACACTAAAAATGGTGTGACACCAAAATTACAGGTACGGTCGGGCCATGACCCTCGGATTCGGTATCTACGCGGGCGGGCTCGGCGGCGACCAGTACGGCAATGTCACCCCCGGACCGCCGGAACGGGCCGACCGCATCGCGGCCGCCCTCGACGACCTGCACGGCGAGCACCCGTTCGTGGTGCGCGGATATGTCCTGTACAGCGATGCGCGCGGCGGATTCCAGGAGGCCCCGCCGCGGCCGTGGCAGTACGCCGGGGCGCGTCGGACCCTCGATCTGGCGGTGTGCTTCCACGAACCCGGCGACGACCTGACCGGCTGGCTCGCGTTCCTGCGCACCCAGATTCGCGAGCACGGGCCGGTGCTGTCCTCGCTGCAGATCGCGCAGGAGCCCAACCACGCCGGTCCCGGCGGCAACGGCGACTTTCCGCAGGTCCGGCGGGCCGTGGTCGAAGGAGTGCTGGCCGCTCGCGCGGAGGTGGATCGGCTCGGCCTCGCGGTGCGCGTCGGCTGCAACGCGGCGCCGGCCTTCGATCCGGGACAGGAGTACTGGACGGACCTCGGCCGCTCGGGCGGACGCGAATTCGCCGACGCGCTGGACTATGTCGGGCTGGACTTCTTCCCCGACGTCTTCCGGCCGCTACCGGCCTCGGAGCTGGAAGCCGCTGCCACGGCGGTGCTGACGGGCTTCCGGCGCGACAGCCTCGCCGCCGCGGGCATACCGGCCACGACACCCATCCACATCAGCGAAAACGGTTGGGCCACCGGGCCGGGACGGTCCTACGCACGGCAGGCCGAGGTGCTCGAGACCGTCGTCGAGCTCGTCGACGGCCTGGCCGACGAGCTCGGCATCACCACCTACGAGCACTTCGGCCTCCGCGACTCGTACAGCGATCAGGGCGATATGAACCTCGAATTCGGGCTCCTGCGTTCGGATTACACGCCGAAGCCCGCCTTCGAGAAGTATCGCGAGCTGATCGCGAAGTACAGCACCCCGGCGTGACCGCCGAGCCCGGTCAGACCGGGGTGACCTCGATGGTGATGTCGGCGGCGCGCAGCCGCTCGGTCAGCGCGTCACCCATGGCCGAGGCGGGGGTGAGGATGCCCGCCAACTCCGGCAGGTCATCGAAGGCCAGGCAGAGACCGGCCTGGCCGAGCATGACCGAGGTGGCCTGGTAGCCGGGATCGCCCTGGCCCGCGAAGGTGCACTCGTACTTGGCGCCCGAGGTGGTGTGGGCGAAGGTGCGCATGGTGAACCAGCCACTGCGGCGGGCCTTCTCGCTCGGACCGGTGCCCGGCGCGGGCACGATCCGATCGAGCAGCTTGCGGCCCAGCGCCACCCGCGACAACACCGCGCCGGTCGCCATGGTGGCCACGATGCCGCCCGCGATACCGGCGGCGACCAGCGGCGAGGTGGCCGACGAGCCGGCGCTCATCACCTCGCGGTAGCGGAAGTTCTTGCCGTACGGCCAGCCCAGCAGGCCGTTCGAGCGGCGCACCACCTTGCTGTTGTGCGCGCCCATGATGAAGGTCGCCACCCAGCCGTTCAGGCTCGGGTCGATGTCCGAGGCCCGGGACCACGCCTGGTCGGACTGGCGGCCGACATCGGGTTCCATGGACTTGTCGGGGCTCAGCGAGTACGGGTGCGACATGACCGACGCCTTGGCCGGATCCGCGGCGATGGCCTCCATCATGGCGCGCCCGGAATCGATGGTGCCGCCGCTCATTCCGCCCTTGAGCCACGCCACCAGGGTGACATCGGTGAGCTCGCCGGCATTGTCGTCGACGCTGCGCTTGTACAGCTGGTACACGCTCAGATCCGACGGGATCGAGTCGTAGCCGCAGGAATTCACGATCTTCGCGCCGGTCTCGGCGGCCTTGTCGCCGAACCGGTCGATGCAGTCGCGGATGAACAGCGGCTCGCCGGTCAGATCGGCGTAGTGCGTGCCGTTCTCCGCGCACGCCTGGACCAACGGAAACCCGTAGCGCAGGTACGGACCCACGGTGGTGACGACCACCTTGGTCCGCGCCGCCAGCGCGTTCAAGCTCTCCTGATCCGTCGAATCCGCCTGCACCAGCGGCCATTCCGCGGCGAGCGGGCCGAGTTCCGCGCGGACGGCGGCCAGCTTCTCCAGCGAGCGGCCCGCCAGCGCGATACGCGCGCCCGCGGGCGCCGCCTCCACCAGATAGTGCGCGGTCAGCTTCCCCACGAAGCCGGTCGCCCCGAATAACGCTATGTCGAATTCCCTTGCTGCGGACATAGTCTCACCAATCTGAAAGTTGGGGGTTGTCACGCCTTGGCGGCGCGCTTGCGGGGCTTCTTGGTGGGTGCCCCGGTGGTGGGCGTGGGAGCCGGTCGGCTCGCCAGCCATTCGTGATGGGCGCGGCCGAGTTCGGTGACCGGGCCGTCCCCGTACAGCCACTCCCGTGCGATGCGGTGCCAGTTGCCGGTCGCTTCCAGCTGCCCGAGCATGCCGAAGGTCAGGAAGTCGGCGCGGCGGGAGAACAGGTGCTCAGGCGGCAGATTCTGCTGTTTCATGCCCTCGAAGTCGGTGGCCCGCGGGTCCACCGCGAGGACGAAGGCGCCGGAGGCCAACTCGGGGGTGATGGTGAGTTCCTCGTCCACCAGCGCCCATTCACATGCGGCCAGCACGTATTCCAGGCATTCCTCGGGCGTGATCTCCTCGGGCGACTCGATGACGCCGCGCTGCACCATGAGGTCGCGCAGGTCCTCGGCCCGCTCCTCGGCGGCCGCGCGAATGCAGACGGCCTCGAAGTGCACGTGTTCGGGATCCATCCGGTTGTAGAGCCCGAAGTCCAGGAACGCGACCCGGCCGTCGGGGCCGAGCAGCAGGTTGCCAGGGTGCGGGTCGCCGCAGAACTCGTTGAAGGTGAACAGCGAGCCCACGTAGAACCGGTAGATGATCTCGCCGATCCGATTCCGTTCGGCGGCGGGCATTTCCCGGATCTCCTCGAAGCCGCGGCCGGGGAAGTACTCGCTGACCAGCACGCGGGTGGTGGACAGTTCCGGGTAGGTGGTGGGCACCACGATGAACGGGTGCCCGGCGAACAGGTCCGAGATCTGCTTCTGGGTCGTGGCCTCGGCGACGTAGTCGAGTTCGCTCTCCAGGTTCAGCCGCAGCTCGTCGAGCACGGCCGGGGTCACCCACGGCATGGCGGACTGCAGGATGCGGCGGAACATGGCCAGGTTCTTGAGGTCCGCGCGGACGGCGGTGTCGATGCCCGGGTACTGCACCTTCACCGCGACCTCGCGGCCGTCGTGCAGGGTCGCCTTGTAGACCTGCCCGATCGAGGCGGCGGCGACGGGTTCGGGATCGAATTCGGCGAACACCTGCTCCAGCGGCTGCCCGAAGTCCTCCTCGATGACGGCCCGCATCACGTCGAACGACACCGAGGGCGCGCTGTCGCGCAGCACCGCGAGCCGCCGCTGGAACCGCTCCCGATGCTCGGGCGGCACCAGGTCCAGGTCCAGCACCGACAGCATCTGCCCGAGCTTCATGGCGACGCCCTTCATGGTGCCCAGCACCATGACCATCTGCTCGGTGGCCCGGATCATGGATTCCTCGGCCATCCGGGCGCGCACCGCCTCGGATCTGCCGCGCATGGAGCGTCGGGTCTTCTGGGCGCGCAAGGCATTACCGGCTACAGCGATTCCCAGCTTCGTCCCCCGCGCGAGCCTGGATGTGGGCAGCTCTTTCGCCATCAGTGACCCTCCATGGGAGCCAACACCCCCGTTGGTGCCGACATGACGGAAACCCTGTGATGTGAGCGTCTCAGAGGGTGCGCTCCGCCGACCTCAGACTAACCACACTGGGAACTCCAGTGCTAGCCGTCAGCTAGCACTGTTTGGGTTGTTCTCCGCATCGGGTAGCACGTGGGGGCGCGAGTTGAAGTAATGGCGGTCGCCGCCCGCGCGGACCATGCCCTCGATGGCGCTCCAGGCCATCATGGTGAGGTAGTCGAGCATTTCCTCGCTGGACATGGTGCGGTTGGAGATCCACCAGTCCGTCGCCAGCTGCACGCCGCCGACCAGCACGTAGGACCACAGCATGGCGCCTTCGGTCTGGAGGCCGCGGTCGAAGGACTTGTCGATGATGACCGCGGAGACCACCTGCGCGAACAACTTCTCGAAGTCGGCGAGGGTGGAGGTGTCGGTCGCGGCGCCGTTGCCCATGATGAACCGGTACACGTCGGTGTCCGAATCCACGGTGTGGACATACGCCGCCAGCGTGTTGCGGACCAATTGGTATTCGTCGAGGTCGTCGCTGATGGCGCCGTAGATGCGCGGCATCAGAGTGGTCTCGATGAACCGTTCCATGGTGGCGCGGGTCAAATCCTGCTTGTCCGAGAAGTACCGGTACAGCACGGTTTTGGAGACGCCGATCTCGGCGGCGATCTCGTCCATTCCGGCATCGCCGCCGCGCTTGCGGATGGCGGCGAGGGTGCCGTCCACCAGTTCTTCGCGTCGGTCGATCTTGTGCTGCTGCCAGCGGCGTTTGCGGCCGTCCTCACGACCCCCGCGTGGACCGGTGGCCGCCTCGACGGCCGCACTCACGCTGCCTTTGGTGGTCACGCTGCGTTGGCTCCTTGTTCGCGTCCTGGGCCTGGGCCTATTCAGCTTAAGCCTCCCATGCTGTGGATCGCCGCCGTTCGGGAAGGGCACGGTGGCGGGGAGTTCGTCACATCACGCGCCAGAATGGAAGTCATGGAGCAACCTGCCGGCAGTGCCGGGGTACTCGAGCAGACCGAGCCGAAGCCGATGAAGACCATGCCCACCGGCGGCGGAGCGTTCGCCGATCTCCTGGACGAAGAGGGTAAGAAGCGCGAGCTGTGGCGGATGAAGGCCATCGCGACGGGCTTCCTGGCCGTGGCCACCGTCATCTACATCGTCTGCGCCTGGATCAGTTCCCGCGGCGGGGGCGGGGAGTGGGTGGGCTATGTCAAGGCCGCCTCCGAGGCGGGCATGGTGGGCGCGCTGGCCGACTGGTTCGCCGTCACCGCCCTGTTCCGGCATCCCCTGGGTCTGCCGATCCCGCACACCGCGATCATCCGCAAGAAGAAGGATCAGGTGGGTGAGGGCCTCGGTGACTTCGTGCGCACCAATTTCCTCTCGCCCGACGCCGTCGCCGTCAAGGTGAATTCCGCGCAGATTCCGTTGCGGCTGGGCCGGTGGATGGCCGAACCGGCGAACGCGGAACGGATCTCCGACGAGAGCGCGACGATTCTGCGCGCGGTGATCGGCGTACTGCGCGACGAGGACGTCGAGCAGATCATCGACCAGACCATCGTGAAGCGGATCGCGGAACCGCTGTGGGGCCCGCCCATCGGCAAGGTCCTCAATGAGCTGCTCGCCGACAACCGGCAGGCCCCGCTGCTGGACCTGCTGGCCGAGCGCGCGCACCAGTGGGCGCTGGACTCCCAGGAGACCCTCGACCGCATCGTGAACCGGGACGCGCCCTCGTGGGCGCCCAAATTCGTGAATTCGCTCCTGGCCGAACGTATTTATCGCGAGCTGGTGGAATTCACCTGGAAGGTGCGGACCCAGCCCGATCACGAGGTGCGGCTGGCCGCGAATCGCTTCCTCGAGGAATTCGCCCACGATCTGCAATTCGACGAGGCGATGATCGAGAAGGCAGAAAAGATCAAGACCGAGCTGATGGGCCGGCGCGAGGTCACCGGGATGGCGCAGGCCACCTGGCGCGCGGCCAAGCGGGTGATCCTGGAATCGGCCGACGATCCGAATTCGACCTTGCGGCGCAAGGTGTCGGAGAACGTCCTGCAGTTGGGCGAGCGGTTGTCCTCGGACCCGGCGATGCGCGATCAGGTGGACGGCTGGCTGGAGCGGGGCGTCCGTTACCTGGTCGCCAACTACGGCGCCGAGTTCGCCGGTCTGGTCAGCGACACGGTGGCGCGCTGGGATGCCGAGGAGGCTTCGCGCAAGATCGAATTGGCGGCCGGCAAGGACCTGCAATTCATTCGCATCAACGGCACCGTCGTGGGTTCGCTTGCGGGCCTTGTGATCTACACCGTTTCGCATTTGCTGTTCAATGGCTGAACAATTGACCAATTGGCGCTTCGGTTGAAGCGCTGAGTGTTTGCCGACCTGGCATCGATAGGGCGTGCTAACAGAGCGCTTGCAAGAGTTAGCACCCCGTCCTAGAATTGGCCCCACAACCGCCGGAAGGTGAGTGATGAAGCACGATCCCGAGGTTCCCGAACCGATCGACGGCGACGCAGCGGAGACGTCCGCCGCCGGCGACCGGTCGGGCCGCGTAGCCAACGCGGCTCACGACATCGGGGGCTTCATCCGGTCGCAACGCGAGGCCGCCCAGGTCTCGCTGCGGCAGCTCGCGGCACTGGCGGGGGTGAGCAATCCGTACTTGAGTCAGATCGAGCGCGGGTTGCGGAACCCGTCCGCCGAGGTACTCGCGCAGATCGCCAAAGGTCTGCGGGTCTCCTCGGAGGTCTTGTACATGCGGGCCGGGTACCTCGAGCAGAGGCCGCACGGCCCGGTCCGGGATGCCCTGCTGGCAGACAACGGCCTGACCGAACGTCAGAAGCAGGTCCTCCTGGACATCTATGAATCGTTTTGCCGGGAGAACCAGGCTAACGAGGACAGAGGGGACGCAACGGAGCTAATGGGGGGCGTTCCCGGGGGAAACAGGGACAACGAAGTTCCGCACCGCACAACCGAAGTTCCGCCACGCCAGGAGAGCGAACCATCATGACCGAATCGAATCTGACCGCCACCGTCACCAAGCCGATCTACGCCACCGTCGGTGCCGGCGACGCCCTCTACGCCGTCGTGACCGACGCCGTCTCGCAGATCCGTGAGCGCGCGAACTCCGCCGACGTGCAGGGTCGCATCGACGAGGCCCGCGAGCGCTTCGCCAACCTCCCCGCCGACCTGCAGGAGCAGGCCGAGACCCTGCGCCAGCGCGTGCAGGCGCTGCCGTCCGAGCTGCCCGAGGACCTGGCCGAGCTGCGCGAGAAGGCCACCCCCGAAGAGCTGCGCAAGCTGGTCGACCAGTACTACCACCAGCTGCTGGACTTCTACGCCGACCTGGCCGCCCGCGGCGAGGAGACCGTCGAGAAGCTGCGCGCCAACCCGGCCTTCGAGGACCGCTTCGAGCTGGTCGAGTCCCGCTACAACGACCTGCTGGCCCAGACCCAGGACGTGCTGGGCAAGGTCAGCGACCAGGTCGGCCCGTACCTCGGCTTCGCCGCCAAGGAGGAGGCCCCGGCCGACGAGACCGTCGACGCCGAGGTCGTGGACGTGACCACCGAGACCGCTCCGGTCGAGGACGAGGCCCCCGCCGCCAAGAAGGCCGCTCCGGCCAAGAAGGCCGCCCCGGCCAAGAAGGCCGCGCCCGCCAAGAAGGCCGCCCCGGCCAAGAAGTAGGTCTTCGCGTTCCGCGAAAGAGCTTGTCGCCCTCGCGCACTCCGGTGCGCGGGGGCGACGCTCGTTTCCGGGGCCGTGACGCTCGCCGCGGGGTTCGCGCGGATTCGTGTCGTGCCCGGAAGTCGCGGTGACCGGGTCTTCGCTCCGTATGATGGTGGCGTGATGGGAATACCCGGACTGATTCTGTGGGTCTTGTGGCTGGCCGCGATGGGCATGACCGTGTTCGCCCTCGTGCACGCGATTCGCCAGCGCCCGGACGCCTTCACGGCCGTGGACAAGCTGACCAAGCCGGTGTGGATCGCCATTCTGCTGGCGTCGCTGGGCGGGTTGCTGCTGGGGCAGACCGCGGTCGGGTTCCTCGGTATCGCGGCGGTGGTCGCGACCGGCGTCTACCTGGCCGATGTGCGACCCAAGGTCGACGAGATCCAGCGCGGGCCGCGCTGGTAGCGGGCCCTCGGAGTTTCGGCCGTCACTCGGTTCACCGGGTGGCGGCCTTTTTTGTGCGCTCGATTCCGATTCGGGACTTTTCGGGTGCTTGCACTAGCTAGCACCCGGTACTCCGGGTTACTGTATCTGTCAGTAACACAAAGGAGTGTCCTATGCGGGCAACGCTGCCTCACCCTGCGGACCTCGGCCGGAAGGTCCGTGACCTGGTGCTCGCGCACCGGGCCGACCTGCGCACCCGGACCTACGGCACCGCGGATCTGAATCCGCCCGCCGGACCCTACGAGGTCCTGCCGGTCACCGCCTCCGACGGCGCCCGGCTGCGGGTGCACGCCTACGGACCCGCCGACGGCGATGTGATCGTGCTGGTGCACGGCTGGACCTGCTGCCTCGAATACTGGAATCCCCAGATCAACGCCTTCGCCGGTGAATACCGTCTGATCGCCTACGACGTGCGCGGGCACGGGGAGAGCGACGAGGGCACCGCCCCGCTCACCACCGATCAGCTCGCCGACGATCTGGCCGAGGTCCTCGACGCGGCGCTGCGGCCGGGTCAGCGGGCCGTGCTGGTGGGACACAGCCTGGGCGGCATGACGATTCAGGCCTGGGCGGGCCGCTACCCGCAGCGCGTGCGGAAGCAGCTGCACGCGGTGCTGCTCACCAATACCGCGGCCGGTGACCTGATCGCCGAGACCACCGTGGTCCCGTTCTTCAACCGCGGCGCCGCCGCGCTGCCGTTCCGGATGGGTCTGCTCGGACTGAGCGCGCCGATCCTGTTCCCGCCGGTCAAGCCCGTGCAGTGGGTGTTCCGCCGGCAGGTCATGAGCCTGGCGTCGGTCGGCGATATCGCGGACTTCGGCATGAACATCGTGCGGTCCTGCCCGGCGCGGGTGCGCGGGCGGTTCGGAACCCTGCTGTCCTACTTGGACCTCGGGCGCGGCGCGGCCGCTCTGGCGGTGCCGACCACCGTCATCGCGGGATCGGCCGACGATATGACCCCGCCGGTGCACGCGGAGCGGATCGTGGCGATGCTCGCCGAGACCGGCAGTCTGGACGCTTACCGGGTGCTGCCGACCGGGCACCTCGGCAATGTGGAGGCCTACCGGGAGTTCAACGCCGAACTCGCGCGGGTCGCCGGGGCCGCTTTCGGGGTTCCGGCGAAGGTGGTGGGCGCCTGAGGGGTGGGGCTCACCCACCCCTGGGGGACCTTATCCGCGAGGTCGCGCACCGCGAACATTGTTGTATAGCAAGAAGATATATACCTGCTTGCTGTTGCAAGCACCCCGGTTAGCGCGATACTGTGGTCTGGAACACAAAGGAGTGCTCATGCTGGTGAAACTCCAGGAGGCGGGCGCGGATGCGTTGACCGCTCCCTTTCGCCCCGGACTGCGGTCCCGCCGCTACAAGACGGCTTCCCTCAACACGCCGCGTCCCGCCGAGGTCATCCCCGTAACCACCCGTGACGGCGCCAAGCTGCGCGTGCACGCGTACGGTCCGGCCGACGGCGAGGTCATCGTGCTGGCCCACGGCTGGTCCTGCGCCCTCGAATACTGGAACCCGCAGATCAACGCCTTCGCCGGCGAGTACCGCGTGATCGCCTTCGATCAGCGCGGCCACGGCGAAAGCGACAGCGGCGTCCGGGCTTTCGGCGCCGACCAGCTGGCCGACGACTTCTCCGATCTGCTCGACGCGGTGCTGCGGCCCGGTCAGCAGGCGGTGCTGGTGGGACACAGCATGGGCGGCATGACGATTCAGGCCTGGGCCCGCAAGTACCCGCACCAGGTGCGGCAGCGGGCGAGCGCGGTGCTGCTGGCCACCACGGCCGCGCGTCAGATTCCGCACCGCGCCACCGTGATTCCGATGCTCAACGAGATCGTCACCAGCCCGGAGCTGGTGGCCCGGGTGCTGTTCGGCACTCCGCTGCCGCTGCCCGGCGGCGCGGCGGTCAACCTGGTCGCCAAGAGCCGGCTGACGAATCCGTCCGCCACCCGCGACCAGGTTGCCTTCGGCGTCTCGATCGTGCGCTCCTGCCGTCCGTCGGTGCGGGCCGCGGTGGCGCGGGGCCTGGTCGAGCTGGACGTGATCGATGCCGCCGCGTTCCTGACCGTGCCGACGACGGTCGTGGCCGGCTCCTACGACAAGCTGCTGCCCGAGGTGCATTCGCGCGAGATCGCCGACAACCTCGCGGCCGCGGGCAATCTGGAGCGGTACACCATCCTGCCGACCGGTCACCTGGTGAACATCGAGGCCGAGCGCGCCTTCAACAGCGAACTGCACCGGGTCATCCGGACCGCGCGTCGCGGCCCGGCCGCCGTCGCGGGCTGACCCGCCGCACGAACGACAACGCCCGCTCCCGGGAAACCGGGGGCGGGCGTTGGCTTTCGGGGTTCGGTTCGAAAACGCCAGGGCCTATTCGAAGACCACCGTGCGGCGGCCGTGCACCAGCACCCGGCCCTCCAGATGCCAGCGCAGCCCGCGGGCCAGCACCACGCGCTCGATGTCGCGGCCCTGCCGGACCATGTCGCGCACGGTGTCGGAGTGGTCGATGCGGGTGACGTCCTGCTCGATGATCGGGCCCGCGTCCAGTTCGGCGGTGACGTAGTGGCAGGTCGCGCCGATCAGCTTCACGCCGCGCGCGAACGCCTGGTGGTAGGGGCGCGCGCCGACGAAGGACGGCAGGAAGCTGTGGTGGATATTGATGGCCTTGCCCGCCCAGTGCTCGCACAGTTCGGCGGGCAGCACCTGCATGAAGCGGGCCAGCACCACCGCGTGCGGGTCGTGGGCGTCGACCAGGTCCCGCATCTGCTCGAAGGCGGGACCGCGCTCGGCCGGATCCTTCGGGAACGGGATGTAGTGGAATTTGATGCCGTGCGCCTCGGTCATCCCGGCCAGGTCGGGGTGGTTGCCGATGACGGCCTCGATGGTGGCGGGCAGCTCGCCGGAGGCGGCGCGGCCCAGCAGGTCGTGCAGGCAGTGGCCGTCCTTGGAGACCAGCAGCACCGCGCGACGGCGCTCCCCGGAGTCGTGCAGCTGCCAGTCGGTCTCCGGGCCCAGGTCGGCGGCGACGGCGGTGAACCGGTCGCGCAGCTCGTCCAGGTCGAACGGCACGGTGGCGGACTTGATGGCCTGCCGGGTGAAGAACCACCCGGTCTCCAGGTCGGAGTGGTAACCCGCCTCCACGATCGACCCGCCGAAATCGGCGATGAACGAGGTGATGCGGGCGATGATGCCGGGACGATCCGGGCAGCCCAGGGTGAGCACGTAGCGGCGGTCGTCCAGGGTGGAACTCATGAGGGACATACTCCCAGTAACCGCCCGGCTCGCGGCACAGGGGTGAAGCACGCCCCGGTCAGAGCGCGTAGAACGCCTCGGCGTAGTGGAAGTCGCCCTTGATCTCGAGTTCGTAGGCGGTGAGCGTGCGGACCTGGAAGTGGGTGGCCCAGTCCGGCTGGTCCGGGATGATGCCCACCCGGCTGCCGGGGACGAAGCCGAAGCGCGGGTAGTACTCGAGGCTGCCCAGCAGGCCCACGAGGGGCTCGTCGAGGGCGTCCGCGGCCCCGAGGGCGGCGTGCATGAGGGCCGAGCCGATGCCCGCGGCCTGATGGTTCGGGAGCACCCCGAGCGGCCCCAGCGCCAGCACCGGGAACGGGCCCACGGTCGCGCGGGTGAGGCAGACGTGGCCGACCACCCGGTCGTGAACCTCCGCCACCAGCGACAGGGTCGGGACCCAGACGGCCGCGTCATCGCGCAGCGTGTGCACCAGGCCTACTTCGACGGGGTCGCCGGAGGCGTGGGGGGAAGGGGAATCGCCGTCGGCAGCCGCGGGGCGATCGGGGCTCGCACCGAAAGCGCCGCGGTGTACCGCGTCGATCGCGGCGGCATCGCCGGTACGTTCACGACGGATCAGCACGCCTACAAGTCTGCGTGACAGCGACGGCGCCCCGCAACAAAGATGTGCCAAACTCGGTGCTCATGCCGAAGATTTCCCGCTCTGACGTGGCGGAGATGATCGATCACACACTGCTGTCTCCCGATGCCACCCCCGCGGACGTGACCGCGCTGGTGACCGAGGCGCGCGAATTGGGGGTGTTCGCGATCTGCGTGTCGCCGTCCATGCTGCCGGTGCGCGCGCCCGGTCTGGTGGTGGCCACGGTCGCGGGTTTCCCTTCCGGCAAACATCATTCACTGGTGAAGGGGGCCGAGGCGCGGCTCGCGGTGGAGCAGGGCGCGGCCGAGGTGGACATGGTCATCGACGTCGGCGCGGCGCGCGCGGGCGAGTACGGCGCGGTGCTGTCCGACATCGTCACCGTGCGGGAGGCGGTGGGAGATCGCGCCCTGCTCAAGGTGATCATCGAAGCGGCGGCGCTGAGCGATGACGCCATCGTGGAGGTGTGCCGGGCCGCGGAACGCGCGGGCGCGGATTTCGTGAAGACCTCCACCGGTTTTCACCCCGCGGGCGGCGCGAGCGCGCACGCGGTGCGGCTCATGGCCGAAACGGTCGGCGGGCGGCTCGGGGTGAAGGCCAGCGGCGGGATCCGGGACGCGGCGCAGGCGGCGGAGTTGATCGCCGCCGGCGCCACCCGGCTGGGGCTGTCCCGGTCTCGCGCAGTGCTGGAAGGGTTTCCGGTCTAGCGGCGGTCGGTCAGCAGAGGATGGGCTGCTGCTGGGCGTTCGGATCCGCCTGCAGCACGGTGTTTCCGCCCTGCAGCGTGATGTGCAGGCCGTCCTTGGTGACCTCGACCTTGTTGGGGGTCAATCCCATCGGGTAGGTCTGCAGGCTCTCGGTCATGAGCCCGACGATGCCCGAGACCAGATCGGTGGGGAGTCCGAAGCCGAGCAGCGACGCCTGCAGCGTCTCGACCTCGATCTTGCCGTCCACGATCTTCGGCTTGACCTGCAGTTGGGCCAGGCCGCCCAGGACCGCGAAGCTCAGTGTGCCGGTGGCGGGATCGGAGGCGGTGGCCGAGACCAGACCGGCCATCGTCTGGGTGATGCCGTCATTGCTCCAGGTGACGTCGGCGCTGGAGCTGCCGACGCTGGCCTGCTTGCCGCCGTCCTTGGTCTCGACGTCGTGGAAGGTGGCGTTCACGACCATGCCCTGGGCCGGGCCGAACTTGGAATCGTCGCTCTTCACGGTGACCTCGCCGACCTTGTGGTCGATCATGGTGAGCAGCAGCGGTTTCCAGCCGAACGAGACGTCGATCTTGGAGCCCATCTGGGCCTCGAACTGCGAGCTGATGCACTTCTCGACCTTGTGACGGGCCCAGGCCTCGCCGCCGGCGAGCCCGCCCGCGATCAGCAGCGCGGCCACCAGGGTGACGATCAGCAGGGTCTTCTTGCGGCTGCGCTTCGGACCGGACGAACCGGTCTGTCCGCCACCGACATTCGCCGGGGGAGGCGGGGCGCCCGGTGGCACCTGCATACCGCCGGACTGGGTGATCGGACCCGAAGGGCCCGCCGGATAACCGGGTCCGCCCGGCAGCGCCGCGGTCGGGCCGGTGCCGTTCGCGAGTTTCGCGGTGTCGGCGGTCGGCGTCGAGCCGGTGCCGGGGTGGCCGGTCGCGCCCGCCGCGTAGGCGGCCTCGCCGGGGTGCAGGACCTGGGTGGGCTGGGCGTCGGGATCGGGGGTGGCCGGGGCGCCGGTGTGGGCGGGGTCGTTCCACCAGTCGGTGGCCGCGTCCTGTCTCGCACCTAGGACCTCGGTGGGCGTGCCGTCCGGTTTATCGAGGTCGACCGGCTGCGCCGTGGAGTCGCCGGGCCGCACGGAGGGGTCGACCGGCTGCGCGGCGGAGGTGTCGCGCTTGGTTGCGTCGTCCGAGGTGGGTTCCGAACTCATGGGGGCGATTCTTCCCGAGCTTTCTGTGTGAGCTCTGTGCATCGTGTGAGGTGTCGGCACACAGCCGTGGATTGTGACATAACACACATGGGTCCGGCTTATCCTGAGTCCCATGGCTGGGAACGCGGCACCGGGGGATCCGGAACACGACTGGGACGCGTTGCGGGAGCAGGCCGGGCGGCACGCGGGATACTTCACCACCCGACAGGTACTGCGCACCGGATGTGAGGTCCGGATCCGCGACGGATTACGCGACGGCAGCGTGCTGCGGTCGGGGGTGGGGCTGCTACGGCTGGCCGACTGGCCGGACGGGCCGCTCGACGAGTACGCCATGTGGTCGGCCTGGTTCGACGGGGCGGCCGCCGTCTCCCACCACAGCGCCGCCGAACTGCACGGGCTGGGCCGGTTGCGGCCGCGGTTCGTGCACCTGTCGGCGCGGGTCGGGCGGTTCCCGCTGTCGCCGCGGCTGGTGGTGCTGCGGCGCAGTTTCGCGCGCAAGGACGTGGAATCGGCGGGCGCGTTCCTGGTGACCACGCCGCTGCGCACCGTCATGGATCTGGCCGAGGCCGGGATCGGGCAGGCCGCGCTGGACGAGGTGGTGTCCGACGCGGTCGCCATCCACCGCTGCGCCCGGGCCGAGATCCGTTCCGCCAGTGCGGCTCTGGACCCGGCCACCGCGGCCCGGCTGCATCGCGCGCTGGCGCGCGCGCAGGAAGATCACCGCTAGCGTTCGCCGGACGGCATTCCGGGGATCGCGGGGTGCGGGTTTCGAGTTTTGCGGGCGCGTGATTCGTGGCAGGGTAGCTGGTATGGGGACCGGTGCTGGCGTGTGGGATCTGGTGTTTCCGCCGGGCCCGCCCGAACGGATCGCGGACATGTTCTCGGCCGCCGTCGTCGCCGACGCGATCCGGCCCTACGACGCCGACCTGGCGCAATCGGTGGAGACCTGCCGCGACTGGCGGCACGGCTACCACCGCGTCTTCAGGGGAATGACGGCGCTGGCGATCAGCGCGCCCGAGATCTCGATCGGCATGGCCGAGGCCGGACTGCGCTCGGTGCGGCACATGCTGCGGTTCACCGTCGGCCGCACGGTCGCGGCCCTGGACACCGTCGACGTGGACGCCGCGGCCGACGGCGCCGGGCTGGAGACCGCCGCGGTGGCCGGCGAGGCCGCGGCGGTGAAGCGGCTCGAGGTGCCGTGGCGCGGAACGCTGCTGGCCGAGGACGCGCTGCGGCTGCGCCTGGCCGAATGGCAGACCCACGGCATTCTGGAAGCCGATTTCGTGGCCGCGATCGAGCGGGTCATCGACCATCCGGAATGGCTGGCGCTGCCCGGTTTCCAGGTCACCGTGACCGGCGCGGGCGCGGAACTCGGGCCGCTGCGGCCGCTGTTGAGCTGGGGCGCGGAAGTGCTCGCGGTCGATCGGCCGGGGCGGGTGCGCTGGGAGCGGCTGCGGGCTGCCGCCAAGTCCGGTGCGGGGGTCATGCGCTACCCCGTCGCGGACGGCGAACCCGGCGTCGACATCTCCCGGGGCTTTCCGGCCCTGGCGCCCTGGATCACCGCGCACAGTGATGCTCGGCCTGTGCTCGGCCTCTACGCCGGGCTGCCCGGAGCCGCCGGGGTGCGGCTGGCGGTGGCCTCCGACGTGCTCGCCGACGCCGTGCTGCGGCATCACCCCGATGCGGCGCTGGCCATGCTGGGTTCGCCGACCGACACCTACGCGGTCCCGGCGTCGGTGGTGGCGGCGGCCCGGGATCACCTGGCGCAGCGCGGTTTCCGCGGCAATGCGCAGGATCTGCTGCACCGGGTGGCGCCGCACGCGCTGTACCGGCTCAACTACACCCGCCCGATCTTCGACACCGAGGGCGGCGCGTGGGGGCTGTTCGACAATCTGCCCGCGCTGGCCGGGCCGGATTACGCACTGGCGCAACGGTTGCCGCGCTGGCGGGCGGTGCTGGCCGCGTCGGCGGGCTGCCCGGTGTCGTTCACCGTGGCCCCGCCCGCCTGGACCCGCAGTCTGGCCCGCGAGAACGGCTGGCGCGCGGCCGCGTACCGGGCGTCGTCCCGTTTCGGCATCGAGATCTTCGACCCCGCCACCGCGCGGACCCTGCTCGCCGCGAAGCTGGTCGCCGACCTGTTCGCGCCCGAGGAGCCGCGAATATCCAATCCGGAAGCGCTGTTCGCGGCGGGCGCCGCCCACGGCGGTCTGTGGCGGCAGCCCTTCGCGCCGCGGTCGCTGCTCGCGCCGGCCGCGATCTCCGGCACCGTGCGGGACCTGCTCCACAAGCTCCACTGATCCGCGGGTACCCGCGGATCAGGGCAGGGGAGCGACGGCGGACCAGGGCACCGTCAGGATGTTGTCGCGCAGGCGGCGGCGGTAGGCGCGGAGCGGAAAACCTTGCTCGCGCAGCAGGTTCGCGGCGTGGCGCCAGCGTACGCGGGGGCCGTAGGGCGCCAGCGGCGCGGCGACGGACCAGGCGCGGTCGGCGGCGGTCAGCAGGGTGTGGATGGGTTCGCCGGGGATATTGCGGTGGATGAGGGCCTTGGGGAGGCGTTCGGCGATGTCGGACGGCGTATCGACGGTGAAGGGATCCCAGGCCAGGGTCAGGGACAGGGGGCGGGTGCGGTCGAGGAGGACCCAGGCGCAGCGGCGGCCGAGTTCGTCGCAGGTGCCGTCGAGGAGCAGGCCGTCGGGGGCCAGACCGGACTGGATGGTCGACCAGGCTTCGGGCACAGCGGATTCCGGATACTGGCGCAGCACATTGAAGGCGCGCACCAAAGTCGGCCGCAGACCCGCGAGTTCGAAACCGCCGCGGGCGAACACCACGCCGTCCCGGCCCGGAACAACCCGTTCGGGATCGATCTCCAGACCGACCACGCGCAGATCGGGTCGCACGGTCCGCAGCCGGGCCGCCAGCTCCAGGGTGGTGACCGGGCTGGCTCCGTAGCCGAGATCCACGACGAGCGGATCCGCGGCGTCCAGCAACCTTCCGGTGACGAGCGGGTCGTGCATCATCCACCGGTCCCCGCGGCGCAGCCGGTTGATCCCGGTGGTGCCGCGGGTGATCGTGCCGATGGGTTTGGTCACCCGGCGGGGTGCTGCTGATCCAGCCAAACCTTCGTCACCTCGGCTTCGGCGCGGAACAGGTCCACCAGGTTCACCAGCATGAGCTGTTCGAGCCTGCGCCCGAAGAACGGAACATTGACCTGGGCCCGCGAGGACGTGCGCAGGGTGCAGCCGGTCTCGGTGGGGAACAGCCGCATATTGCCGCCGAGAGTGCCCGGGCTGCCGGGGATTTCGGCGGTGTAGGCGCCGGTCACCTCGGGACCGTACGGCCCGTAGGTCTCCCGGCGGGTGATCACCATGTCCTTGTGCACCACCATCTGCGCCATCTCGGGCAGGGTGTCGCGGGGCAACACGTGACGTAGTTCGACCGTGATGCCGTCGTCGCCGGACTCCAGGCTGACGATGTCGTTCGGGGAGTGCTTGCGCAGTTCCTCGATGCGGGCGTCCCAGTGCTCACGGTTCGTCATCGCCGCGTACACCTGGTGGGTGGTGTGCAACGAATACCGCGCGGAATAGTCGAGTCGGCGGGCCACGATCGCTCAGGTTACTGCCGGGCGACCTCGGTCAGTGAGAACTCAGCCAATTGTCGGTGAACTCGGCCTCGCGCTCCAGCAGTTCGGTGAGGTGCTGCTGGATGGCCGCCTCGATCTTCTTGCCGAACAACGGGATCTTCACGTCGATGGTCGCGTCGACCACGAAGGTGGAGCCGGCGCCGTCCTCGGTGACGGTGAGGCTGCCGGTGATGGTCGCGGGCGCGCCGTCCACGTGCGCCTCGACGGTGCCGCCGTTGCCGTGCCAGGTCTCGGTGCGCGGAATGGTCAGACCGTCCGGCTTGATCGCGGTGATCTGGGCGGGCAGGTCCGCGGCCGGGATGGTCTGGACCATATCGACGCGCACCTGGTCACCGGTGATCGCGATGCTCTCGATGCGGGCGTTGGGCCCGCCGACCGCCTCGATGCGGTCCTTCCAGTACTGCTCGTCGGCGAACGCCGCGCGCACCGCGGCCAGGGGATGTGTCGAGTGCGCAGTGAAGGCCAGAGGTGTCGCCATGGTCGGACACGCTACCGTCTGTGCCTGTGCGTACTTCTCGGGTGGTGTCGTTCGACGACCTGCGGGACCGGCTGGCGGTGACCGGGGCGCGGCTGCGTGCCGGGGTCCCGCTGGCGGAACTGACGACCCTGCGGGTCGGCGGCCCGGCCACGGTGGCCGACTGCGAGACCACCGACGCGCTGGTGGCGACGGTCCGGGAACTGGACGCGGCCGGGATTCCGGTGCTGCTCGTCGCGGGCGGCTCCAACCTGCTCATCGCCGACGACGGTTTCGACGGGGTCGTGGTGCGGATCGCCACCGAGGGCGTGGAGATCGGCGCGGACTCGGTGCTCGCCGAGGCGGGCGCGAACTGGGACGCGGTGGTGGCGGCCACGGTGGCGGCCGGACTCGGCGGCCTCGAATGCCTGTCCGGCATCCCGGGTTCGGCGGGCGCGACGCCGGTGCAGAATGTCGGCGCGTACGGCGTCGAGGTGGCGAGTTTGCTGCGCCGGGTGCGTTTGCTGGACCGGGCCAGCGGGGAGATCCGCTGGGTCGCGCCCGAGGAGCTCGGATTCGGGTACCGCACTTCGCTTCTCAAGCACAGTGCCGCCGCGGTGGTGCTGGCCGTCGAATTCGCGCTGCGCGCGGACGGTTCCAGCGCGCCGCTGGGATACCGGGAACTGGCGAACGCGCTGGGCGCGGCCGAGGGCGAGTCCCGGCCCGCCGCCGATGTGCGCGAGGTGGTGCTCCGGTTGCGAGCGGGCAAGGGCATGGTGCTGGACCCGGCCGATCACGACACCTGGAGTGCCGGTTCGTTTTTCACCAACCCCATCGTTCCGGACGAGCGGGTGGGTGCCGTGCGCGCCGCGATCGCCGCACATCTCGGCGCCGATGTCACCGCGCCCACCTACCCGGCCGAGGGCGGGGTAAAATTCTCGGCGGGCTGGCTCATCGAGCGCGCCGGCTTCGCCAAGGGCTTTCCGGGCGACGGGTCTCCGGCGCGGTTGTCGACCAAACACACGCTGGCGCTGACCAATCGGGGCGCGGCTACCGCGACCGATCTGGTGACCCTCGCCCGCACGGTTCGCGAAGGGGTTGCCGAGCGCTTCGGCATCGAGCTGGAACCCGAACCCGTGACCGTGGGAGTGAGCCTGTAGCGGGTGGTGTCCACCACTAGAACAGCGTCCGGGATACACGGTTTGCGGGGGTAGGGTCGAACAAGTGAGTAATCGAGGACTGTCCCGCCGGTCGGCCATGCGTGCCGCACTGGTGGCGTCGACAGCGGTCATCGCGGCGGCCTGCTCGTCGTCGAACAAGAACGGCGGCACGGCCAAACCTGCCGAGCCCGTCGCGACCGTGAAATTGGAACCGGCCGCCGGCGCCGAGCAGGTCAACCCGACCACGTCGGCCACCGTCACCGTCACCAACGGGCGGATCGACCAGCTGGCGCTGACCAACGCCAATGGCAAACAGGTAACCGGCACATTCGATGCCACTCGCAGCAAATTCACGGTGAACGAGCCGCTCGGCTACGGCGCCACCTACACCTGGTCCGGCACCGCCATCGGCACCGACAACAAGCCGGTCGCCATCGACGGCAAGTTCAGCACCGTCAACCCCAAGAAGACCGCTCCCGCCACCGTCAATATCGGCGACGGGCAGGAAGTCGGCATCGCCGCGTCGATCATGCTCCAGTTCAAGGGGCACGTCGAGAACAAGGCGGCCGTCGAGAAGGCGCTCACCGTCACCGCCACCCCCGCCACCGAGGGCTCCTGGGCCTGGCTGCAGGACGACAACGGCGGCTCGCGTGTGCACTGGCGGCCCCGCGAGTACTGGCAGCCCGGCACCACCGTGCACCTCGGCGCCAAGCTGTACGGCCTCGACATGGGCGGCGGCCTGTTCGGCGACTCCGATCTCACCTCCGACTTCCGGATCGGCCGCGCCCAGATCGTGAAGGCCTCCGCGCCCAGCCACCGCGTCCAGGTGGTGCGCGACGGCGCGACCATCTTCGACTTCGCGTGCAGCTACGGCGAGGGCAACGAGGACCGCAATGTCACCCGCTCCGGCATCCACGTGGTGACGGAGAAGTACGAGGACTTCATGATGTCGAATCCGCCGTTCTACACGAACGTGCGGGAACGCTGGGCCGTGCGCATCTCCAACAATGGCGAGTTCATCCACGCCAATCCGCAATCGGCATCCGCCCAGGGCAATTCGAACGTCACCAACGGCTGCATCAACCTCAGCACCGCCGACGCCCAGGCCTACTTCCCGACCGCGCTCTACGGCGACCCGGTCGAGGTCACCGGCACCCGCATCCAGCTGTCCGCGGCCGACGGCGACATCTACGACTGGACCATCGACTGGGAGACCTGGAAGGGCCTGTCCGCCCTGCAGGGCGAACCGCACAACCAGATCTCGGCCACCCCGCTCCCGCCCCAGCCGGTCGGCGGTCGCTGAAAACCCTTGCGGTGGTTGCCGACCCGGATAGGGTCGGCGGGTGCGCGCGCTCAGCCCCTCCGAGCGATGGTTCTGGATCATCGACCGGTTGTCCCCGGCGAATTGCAGCGCGCGCGTGCGGGTGCACGGCCGGATTCCGGCGGACCGGCTGGAATCCGCGGCCGCGGCGCTGGTCGCCGAATATCCGCTGCTGCGCCTGGGGATCACCGACGACGCCGGAAGCGATCCGCGCTGGCGACCGACCGCCGCACCGGGAATTCCGGTGCGGCGGATGGCATCCCGTGACGAGCGGGCCTGGGAGCGGGTGCTCGACGCCGAGCTGGCCGAACCTTTCGACCTGGAGCGGGCGCTGGCCCGCGTCGTCGATATCGGGGTCGCGTCGGAGGACGGTCACGAATTCCACGACATCGTGCTCACGATGTCGCACATCATCGCCGACGGTCGCTCGCTGACGGCGTTGCTGCGCAAGCTGATCGACCACACCGCCGCGGACGAGCCCGCCCCGCCGCGCCCGCGAACCCCGTTCCCGGCTGCCGACGACCTGATACCCGCCGGGGCGCGCGGATTCTGGCGGTGGGCGTACGCCACGCTGTCCGATCAGGTCACGGCCCTGGTGCGGCGGCCGACCCTGCTGGCCGGAACCGCCGCCCCGCCCGCCGTCCGGCGGACTCGGGTCGTGCATCGCGTGCTCGATCGGGAAGCGCTGGCGGGCTTGGTGACCGATTGCCGCCGCGCCGGGGTGACGGTGCACGGCGCATTGGCGGCCGTGGTGGCCGATGCCGTCGGTGCGGCGGATCACGAGCCGGACGGCGGCGGGGTGGCGGCCATCGCGTCGCCGGTGGACTTCCGGGAATCACTCACGCCGCGACCGGATTCGGAGGAGCTCGGGGTGTACGCGCCGGTCCTGGTCGGGTTCGTGCCGTTCGGGCCCGGCGTGTCCCTGTGGGAGGCGGCGGGGTCGGCGAAGCGGCAGCTGGAGCGCGGGGTGCGGCAGCGGCGGCATCTGGCGACGGTGGCGGGGATGCGGTTCGGGACGCCGCGCGCCCTCGAATCCGGCGTGCGGCTGGCGGAATTGGTGGACCGGCGCGCGCCGTGGAATGTGTCGGTGACCAATCTGGGCCGGGTCGGCTTTCCGGAGGAGGCGGGGGCGTGGCGGCTGTCGGGCCTGCGGCTGGCCGCCTCGAATTCGTGCGTGAGCGTGCTGACGGTCGCGGTCACCACGGCGCACGACGAAATGCACCTGGGGTTCTGCTACGCGGAGCCGGTGGTGTCCGAGTCGCGGGCACGCGAATTCGCGGACGCCGTGCTGACCGCCCTGCGGCAGCGCCCCGACCCGCCGGGCGAGGCTAGCGGAACGGGGGTGTGAGCGTCGCTCAGGCGGGACCGCTCAGGCGGGACCGTAGTTCGGCGCGGTCGGGCTTGCTGGTGCGGCCGGCCACGGGGATCTCGTCGACCAGGACGATGTCGTCGGGCAGGGCGGAAACGTCGATCAGGGCGGGTAATTCGCGGCGTAGGCGGGTCGCGACGTCGGTGGCGTGCGGGTCGGCGACGACGGCCAGGACGATGCGCTCGTCGCCGATCTCGTCGGGGATGCCGATCATGACGGCCTCGCGGACGCCCTCGACACCCGCGATGGCCGGTTCGTAGAGGCCCGGGTAGATATTGGTCTTGCCGCGGATCATCATGTCCTTCTTGCGGCCCATCAGGACCAGGGTGCCGCCGTCGAAGCGGGCCAGGTCGCCGGTGGCGATCTCCTTCAGCGGGGGTTCGCCGAGGTAGCCGCGGCACAGGTTGGGCCCGGAGAGGACGAGTTCGCCGTCGTCGGCGATGCGCGCGTCCACGCCCTCGCACGGGAAGCCGAGCGGGTCGCCCGCGCCCTCGAAGGCGAGTTTGTCGGCGCCGGAAGTGATTGCCACCGGCAGGATCTCGGTCATGCCGTAGACCGCCAGGAATTCGGTGCCGGGGAGGACCGCGCGGGCGCGGCGCAGCAGCGCGGTGGTGACGGGCGCGCCGCCGAGGGAGATCTCCTCGAGGTGGGCCGGCGCGGGCAGCCGCCCGGCCTCGACCGCGTCGAGGATGGTCGCCAGATCGGCGGGGGTGAGGAAGGCGTGGGTGGCGCTGTCCGGGCTGCCCGCCGGGCCGAGGGTGCGGGCGAAGCCGAGCGGATCGACGTGGGTGCTGAAGCGGGGATAGCGCGGCATGGACCAGCGCGCCCCCTCCAGCACCGCGGGTAAGCCCATCATCAACTGCTCGGTGTGCAGGTGCGAGCCGGGCATCAGGGTGGTGGAGCCGGCCACGGCGGCCAGGCCCGCGCCCAGCGAACCGCGGGTGTGCACCACGGCTTTCGGGTCGGCGGTGGTGCCGGAGGTGAAGACGATGAGCGCCTCGGCGTCGGGATCCTCCACGGGCGCGTCCACGGTGGCGCCGGTGGCGGGGCCGGACCAGCCGGGTTCGGAGCCGATCAGGCGGCCGAGCGGGATGGAACCGCGCGGCGTCCCGGGTAGGCGCGGGCCGCTGTGGATGTGGCGCACCGGTAGCCGACCGAATTCCGGTAGCGAGAGGCCGAGCCGGCGGCCGTACTTCTGGAGCGGCCCGCTCAGCAGGTAGAGCAGTGATTCGGTGGCGGCCCAGGTGGGTTTCACCAGTTCCAGTCGGCGCGCGAACAATTCGGGCCCGATGCCGGGGTCCACGAACACGATGCTGCCGCCGGCCGCGATGGTCCCGAACACCAGCACCACCGCGTCCACGCAGGGCCGGATGGAGAACAGCATCCGGTCGCCGGGCTCGAAGCCCTTGCTGTGCAGGCGTTTCACCACCAGGCGGATGCGGGCGTCGAGTTCGGCGAAACTCAGCGGCCGCTCGCCGATCATGCCGAGGGCGGGGGCGTCGGGGGTACGCAGCACCTGCTCACGCAGCAGCGCGACGAAATCCTCGCCCGCGGACGGGTATCCAGACGTCACCGGATGTCCACCAGCTCCGGTTTGTAGCGGTGGTCGGCGTACCAGGCGAGGGTCTTGCGCACACCCCAGGCTTTCACGCGCCGATTCGACCCGTACACCCGCACGTCGCGCCGCAGCCCGTAGTCAGTGGTGAGCGTACGGACCGCGTTCACCAGCGCCCGGTCCTCGTGCAGCTCCTCGATGGCGGTGCGCGGGAAACCGCCCGCGGCCTCGTACAGTTCGGCCGTGATGGCCATATTGCAGCCGGGCGTCATGACGTAGGGGCCCAGGTAGCGCGGATCCTGGTTGCCGGGCCGGAGTTTCCCGAACTGCGAGGCCAATTCGAGGGCTACCCGGATGACGGTGCGGTCCAGCAGGCTCACGCCCTCGTCGGTGCGGGGGATGAGCTGACCGCTGACCAGGCGCAGCCCGGAGTCGAAGGCGGCCCGGATCCGCGTGGTCCAGTCGGGGGCGGGCAAGCAGTCCGCGTCGGTGCGGGCCAGGCGGGTGGCCCCGGCCGCGATGGCGTGGCGCATGCCGGTGTCGGCGGCCGCGCCGGTGCCCTTGTGTTCCTCGGCGACGATCTCGATCCGCGGCTCGGGATGCGCGAGGGCGAAGTCGCGCACCACCTTCACGGTGGCGTCGGTGGAGTTGTTGTCCACCACCAGGACGGTGAAGTCCCGGTCCCGCTGCCCGGCGAGCGCCGCCAGGGTGGCGGTGATGCCGAGTTCCTCGTTGTAGGCGGGCACGATCACCCACAGGTCGTTCATGGCCCCTCCCGGCGGAATTACTTACCGCGACTTACGGTTTCGGCAGGCGGTACGCGATGGCGGCGGCCGACGGACCCGCCCCGGCGGCCACGAACAAGGCTACGTCGGCGTGGTCGAGCCCGCCGCTGTCGCGGGCCGCGAGGAACGCGACGGGCAGTGCCGAGGTGTGGGCATCGCCGTCGGTGTCGTCGGCGCTGACCGCCTCGGGAGCGATGCCCAGGCGCTCGGCGAGCCGGGCCGGGAAGTCGGGGGTGGGTCGCCCGCAGATCAGCGTCGTGCGGTCCAGGGGCGCGTCCGCCACCTCGAGGGCTTCGGTCGCGGCCGAGACCGCGTGCTGCAGGAGCGCTTCGACCTCGGCCGGGCGACGCACCGTGATGGCGGACCGGCCGGTCGTTCCCATCTCCGGGAGTCGTACGAAGCCCTCCGACGCGGGCCGCCCGTCGGTGGCGCTGATGTGCAGCGCACCGAATCCGGCCGCGCCCGCCGCCTGCTCCAGCAGCATGGCCGCACCCACCGGCTTGATCGGGAAACCCGGCTGCGGCAGCGGCGATTTCGACGGGTGCGCGTCACCGGACACCAGCAGCACCCGGTGCACGGTCGGCGCCTCCAACAGCGCCTGACCGACCTGGATGGCATTGAGAATGCCGCAGGCCCCGTTCATCAGGTCGAAGGACAGGCACGGCACATCGCCGCTGCGATACTCCAGCCCGATCCCCACCTGCTGCTGGATCAGCGCGGACATGGCCGGTTCCACCATGTTGGCGTCACGGTAGACGCCGGTATTGATCAGCGCGTCGATGTGCGCGGGCGTGCTGCCCGCCTCCGCGATGGCCCGGCGCGCGGCCGCGGCCGCCTGCTCGATCGAACTGCCGCCACCGATTTCGGTGGCGATGGAAGAAATCACGATTCCCATACCGCATCACACCCGCAGATCGCCGAGCGTCACCGACAGAAACCCGGCCACGACGCCGGAAGCCGCGGGGACCATCAGTACTTTCGCCCCGGACGCTATCCGCTGTTGTTTGAGCGCGTCGTGTAAAACCACGAAATGCGAGGTGGACGCGGTGTTGCCGTACCGGTCCAGCACCATGAGCCCGGGCGGTATCGGGGCGTCGAATTCGCGTTCGGCGATCTTGGACACCAATTCCACTGCGGGCGCGCTGAATTGATGGTGGATCACGTGGTCGTAGCCCTCCGTCGCGAAATCGCTGCCCCGCGCGGCCAGGAAATCCCGCTGCCGGGTGGTCCACAGCAGATAGCGGGCCTCGTTGTGCATGGCCCGATTGTCGGTGTAGAGCGCGATGCCGGAACTGCGGTCGCTCGGCATGCCCAGGCACAGCTGCGCGAATCCGGCGCTGGTATTGAGTTCGACGTAGTCGATGCCCTCGTCGGCGGTGCCGTCGCCGTCCAGCACCACCGCGGCCGCGCCGTCGCCGACGGTCAGGGACGCGAACTGCGGATCGTATTTCTCCGACATCTCACGCACCGCGGTATCGGAGATCGGGGTGATGTACTCGCCGGAGACCACCAGGCCGCGCCGCACCATTCCCGCGCGAATCATCCGGTCCAGCACCAGAACTCCGCTCATCATGCCCGCGCAGGCATTGGAGACGTCGAAATGGATGGCTCCGGTCGCGCCGAGTTCGTTGCGCAGCATGAGCGCGAACGAGGGTTCCACGCAGAATTCGTCACCGCGAATACGTGTGATGGAGCAGGAGATGACGACGTCGAGATCGGCGGCGTCGTAGCGGGAATTGTCGAGGGCGGTCCGGGCCGCGGCCATCGCCACGGTGAAGGAGTCCTCGTCCTCGGCGCAGCGGCGGCGGTGCCGCACGCCGCTGATCCGCTCCAGGTCGATGGGGGAGTCGATGGCCAGCTGGGCCAGCAGCTCCGCGGTCGATATCTCGGTGGCGGGCAGGTACGACCCGACCGCCTCGATGCGTGATCTCACCATGTTCGCTCCAAGCCGCCCTCGGTTGCGGGGGACGCTAGCAGCGGCCGGTGCGCGGATTCCGATTTTGAAGAATCCGTGATTCAGATCATGGGGCGGTGAACTGCGGTGCGGCGCACGGTGACTGCGCCACGCCGAGAAACCCGCTCAGGAACGACGCGCGAAACGGCCCGGCCCGGCCTGATCGCGCGGCGTCACCGTGATGGTGTCCAGATTGACGTGCGGCGGGCGGGACGCCACGAAACCCACCACCTCCGCGATGTCCCGCGCCACCAGCGGATCGATGCCCTGATACACGCTCGCCGCGCGCTCGGCGTCACCCGCGAACCGCACCAGCGAGAACTCCGTCTCCACCGCGCCCGGCGCGATCTCGGTCAGCCGCACCGGCTGCCCGAGCAGCTCACCGCGCAGCGTCCGGTGCAGCACCGCCTGCGCGTGCTTGGCCGAGGTGTACCCGGACCCGTTGTCGTAGGCGTGGAAGGCGGCGATCGAGGTGATGGTGACGATCAGGCCGTCCCCGGAGGCGATCAGCTTGGGCAGCAGCGCCTTGGTGAGCCGCAGCGTGCCCAGCACATTGGTCTCCCACATCCAGCGCCAGTCGTCCAGATCGGCCTCCAGCACCGGGGCCAGGCCCTTCGCGCCGCCGGCATTGTTGACCAGCACGTCGCACCGCTCGACTGCCTCGGTGAAGGCGCGCACCGACTCCTCGTCGGTCACGTCCAAGGCCAGCGGGGTGCCGCCGATCTCCTCGGCCAGCTTCTCCAGCCGCTCGACCCGGCGTGCGCCCACGTACACGTGGTACCCCTGCTTGGCGAGTTCGCGGGCGGTTGCCTCACCGATACCCGAACTGGCTCCGGTCACCACAGCGGTACGAGTGCTCATGGCTCTGAGCTTAGGCAAGGACCCTGGCCAGCGCCTTCCGGGCCCGCGCCCGTCGCGGGCGCCGCAACGGGCGCGAGATCCCGGCGGCGCTGCCGGTTAGCCTCACTGCATGGCGATTCGGGAAGCAGTGAGCGCGGACGGCACGACCATCGTTTACCGGGTGACGGGTCCGGAAGGGGCGCGCCCGCTGGTGCTGCTGCACGGCTGGTCCGGGAATCTGCGGTGCTGGGGACGGTCGGCCGACCTGCTCGCCGAGCAGTTCCGGGTGATCGCGGTGGACCTGCGCGGCCACGGCTACTCCGACGCCCCCGAGGCGGGCTACGACGACCCGAAGAACTGGGCCGCCGATATCGCCGCCGTCTTCGCGGCCGAGGACATCACCGCCGGCGCGCTGCTGCTGGGCTGGTCCTACGGCGGCATCGTCGCCTCCGACTACCTCACCGCGCACGGCACCGCGGCCCTCGCGGGCGTCGTCTACACCGGTTCGCAGGCCAATATCGGCCGCGGCGTGCCCGGCGCGGAGACCGGGCCCGGCATGGCCAAGGCCATTCCGGACGTGTTCGACGAGAGCGCGGGCAAGGCCATGCGCGGTTTCGCCGCCTTCGGCAATGCCAATACCGGCCCCGGCCGGGACAAGGGCGTGGACGCCCAGCGGCTGTTCGGCGGCAGCATCGCCACCCCGCCCCGGGTCCGCAAGGCGCTGTTCTACCGGACGGTCGACAACACCGACACCCTGCGCGGCCTCGACATCCCCGTCCTGGTGCTGCACGGCACCGCCGACCCGGTGGTTCCCATCGAGAACGGCCGCCACATCGCGGCCTCCGCGCCCGACGTGCGGACCTCGTATTGGGAGGGCGCCCAGCACGGGCTGTTCATCGAGGATCCGGAGCGATTCGCCGCCGAAATCGCCGCTTTCGCACGAGACCTGCGGTGATAGCGGTATTGCATTCACGCTGACGAATATCCTTGTGAGTCAGGTCACTTGGGAAGGTAACCCGTGCATGGGGCGTTGTAACCCCCGTGCACACTGGAGTGGTGAGTCAACGCCCGGAGCTACGGCCCAATCGGATTGCCGTGCTATCGGTGCATACGTCACCCTTGGCGCAGCCCGGAACGGGCGACGCGGGCGGCATGAACGTCTACGTCCTGCAGACCGCTCTCGAACTGGCCCGCCGCGGCACCGAGGTGGAGATCTTCACCCGTGCCACCTCCTCCAATGACGAACCCGTCGTCGAGGCCGCGCCCGGCGTGCTGGTCCGCAATGTGGTCGCCGGGCCCTTCGAGGGGCTCGACAAGTTCGACCTGCCCACCCAGCTGTGCCCCTTCGCCGCGGAGGTGCTGCGCAGCGAGGCGCGCAACCTGCCCGGCCACTACGACCTGATCCACTCGCACTACTGGCTGTCCGGCCAGGTCGGATGGCTCGCGCGGGACCGCTGGCGGGTGCCGATGGTGCACACCGCGCACACGCTGGCCGCGGTCAAGAACGCCTTCCTGGCCGAGGGCGACTGCCCCGAGCCCGCGGTCCGCGAGATCGGCGAGAAGCAGATCGTCGCCGAGGCCGACCGGCTGGTCGCCAATACCGGCGAGGAGGCCCGCCAGCTCGTGGAGCTGTACGGCGCCGACCCCGAGCACATCGACGTGGTGTTGCCCGGCGCCGACCTGAGCCGCTACTTCCCCGGCGACAAGCTCGCCGCCCGCGCCGAGCTCGGCCTGCGCGCCGACGAGCGGATCGTCGCCTTCATCGGCCGCATCCAGCCGCTCAAGGCCCCCGACGTGCTGGTCCGCGCCGCCGCGCACCTGCTCGCCGAGGAGGCCGCGCAGCCGGTGCCGCCCGCCCGGCCGCTGCGCGTGGTGATCGTGGGCGGACCCTCCGGCAGCGGGCTGGAACGGCCCAACGCGCTCATCGAACTCGCTGCGGCCCTGGGTATCTCGGATCGCGTCACCTTCCTGCCGCCGCAGCCCGCACACCGGCTGGTGCAGGTGTACCGCGCCGCCGACCTGGTCGCGGTGCCCAGCTACAACGAGTCTTTCGGCCTGGTCGCCATCGAGGCGCAGGCCAGCGGCACCCCGGTGCTGGCCGCCGACGTGGGCGGGCTCGGCACCGCCGTCCGCGACGGGGTCTCCGGTCTGCTGGTTCCCGGCCACCGCACCCCGGACTGGGCGGACGCGCTGCGCGGCATGCTCGAGGACCCGGTCCGGCTCGAGCTCATGGGCGCGGCGGCGGTCGAGCACGCGGCCAACTTCTCCTGGGCGCACACCGCCGACGGGCTGCTGGACAGCTACTCGGCCGCGTTGTCGCAGGCTCGGGGCACCAGGGCGCGCGGTAGCCTGCATACCGACAGCAATCAGGCCAGATCGCAGTCGTTGTGGCGGCGGCGGACGGGAGCGGTACGCAGATGAGTGAGGTCGAGCGCGACTGGACGCCGCGCCCGCATGCCAGCAGCGGTGGTTTGAACGACGAAACCGCCCGGGCCACGGCACAACTCATCGACGACACGCTCCGCGACCGCGAGATCGAGTACTCGCGCGAGGCGCCCGACCTGTTCGCGGTGGTGCTGCCCGGCGAGCGCAAGCTGAAGACCGTCATCGGCGTCGGCGTCGGCAAGCACGGCGTGCGGATGGAATCCTTCGTCTGCCGCAAGCCCGACGAGAACTTCGAGGGCGTCTACAAATTCCTGCTGCGCCGCAATCGCCGCCTGTACGGCGTGGCGTACACCATCGACCGGGTCGGCGACATCTACCTCGTCGGGCGCATGGCCAACGACCGCGTCACCTCCGAGGAACTGGACCGTTGGTTCGGCCAGATCCTCGAGGCCGTCGACGCGGACTTCAACACCCTGCTCGAACTCGGCTTCGCCGAATCCATTCGCAAGGAATGGAAATGGCGGGTGTCGCGCGGCGAATCGCTGAAGAATCTGCGCGCCTTCGAACACCTCATCGAGGATGCCGACACGCTGCCCCGTATGCCGGGGTGAGAACCGATTTCGTGCCCGTAGGGGTACCTTGTCGGGGACATTCACAAGAGGTTCGGCTCACCACCGCGGGCACGCCATGCCAACTCGGACGAACCTGAGCCGTGCGCTGAAGTCTCGGAGAGGCGGGGGAGCCATGGTTTCGCTTGCGCTGGATATCGGAGCGACCAAATTCGCGGCCGCCCTGGTCGATTCGACGGGTGTGCCCGAGAAACCCCAGCGCGTCGACGTACCCGAATCCGGGGTGTGGGCGGCCTGCCGTGAATTACTCGGCGCCGTGGCCGCCGGGGAGACGGTGACCGCGGTCGGCATCGGTTCCGCGGGGCCGGTGGACGTCCCCGCCGGGGTGTGCGGCCCGCTCAATATCCCGGAATGGGCCGACGGCTTCCCCATCGTGGACGCGGTGCGGAAAGTGTTCCCCACGGCCGAGATTCGCTTCGCCCTCGACGGGGCCTGCCTGGCGCTGGCCGAACACCGGCTCGGCGCGGCGCGCGGCGCGAACAACGCGCTCTGCCTGACCGTGTCCTCGGGCATCGGCGGCGGGATCATCAGCGACGGCCGGGTCGTCATGGGCCGCACCGGCAATGCCGGGCACGTCGGCCACATCGTGGTGCCCGGCAACGAAGAGCCCTGCGCCTGCGGCGGATTCGGTTGTGTGGAGGCCGTCGGCAGCGGCAAGTCCGCGGTGCGGTGGGCCCGGCGGCAGGGGTGGGAGGGCGCGACCGGGGTGGAACTGGCGCAGGCCGCGCGTGACGGGGAGCCGCTCGCCCTGGAGGCGCTCGCCCGGGCCGGCACCGCCATCGGGACCGCCGTCGCCTCCGCGGCCGCGGTGCTCGACACCGATCTGGTCGTCATCGGCGGCGGCTTCGCGCAGTCCGGGGAGCCGCTGTGGCAGCCGCTGCGCGCGGCCGCGCTCGGCCACGCCCGCCTGCGTTTCCTGCGGGATCTGCGGGTCGTTCCCTCCGAACTCACTGATCAGGCCACCCTGCGGGGCGCGGCGCTGCTCGTGGGAGGATGACCCCATGACGTACACCCTCGTTTTGCTGCGCCACGGCGAGAGCGAATGGAATGCCCTCAACCTGTTCACCGGCTGGGTGGATGTTCGCCTCACCGACAAGGGTGTCGCGGAAGGCAAGCGTGCCGGCGAACTGCTCGCCGAGCACGGGATTCTGCCGGACATCGTCTACACCTCGCTGTTGCGCCGCGCGATCAGCACCGCCAACAACGCCCTCGACGCCTGCGATCGCCACTGGATTCCGGTGGTCCGCGACTGGCGTCTGAACGAGCGCCACTACGGCGCCCTGCAGGGCAAGAACAAGGCGGAGATCAAGGAGCAGTACGGCGAGGACCAGTTCATGCTGTGGCGCCGCAGCTACGACACCCCGCCGCCGCCGATCGAGGTCGACAGCGAGTACAGCCAGGACGGCGACCCGCGCTACGCGGGCATCGAGGTCCCCGCGACCGAGTGCCTCAAGGACGTCGTCGCCCGCATGGTCCCGTACTGGGAGGACACCATCGCGACCGATGTACGCGCCGGCAAGACCGTTCTGGTTGCCGCGCACGGTAATTCGCTGCGCGCGCTGGTGAAGCACCTGGAGAACATCTCCGACGAGGACATCGCCGGGCTGAACATCCCGACCGGTATTCCGCTGAAGTACGAACTCGACGAGAACCTGCGCCCGCTCGGCGCCGGCGTCTACCTCGACCCGGAGGCCGCCGCGGCCGGCGCTGCCGCCGTCGCGAGTCAGGGCGGGAAATAGTTTCGCCCTGAAACACTCGAAATAATGCCCCGGCCAATCCGATTGGCCGGGGCATTATTGTCTCAGGATTCGACTGTGATACCCATCACGCTACGTAACCGTAGGGTATTTCGGTGTCGCGCAAAAGAATTTGCCGGGGGTCCGTGCATTCAAATCAGTACCTGTAACCGGGGTTTGCAACTTACTTCCCAGTAGATATGCTGCTGGTCGTTCGACATCCGCGAGAGGTAGATCACGTTCGATGAAGCACGCGCTACAGGCCACGGTGTTAGCCGCCACGGCCGCTCTGCTCCTGCCTTTGACCGGCATCACCGCCGATGCCATCGTCCCGACCGGACCCGATGGCGGCGCCGCCGGCGCGGCCTGGACCGCCACCGAGGACGGGCCGCAGCAGTACCCCAACGTCTTCATCGAATGGGACGTCCCGATCACCATGAGTGACGGCACCGTCCTCAAGGGCAACGTCTACCACCCGGCCGACGCCGCGGGCCGTCCCATCGACACCCCGACGCCGACCGTGCTGAACATGACGCCCTACACCAAGCTGGTGTCCAACGTCGCCGACAGCGCCTTCTCCATTCCGGGTCTGTCCGACGCGCTCCTGAACGTCTTCCGCAACATCCACCTCGACGGCACTCCGCTCACCGGTTTCGGTGAACTGCTGAACGCGGCGGGCAACGGCGAACTCCGCAACTTCTCCGTCGACCGCCAGCTCATCAAGTCCGGGTACACGCAGGTCGTCGTGGACGTGCGCGGCACCGGATTCTCGCAGGGCGAGTGGGACATGCTGCGCGGCCGCGAGCAGCAGGACACCGTCGAGACCATCGACTGGGCCTCCAAGCAGAGCTGGTCCAATGGCCGCATCGGCATGAGCGGGCTGTCCTACAGCGCCATCAACCAGGTGCAGGCGGCCGAGAAGCAGCCGCCCGCGCTGAAGGCCATCTTCCCGATCGTGCCCGGCAGCGACCTCATCGACGACGTGCTCGCGCCCGGCGGCGGCTTCGGCTTCAACTTCATCCCGCTGTGGCTGAGCGCCATCAACGGCCTCAAGTGGGTGCCGGACCTGGCCTCCGTCGCCGCGGGCACCTTCGACTTCAAGTGGCTGCAGGATCGCGTCAACGATCCCTTCGGCTACCTCGACGTGCTGATGTCGGCCTACACCTCCACCACCATGGACAGCCTCGACCCGCGCGTGAAGGACATGCTCAACGGGTTCACCCAGGACCGCCAGGCCTGGCTCGGCGACCCCAGCCGCATCCAGATCCCGACCTTCGTGACCGGCGGCTGGCACGACCTGTTCACCTACTCGGAATCCAAGATCTACAACCAGATTCCGCTGCCGCCCGGCCAGAAGCAGCTGCTCATGGGCAACACCTACCACGTCACCTCCGGTGCGGACGTCAACCGCGTCGGCGCCCCGCCGCGCCTGGACGTGCTGCAGCGCGCCTGGTTCGACAAGTGGCTCAAGGGCATCGACAACGGCATCGACGGCTACGGTCCGGTGACCCTCAAGACCCAGGGCGGCGGCTGGGACACCCAGGGCGGATTCGGGCCCACCGCACCGGCTTCCGAGGCCGCCGACTACCGGCGCATGTACCTCTCCGCGCAGCCCTCCGGCACCGCGAACAGCCTGCACGACGGCTCGCTCACCGCGGCCGCCAACGGTGACGGCGACCGGCTCACCGTCGCGCCCGGCCTGTCCACCGTCTGCTCCAACGACGCCGCCCAGGCCACCGCGGGCATCCTCAACCTGATCGACGGCTGCTCCAAGGACTCCCGCGTCGCCGAGACCAACGCGCTCACCTTCACCAGCGCGCCGGTCGCCGAGGCCACCACCATCTCGGGCCCGATCGCGGTGCACCTCAACACCGTTCAGGACGCCGCCGACGGCTACTGGACCGTCACCGTCAACGACGTCGCCCCCGACGGCCAGTCCACCGTGCTGACCTCCGGCGAGCTCATGGCCTCGCTGCGCCAGGTCGACGAGGACCGCAGCAGCCGCTCCCCGAACGGCGACTACACCGACCCGCGCGCCTTCACCTCCCTGGACAAGCGCCAGGAGACCGTGCCCGGCGAGGCCACCACCCTCGACATCGCCCTCGGCGGCACCCAGGCCGTCCTGCAGCCCGGCCACCGCCTGCGCGTGGACGTGTTCGCGGGCAACTTCCCCAAGGGCCTGCCCATCCTCCCGATGCTCATCGACACCG
Organism: Nocardia sp. NPDC005825; assembly: GCF_040630175.1. Taxonomy (NCBI): domain Bacteria; kingdom Bacillati; phylum Actinomycetota; class Actinomycetes; order Mycobacteriales; family Nocardiaceae; genus Nocardia; species Nocardia sp. NPDC005825. Next base: position 99,425 of record NZ_JBEXXC010000007.1, read on the forward strand.
GTCTGAAGCCGCAGCACCTGCAGCTCGACCCGGAGCGTCCGAGCTTCGTGAACATCCCGGTCCGCGGCAACACCGGCTGGTGACACCGCCCTACCGGGATTGAATCCCCGAGCGTGCACAACGGCGTGCACGCCCGGGGTTTTTTCTTTCCGGCCGTGGGCGGCCGGACGTCTCAGGACTCGGGGTCGGCGACGATCACGACTTTGCCGGTGACGGTGCCGGATTCGGCGAGGGTGAGCGCCCGGGGGGCCTCCCGCAACGGGATTCGGGCCGCGATCTGCGGGCGCAGCGCGCCGCGCTCGGCCAGGTCGAGGACCGCGCCCAGATCCGTCGCGAGGCGCGCCTGGAACCGGGAACGCCGGCGGCGGCCCGCCCAGATGTTGTAGAAGGACGCACTCCGCTTGTTGGGCAGCGCATTCCACCACAGCAGGCGGGCGAACAGCTTCAGCACCGGCAGCCGGGAACTGCCCTCCTCGTCCTTGGTGGCGGCGCTGCCGTAGGAGACGAGGGTGCCGCCGGGCGCGAGCAGCGCGAACGAGTCCACGATGCCGGGACCGCCGACATGATCGAAGACCGCGTCCACCCCGCCCGGCGCGAGCGCGCGCACCTGGGCGGCCACATCCCCGCGATAGTCGACCGGCAGGGCGCCGAGCTCGGCCACCGCGTCGGCGTTGCGCGCCGACGCGGTTCCGATCACCCGGATTCCCGCCGCGCGCGCCAGCTGTACCAGCGTCGACCCGACGCCGCCGTTCGCGCCGTGCACCAGGATGGTCTGCCCCGTACGGGCTTTCGCCTTCCCGTACAGCATCTGCCAGGCGGTGATGCCGTTCACGACGAAGGTCTCCGCGGCGTCCGCGGCCAGACCCTCGGGCACCGGCACCAGATCGTCCGCGGGCACCGCGAGATGGCTGCTCCAGCCGCCGATCTTGGTCAGCGCCGCGACCCGGCCGCCGACCAGCGCCGGATCGACCCCGGCCCCCACGGCCGCGACCACACCGACGACGTCGTAGCCGGGCACGAACGGAAACGCGGGCTGGTCATAGTATTTGCCGCGCCGCATCTGCTGCTCGGCGAAGGACACCCCGGTCGCCTCCATGCGGACCAGCGCCTCGCCGGGGCCGGGTTGCGGCAATTCGCGTGTGGTGATGGTCAGGCCCTCCGGCTCGACGCATCCGGGCAGCACTACTTCGGTGGCGATGATGTTCGACATGGGTCGATCCCTTCCGGGTGTGTGATTGGTCAATCACTCTTGGGTTGAAGAAAACGCCCTCGTGAGAGGGCGTGAGTAGTCAGTCGAAGTGGCGGATGCCGGCGGTCAGGGTGGCGGCCCAGGCGCCGTCGCCGGCATCCAGGCCGAGGGTCGTGATCAGGTGGCACAACTGCCCGTAGGCCATGAACCGCTGGACCTGTTCGCCGGTCGCGCCGGAACGGGTTTCGGCGAACTCGGTGACCCGCCGCAGGCCGCGGCGCACGGCCTCGGCGATCTCGGGCACATCGGCCGCCGACAGGGCGTGCACCTGCAGCATGAGCAGGCTCTTGTCCGCGATCAATTCGGCGTAGGCCCCGCCCATCTCGTACAGCGCCTGCTCCGGATCGCCGCCCGGGGTCCGGGCGGCGCCGGTCGCCAGGGCGCCCTCGACCCGTTCGAAACAGCGGTCCAGGGCGGCGACGAACAACTCCACCTTGCTGGGGAAGAGCTTGAACACGTACGCGGGCGAGATTCCCGCCGCGGCGGCGACCGTATTGATCGGCGTCCCGTGGAATCCCGTCTTGGCGAACTCGGTGATCGCCGCGTCCAGCACGGCATCCCGTCGAACGTCCGAAGTGGAGAGTGCGATCCCGCGTCTGCTCATGTGAGTGACTGTACACTCACTCTCCGGAATTCCGCCAGCCCTCCGGCTCGTCGGGAACGGCGAAGGCCGCTTCCAGCGGCGGGAACAGGGCACGGGCATCGTGACCGGCGAACCAGAGGCCCACCACGAAAGCCGCGGTGGCCTCCAGATATCGGGACCGGGACAGGCCGCCCGCGCGGATCGGGCGCAGCTTCAGGTCTTCGGCGAGACCGGACACGAGCGCCATCGCCGCCTCGTCATCGCCGCAGAGCGGCACCGTCAGGGGTCGGCCGTCGAATTCGCGATCCGGGCCCGCCCACACCTCGGCGGCCAGCAGATTGAACGCCTTCACGACCTGGGCGCCGGGCACCGCGGCCGAGATACGTTCGGCCACCGCGGGTTCGGAGAGACCGAAGCCGCCGGTGTCCGGGGCGAAGGCATTCGTGCAGTCGATCAGAGTGCGCCCGGTGAGGGCCGCGCGCTGGTCGGTGAGGATGTCCGTCAACGCGGCCACCGGCACGGCCAGCAGCGTGGCGTCGCCGAAATTCGCCGCCTCTGCCACGGTGGCGGGCCGGGCGGCGGACCCGATCGCGGCCGCGGCCTCCATCGCCCGCGTGGAAGTCCGTGCGCCGACCACGATCTCGTGCCCGGCCGCGGCCCAGCCGCCGCCGAGAGCGCGGGCCAGCTGCCCGGCCCCGATGATTCCGATTCGCATGTCATCTCCTTGGTGTGGCGTGTGATGACGACGCTAGGAATTCCGAAGCGCACTCCCGGGTGCCCAACGGCGGTGGCAGGGTGGAGTCATGACGGTCGAGAGCATCGAACCGGTGCGGTTCGCCGAATACGGCGGCCGCGAATCGGACTGCCCCGCGCGGCTGGCGGTAGACGTATTCGGCAATTCATGGCTGACAGTGATCGTTTACACACTTCGGGAGGGTCCGATGCGCCCGGTGGAATTGCGCCGCGCCATCGGCGGCATCAGTCAGAAGATGCTCACCCAGACCCTGCGGCGCATGCAGGCGATGGGATTGCTGGAACATCGCCGATACGCGGAAGCGCCACCGCGCGTTGAGTATTCGCTGACCCCCGCGGGCCGTGATCTGCTGATTCCGATCTTCGCGCTGGGGGAGTGGGCCGACCGTCACGGCGACACCGTGCGCACCGCCCTCTACGGCGATCCCGAGGACTGAACCGCCGCCGCGAAAGCGGTTGCCACAAAGGCGCTCACCGGCCGCGACACGCTGACCGAACATCGCGTGAACACGGGGCTAACACGGGTGGAAGGACCTATGACCTGCGTGAAACTTCCTGCACCCGGGGTTTGACCGCGCGTCGGCGACCGTACGATTCAAAGTGTGAGCGTTCCACAGGCCGTGCTTTTGGCAGTCCTGGCGGCCGTAGTAGGACTGGCCGTCGGCGGACTGCTCATTCCGTATGTGAACGCTCGCCAGGAGCGGATGCGTGCCGCCACCGACACCGGGCTGACCATGTCCCAGGTGCTGGACCTGATCGTGCTCGCCTCCGAATCCGGCATCGCCGTCGTCGACCAGTACCGGGACGTGGTCCTGGTCAACCCGCGGGCCGAGGAGCTGGGCGTGGTCCACGACCGCCTGCTCGACGAGCGCGCCTGGGCCGCGGTCGAACAGGTGCTGGCCGGGGGCCAGGACGTCGAGTTCGAGCTGACCGCCAAGATTCCCATGCCCGGCCGCGCCCGCCTCGCTGTCCGAGGAGTTGCCCGGCCGCTCTCCCAGGAGAATCCGAACTTCGTGGTGCTGTTCGCGGACGACGACTCCGAACAGGCCCGCATGGAGAACACCCGCCGCGACTTCGTCGCCAATGTGAGCCACGAACTCAAGACCCCCGTCGGGGCCATGAGCTTGTTGGCCGAGGCGTTGCTGGAATCCGCCGACGATCCCGACTCGGTCCGGCACTTCGGTGAACGCCTGCACGGCGAGGCCCGCCGCATGGGCAAGATGGTCACCGAGCTGATCGCGCTGTCGCGCCTGCAGGGCGCCGAACGGCTGCCCGACCTCGAGGCCGTCGACGTCGACTCCGTGGTCACCCAGGCCATCGAACGCTCCCGCACCACCGCCGAGGCCGCGGGTATCACCGTGTCCACCGACGCGGGCAGCGGCCTCGAGGTGCTCGGCGACCAGACCCTGCTGGTGACCGCGCTGTCCAACCTGGTCGAGAACGCCATCGCGTACTCCCCGCGCGGCTCCCACGTATCGGTGAGCCGGGCGCTGCGTGGCGGCTACATCAATATCGCCGTCACCGACCGCGGCATCGGCATCTCCAAGGAAGACCAGGAGCGCGTCTTCGAACGCTTCTTCCGGGCTGACAAGGCGCGCTCGCGTGCCACCGGCGGTACCGGCCTCGGGCTGGCTATCGTCAAGCACGTGGCCGCCAACCACAACGGTGAGATCACCCTGTGGAGCAAACTGGGCACCGGATCGACGTTCACCCTGCGCATCCCGGCCCACCCTGCCGATTCCAACGGGCAGGTCGACAAGAGACTTGCCACCGGTGTTCCGGTGGCCAAGAAGGAAAACGGCACGCGCCCCCTCGGGCGGGCCAGAACCAACGGTGTGGAGGCAACCCGATGACGAGTGTGCTGATCGTCGAGGACGAGGAGTCGCTGGCCGATCCGCTCGCGTTCCTGCTGCGCAAGGAGGGGTTCGAGGTCACCGTGGTGGGCGACGGCCCGTCCGCGCTGGCCGAGTTCGACCGCTCGGGCGCGGACATCGTCTTGCTCGACCTCATGCTCCCCGGTATGAGCGGCACCGACGTGTGCAAGCAGCTGCGGGTGCGCGGCAGCGTCCCGGTCATCATGGTGACCGCGCGCGACAGCGAGATCGACAAGGTGGTCGGCCTGGAACTGGGCGCCGACGACTACGTCACCAAGCCCTACTCCTCGCGCGAGCTGATCGCGCGCATCCGGGCCGTGCTGCGCCGCGGCGCCGGTGAGGAGCCCGACAACGGCAGCGAGACCGCGGTGCTCGAGGCCGGCCCGGTGCGCATGGACGTGGACCGCCACACCGTGCAGGTGAACGGCAAGGCGGTGACGCTGCCGCTCAAGGAATTCGACCTGCTCGAATACCTGCTGCGCAATTCCGGGCGCGTGCTCACCCGCGGACAGCTCATCGACCGCGTCTGGGGCGCCGATTACGTCGGCGACACCAAGACCCTCGACGTGCACGTGAAGCGCCTGCGCTCGAAGATCGAAGCCGATCCGGCCAAGCCCGAGCACCTGGTCACCGTGCGCGGCCTGGGCTACAAGCTGGAAGCCTAGAAACATCCCGAACGCAGAACCCGCCCGCTTCGAATTCACGAAGCGGGCGGGTTCCGTCTTTCTCCCCGACCAGTTTCCGGGCTTCCCCGTTCGGTCGGCGAATTACGCGTTGGGGTCGGTCTTCATGGTGTAGACCCACGCCGGGCCGAGGCCGGGCAGTTCCTGCTTCTCCAGGATGATCCAGCCCAGGCCGGGGTTGTCCTGCTGCATGCAGTCGTACCACGCGACGTCCGCGCCATTGCCGCGGCAAGCGATGGTGTGGCTGGTGCCGTAGGGGCTCACCACGATCTGCTTGCCGGCGTCCTTCGCGCCCAGCACGGCCGGGTCGTTGTACACGACGAAATCGGCGGTGCGATCGGAGAACGCGGTCGGATCGGTGTTATCGGCGAAGGCCTGCGGGGCAATGGAGATAACCGCACCGGCGGTCAGGGCGGAGACGGCGAGGATTTTCTTGATCATGGCCACGATGTCTAACACGCTCCGGTGAATTCGCAATAGCGGATCGATGTCGTGGGCACTTCCGGGTATTCACAACGCGAGGTCATCGGACCGGCGGTTATGCGAAATATACTTCTGTGCAGCCTGATTGGATTGTCTCCGACCGGCACCGTTTGTTCACCTTCCGGACACTATGACGCGCGCCGCAGCGTCGAGACCCACGCCACAAACGAGAACGGGCGCGTCGGGTTCCGGAGAACCCGACACGCCCGATCGCGTAAGGCGATTCGCTAGCTGCTGCCGAACAGGCCGCTCAGCAGACCACCCACCAGCTTGCCCGCGCTACCGGTCGCGCTGCCGGAGCCGATGCTGCCACCGCCGCCGGTCGACGGCTTGGTGGTGGTCGGAGCCGTCGTGGTCGGCGCCGTGGTGGTGGTCGGCGGGGTCGTCGTGGTCGGCGGGGTGGTGGTGCCGCCCGCCACGTTCACGATCAGGGTCTGCGTGCTGCTGCCCTGCGAGGCCGTGATGATGTGCTGGCCCGGCGTGGTGGGCTTCCAGGTGACGCTCGAGTGGCCCACCGGCCACGGGATGATGCCGACGCCGTCGGTCAGGCTCGCGCCGTTGTCGTTCCAGTTCACCAGCAGCCCGATCGACGCACCGGACAGATCGGCGCTGAGGGTGTAGGTGCCCCCGACCGTCGGCGCGCTGTCGGACACGGTGATCACGTCGACGGTGGCGTTCGCCGCCGGCGCCGTCGTCAGAGCCATCGCGGCGCCGGCGGCCACCGCGATGCCGGACAGGCCGGCGCCGATCACTCGGCGAGAAGTGTTGCTGTGCATGGGTTCTCCTGCGTTGTTTCTGGTGCTGCGGTCCCGAGAAACCGGGGGAGTTCCGGTCAGAGGCCGAAGGGCAGGCCGTTGGCGCTGCCCGTACCGCCACCGCTCGGAGCCGGGGTGGTCGTCGACGGGGGAGCCGTCGTCGTCGCCGGCGGAGTGGTGGTGGGGTCGGTGGTGGTCGTGGTCGGCGGCACCGTGGTGGTGGTCGTCGGCGGGACCGTCGTGGTGGTGGTCGGCGGCACGGTGGTGGTCGTGGTCGGCGGCACCGTGGTCGTGGTGGTCGGCGGCGCGGTCGTCGTGGTGGTTCCGCTGCCGACATTCACCACCAGGGACTTGGTGGAGCTGCCCTGGGACAGGGTGATGACGTGCTGGCCGGGGCTGGCCGGGGTCCAGTCGGTGCTGGAGTGGTACGGCGGCCACGGCACTTTGGAGGCCGGGCTGGTGATGGGGTTGCCGTTGTCTTCCCAGTAGACGAGGAGGCCGAAGGATGCGCCGGAGAGGTCGGCGCTGAGGGTGTAGGTCTGGCCGACGGTCCAGTTCGAGCCCGAGATGGTGATCGAGTCGACGGTCGCGTGCGCGGCGGGGGCCTCGTGGGTCTGCAAGGCCAGGGCGCCGCCGGTGACGACGGCGAGGCCCGCCAACCCGGCGCCGAGGCGCCGGACGGTGGTGGTGCGCATGGGTACTCCTGTGTGCAACAAGGGGTTCGGAGAAGGTCGGGGACCGAGTGGGTCAGAGACCGAAAGGCAGGCCGTTGGCGCTACCGGTGCCGCCGCCGCTGGGCGCGGGAGTGGTCGTGGTCGGCGGGGCCGTGGTGGTGGTCGGCGGGGCCGTGGTGGTACTCGGATCCGTCGTCGTGGTCGGCGGGACCGTGGTCGTGGTGGTCGGATCCGTGGTGGTGGTCGGGGGGACCGTGGTGGTCGTGGTCGGCGGCACCGTGGTCGTGGGATCCGTGGTGGTCGTCGGCGGCACCGTGGTGGTGGTCGGCGGGACCGTGGTCGTGGTGGTCGGATCCGTGGTGGTGGTCGGGGGGACCGTGGTGGTCGTCGTGGGCGGCACCGTGGTCGTGGTCGGCGGGACCGTGGTGGTGGTCGTCGGCGGCACGGTGGTCGTGGTGGTCGGCGGCGCGGTCGTGGTGGTGATTCCGCTGCCGACGTTCACGATCAGCGATTTGGTGGAGCTGCCCTGTTTGAGGGTGATGTTGTGCTGACCGGCGGTGGTGGGGGTCCAGTCGGTGCTGGAGTGGTACGGCGGCCACGGCACTTTGGAGGCCGGGCTGGTGATGGGGTTGCCGTTGTCTTCCCAGTAGACGAGGAGGCCGAAGGATGCGCCGGAGAGGTCGGCGCTGAGGGTGTAGGTCTGGCCGACGGTCCAGTTCGAGCCCGAGATGGTGATCGAGTCGACGGTCGCGTGGGCTTCGGGAGCCTCGTGCGTGGCGAGGACCGCCACGGCGCCGGTCGCGATGGCCAGTGCGGCCAGTCCGGCGCCGAGGTGGCGGCCGCCCAAGGGGAATGTGCTCACTATGCGTACTCCTGTGCTGCGACCCCCGAGGTAGGTAGGGGTCCGACGCACAGTAAGCGAGCAGTGATGTGAAATTAGGTGTTTTCAGAAAACTACTGGCAAGTATTCCGCTACTTCTTCGCGGACTGGATCTTCTTCGGTGCGTTCGCGCTGGTCACCGGCTTGGCGGCGGCTGCCGCGGCCTTCTCCTCCGCGATGGCCGTCGCCGGGTGCACCGCGACGATGCCCAGGCCCTGCCGCCGACGGCAGTGCGCGGCCAGCTCGTCGTAGGCGGGCTTGCCGATCAGCTCGATCAACTCGGGCGCGTAAGCCTCCCATACCGGCCGGGTGCCGACGTGCGCATCCGGGGAGCCGGTGCAGTACCAGTTCAGGTCCAGGCCGCCCGGGCCCCAGCCGCGGCGGTCGTACTCGCCGATCGCGGTGCGCAGGATCTCCACGCCGTCGGGCCGGTCCACCCACTCCTGGGTCCGGCGAATCGGCAGCTGCCAGCACACCTCCGGCTTCACGGTGAGCGGCTCCAGGCCCTTGCGCAGCGCCATGGTGTGCAGCGCGCAGCCGATGCCCTCGCTGAAACCGGGCCGGTTGAGGAAGATGCATGCGCCGTCGACACGCCGGGTGCGCAGCGCGGGTTCGTCGTCGAGGTCGTCCTCTTCGAGGTACAGCTTCTTGCGGACCCGGCCCTGATCGTCGGTCGCCTCGCCCATGAGCTGCCAGTCCTCGGGTGTGAGCATTTTCACAGCCTTGTGCAGCTTCTTGCCGTCCTCCTCGTCGGAGAGGAACGCGCCGTGCGAGCAGCAGCCGTCGTTCTCGCGGCCGTCGATGATGCCCTGACACGCCGGTGTGCCGAACACGCAGGTCCAGCGCGAGAGCAGCCAGGTCAGATCCGCCGCGATCAAATGCTCGTCATTTGCTGGATCGACGAATTCGATCCATTCGCGCGGGAAGTCGAGTTCTACTTCGGGCGTCGGGTCGATCTTCGCCGCTGGTCGCAGCCCGGTCGGTCCGCTCGCCGATGCCCCTGTCGTCACAATGCGGAACGCTAACAGCTCAGTCGCCTGGCCAGAAGTCCTGACGCACCCAGTACCGTGTTCATGTGCGGCTCGGTGTACTCGACGTGGGAAGCAATACCGTCCACCTGCTCGTGGTGGACGCGCATCGTGGTGGACACCCGATGCCGATGAGTTCGACGAAGTCGGCCCTGCGGCTGTCGGAGAACATGGACGACCTGGGCCGGATCACGCCCACGGGATCCAGTCGGCTGACCGCCACGGTAGCCGAATTCGCAAGTATCGCAAAGACTTCCGGTTGCGTGGAGCTGATGGCCTTCGCCACCTCCGCGGTCCGCGAGGCCACCAACTCCGATGAGGTGCTGGCCCGGGTCCGCGCCGAGACCGGCGTCAATCTGCAGGTGCTCTCCGGGGTCGACGAGGCCCGCCACACTTTTCTCGCGGTCCGCCGCTGGTACGGCTGGAGTGCCGGGCGGATCCTGAACCTCGATATCGGCGGCGGCTCGCTCGAGATGAGCAATGGCGCCGACGAGGTGCCGGACGTGGCGCTGTCGCTGCAATTGGGCGCCGGCCGCCTCACCCGGGACTGGCTGCGCAACGACCCGCCGGGCAAGCGCCGGGTCGCGGTGCTGCGCGACTGGCTCGACGCCGAGCTGGTGCTGCCCAGCAAGCAACTGCTCGAGGTGGGCCGCCCGGATCTGGCCGTCGGCACCTCCAAGACCTTCCGCTCGCTGGCCCGGCTGACCGGCGCCGCCCCCTCTGTTGCGGGACCCCGTGTGCGGCGTACCCTGACCAGTTCCGGCCTGCGGCAGCTGATTGCGTTCATATCGAGAATGACAGCCGCCGACCGGGCAGAATTGGAAGGCGTAAGTTCTGATCGGTCACAACAACTCGTGGCCGGTGCGCTGGTCGCGGAGGCGAGTATGCGGGCACTGTCCCTGGACACGCTCGAAATCTGTCCCTGGGCGCTGCGAGAGGGATTGATCTTGCGCAAATTGGATACCGACCTTGATAGCGAACCGATAGCCGGCGGCCCTGACAGCGGCCTGACGGGCCCGATCGAAACGGTGTCTCGATGACCGAGGATTCAAGTCAGCTGTCCGTCGCCGAGCTACTGGCGCGGAACGGGCAGCAAGGTGGCGGCTCCGCGAGCGGTGGGGGTCGCAGACGCCGAAGCGGTCGGGGCATTTCCGTTGCCGAACTGACCGGTGACATTCCGATCGTGCCCGGATCGTCCTCCCATGCCGCGCCGGACGAGGAAGCCGTCGCCGAACCCGAACCCGCCGCCACTGAATCGGACTATTCCAACTATTCGAACTTCTCGAATTACTCCGACTTTTCCACTCCCGCGGCCCCGCCCCCGCCGGACTATTCGTCCTATTCGGTAGCCGAGCCCGAACCCGCCTATTCGCCGCTCTCCGGGCCTATCTCGTACTACGACCCGCTGGCCCCCGCCCCGCAGCCGCCGTCCCTACCCGAGCCGTCCGGCCAGAGCTGGTCCGCCGGTCTGGACTGGCCTCCCACCGAAACCCCGGCCCCGGCCCCCGTCGAGCCCCGCTCCGGCCGCCGCCGCAAGCCCGATCCGCTGGACTCCGACTTCGCACTCGACGGCCTGGGCGCCGAACCGCCCGCCCCGCCCGCACCCCGCGAGGGCGGTCGCCGCCGCCGCTACGACCCCGAGGAAGACACCACCGACGAGGTGCGCCCCTTCCGCGGCGACACCGGCTCGCGGGCCGACAGCGGCGTCCTGGGCGACAACGGCGCGACCCGCGACGCCGCCTCGGACGCCATGCGCGACATCGCCGCCCGCGCCGGACGCGACTCGCGCACCCAGTTCAACCCGGCGGTGGCCCGCCCGCCGTTCGAGGACCACACCCAGTTCAACCCGGCCGCTCCCGCATGGTCGCCGACGCCGGGGCCCGAGCCGCTCCCGCACGCTCCGCACCAGGACCGTCCCGCCTTCGAACCGCCGCAGGCCGCCGGCGCCCCGCCGATGTCGCGCTCGGCCCGCAGGCACGCCGAGGCCCAGTCGCAGCGGCAGCCGGCCCTCGAACCGCAGCCCGCACCGCCGTTCGGGGATCGCCGCGGCGGTGTCGATCACGGCGCGGCCACCGGGCTGCCGGAGTGGTCGGCGCGAAGACGGCCGGGACCCGACGCCGAACCGGACCGCGGCGATCAGGCCGCGGTGCCGACCGCCGCGTGGTCCTCGCTCGCCGACGACGATCAGCAGCTGCTGTCGGGCCAGTCGGTCGCCGGGGATCTGCTGCGCGACGCCCAGCAGCGCGAGGACGAGCGCGCCGAACGGAATGCGCGAAACGCGGGCAAACGCCGCGGCTTCGGTTCCCGGGGCCGGGGGGCGGTCGCGCCGGAGCCCGAGCCCGACGACCACCTCACCGACTTCTACGAGCCGCTCGACGAGGACGACTACGACGACTACGACGACGAGCCCGAGTCGTCGATCGGCGCGCGGTTCTCCGCGCTCACCCGGAAGGCGGGCGCCCTCACCCGCAAGGCCGGTCGCGGCACGGCCGCCGGGCCCGCGCGGTCGCGGGCCGCGGGCGCGCGGTCGGCGGGCCGGTCCGACGAGGACGAGCACCGCCGGCAGTGGCTGATGATCGCCGGCCAGAGCGTGGGCGCCGCAGTCGCGGGCATGTTGCTGTTCAAGGGCTTCGAACGCATGTGGGAAGTGCTCCCGTGGGTTGCCCTGGCCCTGGCCATGGTCGTGATCCTCGGCCTGGTCGCATTGGTGCGCGTGCTGCGCCGCACCGATGACATTTTCAGCACTGTGATTGCCGTCGTCGTAGGCGTCTTCGTGACGCTCGGACCGCTAGCCTTTCTACTCAGTACGAACTGAGCAGGGAGCGGCAGTGGGGAATATCGTGCAAGCGCAGGGGGCGAGCACCGAGGGCCGGGCGGGGCGCGGGGAAGTCCGGGTCGGGCTGTCGACGGCGTCGGTGTATCCGGAGAACACCGAGGCGGCGTTCCGGTACGCGGCCGAACTCGGTTACGACGGTGTCGAACTCATGGTCTGGGCGGAACCGGCCAGCCAGTCCATTTCCACCGTGCAGCATTTCGCGCACAAATACGACATGCCGGTGCTGGCCGTCCACGCCCCGTGTCTGCTGATCTCGCAACGGGTCTGGGGGTCGGACCCGATCGCGAAGCTCACCCGCAGCGTGCACACCGCCGAGGCGCTGGGCGCGGCCACCGTGGTGGTGCACCCGCCCTTCCGCTGGCAGCGCCGCTACGCCGAGGGCTTCGCGAAACAGGTTGCGGAACTGGAGAATTCGTCGCCGGTGGCGGTCGCGGTGGAGAACATGTTCCCGATGCGCGCCGACACCCTGCTGCGCGGCAGCTCGATCGACCGGCTGCGCCGCCGCGGCGGGCCCGGGCCGTCGATCACCACCTTCAGCCCCTCCTACGACCCGACCGAGACCGGCTACCGTCACTACACCCTGGACACCTCGCACACCGCGACCGCGGGTGTGGATCCGCTGATGCTGGCGCAGCGCATGGGCTCGGGCCTGACCCATCTGCATCTCGCCGACGGCCGCGGCGCCGCCACCGACGAGCACCTGATCCCGGGGGAGGGCACCCAGCCGGTGGCCGAACTCTGTGACATGTTGATGCGCAACGGTTTCGACGGTCAGGCGGTCATCGAGGTGAACACCCAGATGGCTCGCACCACGATGGATCGGGCGGCCATGCTGGATCGGGCGCTGTCCTTCGCGCGGGAGCATCTGAACGGATTCTCGCCCGCGCCGACGCCGGAGCCGACGGCAGCGCATCGCGGCTGAGTCTTCTCATTCGGCCCGGTTGCCGGGGTGATTCATCCCACGACCCGTCCGGAATTTTCACCGGGTCCGTTTACGCTGTACAAAATCCAGCGAAAGGACAGCGGATGACCACGGAGCTGACCGTCGACCCGACGTCGACGAGCGAATTGGCCGACGCGCCGTTCAGTCGCGTCTGCACGCTGACCGAACTCGACGCGACCACCCCCGGCGCCGGGCGCTTCGCGGGATCCATCGAGCCCACCTGGACCATCGGCGACAAACTGCACGGCGGCACCATGGTCGCGGGCAGCGCCGCCGCGGCCACCGAATGGCTGCGCCGTACGGCCCCCGAGCAGGCCGCCATGTTCCCCATCTCGGCCAGCACCGACTTCCTCGGCGCGCCGGTCCCCGGCGCGGTCGAGTACGAGGTCCGCACCCGCAAGCTGGGCCGCCAGATCGCCCTCGTCGACGCGAGCCTGATCCAGGACGGCCGCACCCTCGTGCACACCGCCCTCACGTTCAGCCACCTTGACGACGGGGATCCGCAGTACGCCGCCGACCACGTCGGCGACATGCCCGCGGAACCGCCCGCCGACGCGCTCTTCTACGACGACCGCAACCCCATGGGCAAGATCGTGCACGTGGCCCGGGGCTCCTCGGTCGCCCTCGATCCGACCTGGGCCCGCTTCCTCGCGGGCGAGAAGTCCGAACCCCGTCTGCGCCTGTGGATCCGCCCCTTCGCGGGCGACGAGCAGGACCCGGACGTGTCCGCCTTCTTCGCCCTCATGTCCGCCGACATGAGCCCGCCGGTCCCGATGAACCTCGGTCACTTCGGCTGGGCCCCCACGGTCCAGCTCACCACCTACCTGCGCCGCCGCCCGGCCCCGGGCTGGCTGCGCGTCATCGCGAAGGCCCGCGAGGTCGGCAACCGCATGTTCGACGAGGACCAACTCGTCATCGACTCCACGGGCGCGATCGTGGCCCAGAGCCGCCAGCTGGCCTTGATCCCCCAGCCGAGGTAATCGCCTGCCCCGCTAGCCTTGAGAGCTATGACGAGGATTGCGGTAATCGGTGGGGGTCGGATCGGGGAGGCGCTGATCGCGGGCCTGCTCGAGTCCGGGCAGGCGAACAAGGATCTGGTGGTGGTCGAGCCGGTGCGGGCGCGCGCCGAGGCGCTGGCGGACCGGTTCGGGATCCGCGCCACCGACGACATCGCCGATGCCGGCAAGTCGGCCGACCTCATCGTGATCGCGGTGAAGCCCAACGATGTCGACGCGGTCCTGATCGAGCTGGGCAAGGCCGAGCTCGGCGCGGCCGACCACGATCAGGTGCTGGTGTCGCTGGCGGCCGGGGTGACCACCGCGCGCATGGAATCCAAGCTGCCCGCCGGCTTCCCGGTCGTGCGGGTCATGTCGAACACCCCGATGCTGGTCGGCCAGGGCATGAGCGCCATCGCCCCCGGCCGCTACGCCCGCAAGGAGCAGCTGGGTCTGGTCACCGAGATGCTGGAGTCGGTGGGCAAGGCGGTGACCGTCTCCGAGGCGCAGATGGACGCTGTCACCGCGGTGTCCGGTTCGGGTCCGGCGTACTTCTTCCTGATCGTCGAGGCGATGATCGACGGCGCGGTGGGCCTGGGCCTGACCCGCGACGTGGCCACCCAGTTGGTGACGCAGACGCTGCTCGGTTCGGCCGCGCTGCTGGAGGAGTCGGGTCAGTCTGCCGTGGAATTGCGCGCGGCCGTCACATCGCCCGCGGGGACCACCGCGGCGGGCCTGCGGGAGTTGGAGCGGGGTGCGGTGCGATCGGCTTTCCACGATGCGTTGCACGCCGCAAAACGCCGTTCCGCCGAACTCGGTGCGATCGCGGACTAACGTTGACAGTGGGTGAGTGTGCTCCCCACTTTCCAATACTGCTCGGTTGCTAGTTTGCTGCCGTAGGCCGACTCGCCACAGCAAAGGCTGATTTCTCACACCCGTCGCAGCAATCCCACTGGTCCCGCTAAGCTTCAAGGAGCACGTGCGTGTCTGTTCCGCCGGTGGGGAAGCCGGCGGCGCGGACGTGCCGGAGGTCAGTGGCGCAATGATGTCTGGAAACAGCCAAGCGAGGTCCGGAAACAGCCCAATCACCGCGGGATCCGTCATCGGAGGGGGAACGCAGTTCCTCACCGTTGCCGAGGTCGCGAATCTGATGCGGGTTTCCAAAATGACGGTGTACCGGTTGGTGCATTCGGGAGAGCTGCCCGCGGTGCGGGTGGGGCGTTCCTTCCGGGTGCACGCCAAGGCGGTGCACGACTATCTGGAGACGTCCTACTTCGATGCGGGGTAGTACGGCCCGATAACCGATCGGCCCCACCCGTTTCGTTCGCCCGAGAGTGGCCCGGTAGCATGAACCGGCATCCTGTACGTGCCGGTGGTGCCGCCGGGTCCATCTCGGCCCGTATCGGGTAGGGACTGTGCAGGGTCAGACAGTGTGCACCCCGCGGAAGCGGGGATGACCCGAGAGAACGCGAGGAACAACCCTATGGGTTCTGTGATCAAGAAGCGCCGCAAGCGCATGTCGAAGAAGAAGCACCGCAAGCTGCTTCGCCGCACGCGCGTGCAGCGCAGAAAACTCGGCAAGTAAGCCGCTGCGTCGTAGCTGGAAGCCCGTCACCGTCGGTGGCGGGCTTTCGTTCTTCACGGGTGAGCGAACTCATCGTTAGATCCTGGTTAATACCCTTCGAATGCCCCCTACTCGCCGGTTACCCTGGGAGCGGGAAAAACGCCCGATGACAATTCAAGGCATGGGGGCTAGGTGGGATCCGGAGTGGCAGGGACTCGGGACGGGCAACCGCCCAAGGTGGTGATGGTGACCGGCGCGAGCCGGTTCTTCGGCGGCAATGTGGTGGCCCGGTTGGCGGCCGACCCGGCCGTCGAACGCATCATCGCCGTGGACGCCAAACAGCCCAGCCGCGAGCTGCTGCGCCGTATGGGCCGCGCCGAATTCGTGCGCGCCGATATTCGTAATCCGTTGATCCGCAAGGTTATCGACGGCAATCAGGTCGATACGGTGGTGCATCCCGCCGCGCTCTCGCGCCCGCCCTCGGGTGGCGGCCGGGCCGCGATGAAGGACATGAACGTCCTCGGCGCCATGCAGCTGTTCGCCGTGTGCCGCAAGGCTTCCAGCGTGCGGCGGGTGGTGGTGCGTTCCTCCTCCGCCGTCTACGGATGCAGCGCCAAGGACCCGGTGAAGTTCACCGAGGAGATGAGCGCCCGCACGCCGCCGCGCGGCTGGTTCGCGCGGGACATGATCGAGGTGGAGGGTTTCGTGCGCGGGCTGGCCCGGCGGCGGCCCGACATCTCGGCGGCCATCCTGCGGTTCCCGCCGATCGTGGGCCCGCAGCTGGCCAAACGGGGTGTGCAGTATTTCCGCTCGCCGATCACGCCGACCATTCTGGGACGGGATCCGCGTATGCAGCTGCTGCACGAGGAGGACGGCATCGCCGCCCTGGTGCACGGGGCCATGACGGCCCCGGGGGGCACCTACAATGTGGCTGGGGACGGCGCGATGGCGCTGTCGCAGGCGATCCGGCGGGCCGGGCGGGTCGAGCTCCCGGTCCCGTACTCGGTCTTCCGCAGTGTCGGGCGCACCGTGATGGGCCCGGTGATGCGGGAGTTCACCGCCGAGCAGATCGACTACTTCCATTTCGGTTGTGGTCTGGACACCACCCGGATGCGGACCGAACTGGGCTTCGGTCCGCGCTGGACCACGGTGCAGGCTTTCGACGACTTCATAGGGGGCGCAGCGTTGCGGCCCGTGATCGATCCCGCGTGGATCGACGCCGCAGAGAACAAACTTCTCGGCCTGCTCGGGGCCGGGACGGGAGCGCACCAATGAGTGATGTAGCGAAGGTGATTCGACTTCACGACGTGGACTTCGAGGCGCGGCACAGTCGCCCGTCGCGGGTGTGGCCGGCGGGGGAACCGGCGCTCACCCCGGTGACCTCGCTGACCGATCGGCTCGCCGAGGTCGAAGCGCGTCAGCCCAAGTCGCTGGGGGAGATGATCCGGGGAACCGTGGCCGACGGGGTCCGCTACACGGCCGACTTCGCCCGCCGCCGCCTCACCGGCGACTACCAGGTCGACGAGTTCGGCCTGGACGAGCACCTGCTGGAATCGGTGATCCTGCCGATGCTGCGGCCGCTGTCGGACCTATGGTTCCGGGTCGAGGTGTCGGGTATCGAGAACATTCCCGAGGTCGGCGGCGCGCTGATCGTGGCCAACCACGCGGGCACGGTGCCGCTGGACGGGCTGATGCTGCAGCTGGCCGTGCACGATCGGCACCCCAAGCAGCGTGCGCTGCGACTGCTGGCCGCCGACCTGATCTTCGAGACGCCGCTGCTGGGCGGGCTGGCCCGCAAGGCGGGGCACACCCTGGCCTGCCCCGCGGACGCCGAAAGGCTTTTGCGCGCGGGTGAAGTCGCGGGTGTTTTCCCCGAGGGCTACAAGGGCGTCGGCAAGCCGTATTCGGACCGCTACAAGTTGCAGCGTTTCGGCCGTGGCGGTTTCGTGTCGGCGGCGGTGCGCACCGGGGTGCCGATCATTCCGTGCTCGATCGTGGGTTCGGAGGAGATCTATCCGAAGCTGGCCGATATCAAGCCTTTGGCGCGGCTGCTCGGTATTCCGTATTTCCCTGTGACGCCGCTGTTTCCGCATCTGGGTCCGCTCGGCGCGATTCCGTTCCCGTCGAAGTGGTACATCCAATTCGGCGAGCCGATTTCCACCGCCGGATACGAGCCCGCGGACGCCGATGATCCGATGACGATGTTCGAAATCACCGATCAGGTCCGCGAAACCATTCAGGGCTCGCTGTACAAGAATCTGATCAAGCGCCGGAATCCGTTCACCGGCTGAACAGTTCGTGCGACCCGGCGACTCGCCCCGATCCGAATGCCATGGAGACAACTGATTTGGTGACGGTCGGGGTAACTCGCCGGGTACGCCCAAAATTGGTTCGGAACTCGGCCGCCGGCCCGCGTTCGTAACGCCAACGGCTCTCAGCCGTGCGCTGATGTCGCGGGGAGGCGGGGGAGGCTAGCTGGCCTTGGCTTCGCGTTTCCGGGAGAGCACGGCCGCGGCCGCGCCGCCCGCCGCGCCGAGCGCGAGGGCCGTGGGCACACCGACTTTCGCGGCTTTGCGCCCGGTGCGGAAGTCGCGCACTTCCCAGCCGCGATTCTTGGCGACCTCGCGCAGATCCGCGTCGGGGTTGATGGCCACCGCGGTGCCGACCAGCGAGAGCATCGGCACGTCGTTGTGGCTGTCGGAGTAGGCGGTGCAGCGCTTGAGGTTCAGGCCCTCGCGAATGGCGAGGGTGCGCACCGCGTGCGCCTTGCCGAGCCCGTGCAGGATGTCGCCGACCAGGCGGCCGGTGAACACGCCGTCCTCGCTCTCGGCGACCGTGCCCAGCGCCCCGGTCAGGCCCAGCCGCTTGGCGATGACCTGCGCGAGCTCCACCGGCGTGGCGGTGACCAGCCAGACCTGCTGGCCCGCGTCCAGGTGCATCTGGGCCAGCGCCCGGGTGCCGGGCCAGATCTTGTCGGCGATGATCTCGTCGTAGATCTCCTCGCCGAGCGCGGCGAGTTCGGCGGTCGGGCGGCCCGCGATGAAGGACAGCGCCTTCTCCTTGCCGGACGCCATGTCCGAGTGGCTCTCCTTGCCGGTGACCCGGAATTTGACCTGCTTCCAGGCCATGTCGACCAGGTCGGAGGTCTTGAAGTATTTGCGCGAGGCCAGCCCGCGGGCGAAATGCACGATCGACGCGCCCTGCACCATGGTGTTGTCGACGTCGAAGAAGGCCGCGGCGGTCAGGTCGCGGGCGATCGTGGGCGTCGGCGTGTCGCCGAGGTCGCGCAGCGCCAGCTCGGCGTCGTGGAGGGCGATCGCGGCGTCGGCGCTGGCCTCGCCGGCCAGGTTGGCGCGGACCTCTTCCTCGGTGGGCCCGAAGGGGCTGCGGGTGATGCGGGTGAACTGATCCTGCAGGTCAGCCAGTCCCTGACCCCAGCGCGCCGGGAATTCACCGAATCGTCCCGCGATGAAGCCCGTTCCCTGCTCTTCCGAACGTTCCGGCACCAGTACCTCCGCCTGTTAGCGCGAACAACTCAACAGTAACGCCCGGGAGTGGCCGCAACGTAGACGGTGAACGACATATCGGGAAGTTGTTAGATGGTGGCCATGAGCGATTCGCCACATGCTGTGACGCTGTTGACCCGGGACGGTTGCGGGCTGTGCCACACCGCACTCGAACAATTGCGCCCGATCTGCGCCGAGTTCGGCGTCGAGGTGACCACGGTGGACGTGGATGTGGCGGCCGCCACCGATCCGGGTCTGCGCGCCGAATACGGGGACCGGCTCCCGGTGGTGCTGCTGGACGGCCGCGAGCACAGCTATTTCGATGTGGACGAGCCGCGGCTGCGCGCCGACCTCGCGAAATAACCGGACCTACCTCGCGAAACCGGGCGTGATAGGGGATTTTCCGGGCTTTCCGCGCGGGTCCCCCTCCGTCCGTCCCCTCCGGTGTGTTGCGTAGCGGGTTCGCGCTGATGAGGGTTGAATGAACCCGGGGCCGGAGCCCGCCGCAAAGTGACTGAATTCACCGACTTTGTGCAGGGCTTCACAAGCGGTTACGGTGGTGGCACGCGACCCGCCTTCTCGGGCAGCGGAAGCGACCCCCTGAACCTGACTCGACCTCGCCTGTAAGGACCGCGACGGTCTCCCGGCGTCGGGTCGACAAAAGAACCCGGACACTCACCCCCGGCCGGACGAGGAGCGCAAGCGACGTGACAGAGCAGCAAGAGACGCCGCCGACTGGCGTCTCCAAGGCTCTGCAGAAGGACATCCCGCAGGCCACGGTGGCCCGGCTGGCCACCTACCTCCGGGTGCTCGCCGTACTCGCCGACGACGCTGTAGCCATCGTATCGAGTGAGGAACTGGCTGTCGCGGCGGGTGTCGGTTCGGCCAAGTTGCGCAAGGATCTCTCCTTCCTCGGACCCAACGGCGTGCGTGGTGTCGGCTACGACGTGATCAAGCTGCGCGACCGCATCGAGGATGTGCTCGGCCTGTCCGAGGGACACCGGGTGGTGCTGGTCGGAGCCGGTCACCTGGGCCGCGCGCTGGTCGGCTACGGCGGTTTCCGCCGCCGCGGTTTCGCCATGGTCGGGCTGTTCGACAACGATCCCGCGGTCATCGGGACCACCGTCGGCGGACTCGTCGTCCGCGACGTGGCCGAGCTGACCGGCGCCGTGGCCACGCTGGAACCCACCATCGCCGTCCTCACCGTGCCCGACGCCGCCGCGCAGGGCGTGTGCGATCTGCTGGTCGAGGCCGGTCTGCAGTGCGTGCTGAGCTTCTCGGCCCTGGCCCTGGAGGCCCCGGCCACCGTCGAGGTGCGACGGGTGGATCTCGCGGTGGAGATGCAGCTGTTGTCGTTCGAGCGGGCCCGCAACGCGGAATCGGCCGCCGAGGACGCGATGAGCGCGGCCGCGGCGGGTACGGCGACGGTGGTCGCCGACGCGAGCGCGGTGTCCACCCCGATCCGCCGGGTGACGACCATCCAGACCGCGGACACAACCAGCAAGGGAGCGGTGGTCCAGCCATGAGCGTGCTTCTCGTCGGCATCTCGCATCGCAGCGCACCGGTGGCGGTGCTCGAGAAGATCGCCATCACCGAGACCGACCGGCCCAAGCTGACCGACAAGATGCTGGCCTCCACGCACGTGTCCGAGGCGATGATCGTCTCCACCTGCAACCGCATCGAGGTCTACGCGGTCGTCGACGCCTTCCACCCCGCGCTCGGCGAGATCGGCGAACTGCTCACCAAGCATTCCGGCCTGCCGCTGCCCGAACTCACCAAGCACGCCTACGTGCGCTACGCGGAGGCCGCGGCCGAGCACCTGTTCGCGGTGTCCTCTGGCCTGGATTCCATGGTGGTCGGCGAGCAGCAGATCCTCAGCCAGATCCGGGCCGCCTACGCCGCGGCCGACGCCCAGCAGGCCGCCGGGCGCACCCTGCACGAGCTGGCCCAGCACGCGCTGCGGGTCGGCAAGCGGGTGCACTCCGAGACCGGCATCGACCGCGCGGGCGCGTCGGTGGTGTCGGTGGCGCTGGATCGCGCGGCCGCCGTGCAGGGCCCGCTGGCCGGGCGCACCGCGCTGGTGCTGGGCGCCGGCGCGATGGGCGGGCTCGCGGTGGCGCAGCTGGCGCGCGGCGGGGCCGCGAAGGTCATCGTGGTGAACCGGACCCTGGAGAAGGCGCAGCGGCTGGCCAACACGGCCACCACCATGCACGGCGTCGAGGCCGAGGCCGTCGAGATGGACCGGCTGGCCGAGGCCATGGCCGCCGCCGACGTGGTGATCACCTGTACCGGCGCGGTGGGCACCGTGGTCACCCTCGCGGACGTGCACCGGGCGCTGTCGGCCAAGCCGGGCGCCGAGGAACTGGTCATCTGCGACCTGGGCCTGCCCCGCGACGTGGACCACGCGGTCGCCGGACTGCCCGGGGTCACCGTCATCGACATCGAGACGCTGCAGCGCGACCCGTCGGCCGGCGCGGCCGCCGACGACACCGCCGCCGCGCGCACCATCGTCGCCGACGAACTCTCCAAATACCTTGCCGGACAGCGCATGGCCGAGGTCACCCCGACCGTGGCCGCGCTGCGCCAGATGGCCGCCGACGTGGTCGAGGCCGAGCTACTGCGCCTGGACTCCCGACTACCGGGACTCGAATCCACCGAACGCGACGAGGTGGCCCGTACCGTGCGACGGGTGGTCGACAAACTGCTGCACGCGCCGACGGTGCGGGTCAAGCAGCTGGCC
Organism: Nocardia sp. NPDC005825; assembly: GCF_040630175.1. Lineage (NCBI taxonomy): Bacteria > Bacillati > Actinomycetota > Actinomycetes > Mycobacteriales > Nocardiaceae > Nocardia > Nocardia sp. NPDC005825. The sequence goes on from NZ_JBEXXC010000007.1 coordinate 120,971, forward strand.
TCCACGCCCGGCGGGGACAGCTACGCCGAGGCGCTGCGCGAGCTGTTCGAACTCAAACCCGGTGCGGCGCAAGCGGTTGCCGCGCCGATGGAGATCTCCGCCCTGCAGGGCGAACTGGCCGATGATTTCACCGCCGCCCACCCGGGGGACGAACAGGGGCACATCGCATGACCGGAGCAATGGTGCACGAGAACGACATAACCGCTCGCGGAACGGTCGACGCCCCGTGGCGCATCGGCACCCGCGGCAGTCTGCTGGCCCTCACCCAGGCCGGGCACGTGCGTGACGCCCTGATCGCCAACGGCCAGCAGGCCGAGCTGGTCATCGTGAAGACCGCCGGCGACCAGAACGCCACCGATCCCGTGCAGAAGATCGGCGTGGGCGTGTTCACCGCCGCGCTGCGCGAGGAATTGGCCGCGGGCACGGTCGACATCGCCGTCCACTCGTACAAGGATCTGCCGACCGCGCAGGATCCGCGCTTCGACATCGCCGCCATCCCGCCCCGGCAGGATCCGCGCGACGCCCTGGTGGCGCGCGACGGCCTGGTGCTGGGCGAGCTGCCCGCGGGTGCGAAGGTCGGCACCTCCGCGCCGCGGCGCGCCGCACAGCTGAAGGCGCTGGGCCTGGGCATCGAGATCGTGCCGCTGCGCGGCAATCTCGACACCCGCATCGGCAAGGTCTCCTCCGGTGAACTGGATGCCGTGGTGGTGGCGCGGGCCGGGCTGGCCCGCATCGACCGCCTGGACGTCGTCACCGAATCGCTCGAACCGGTGCAGATGCTGCCCGCCCCGTCGCAGGGTGCGCTGGCCGTCGAATGCCGCAGCGAGGACACCGAACTCGTGACCATCCTGTCCGCCCTCGACGATCCCGGCACCCGTGCCGCGATCACCGCGGAGCGGGCGTTGCTGGCCGACTTGGAGGCCGGTTGTACCGCGCCGATCGGTGCGCTGGCCGAGGTCGTCGAATCACTCGACGACGACGGCCGGGTGGTGGAGGAGTTGTCGCTGCGCGCCTGCGCGGCGGCGATCGACGGCTCGGATGTGATCCGGGCTTCAGTGGTCGGACCGGTCGCGGATGCCGCGGACCTGGGGCGGGCACTGGCGCGCGAGCTCTTGGAGCTGGGGGCGCGCGAACTGCTCAGCGTCACAGAGGAATCCGCTGAGCTCACCGACGACAGCAATCCCAGCCCAATGGAGAACAGCCGATGAGCCGAGTGACGAAGAAGAATCCCGGTCGGATCCTTTTCGTGGGGTCAGGGCCCGGTGACCCGGCGCTGTTGACCGTGCGGGCCCGCGAGGTGCTCGGCCGGGCGACGCTGGCCTTCACCGACCCCGACGTCGACAAGGGCGTGCTCGCCCTGATCGGCATCGCGGTCGAGGAGAGCGCCGACGGGACCCGTCCGGTGGACGTGCGCCCCGCCCTGGGCGATGCCGCCGAGGTGGCCAAGACCCTGATCGCGGAGGCCCGCGGCGGCTCCGACGTGGTGCGCCTGGTCTCCGGCGACCCGATGACCACCGACTCGGTCATCCAGGAGATCAACGCCGTCACCCGCTCGCATCTGAGCTTCGAGGTGCTGCCGGGTCTCTCGGCCGGCACCACCGTGCCCGCCTACGCGGGTATCGAACTCGGCTCCAGCCACACCGTGGTGGACGTCCGCGGCGAGGTGGACTGGGCGGCCGTCGCGGCCGCGCCCGGCCCGCTGGTGCTGCACGCCACCTCCGGCCACCTGGCCGAGACCGCGTCGGCGCTGGTGGAACACGGCCTGGCGCCGCAGACCCCGGTCGCGGTGACCGTGCGTGGCACCACCCGCCAGCAGCGCACCATCGACGCCACCCTGGCGACCCTGAACAACGCCGCCTCCGAACTGGTCGGCCCGCTCGTGGTCACGGTCGGCAAGGAAGTGGACAAGCGCGCCAAGACCTCCTGGTGGGAGTCCCGCGCTCTGTACGGCTGGACCGTGCTGGTGCCGCGCACCAAGGAGCAGGCCGGCGAGATGAGCGAGAAGCTCGTCAACCACGGCGCCATCCCCATGGAGGTCCCGACCATCGCGGTCGAGCCGCCGCGCAGCCCCGCCCAGATGGAGCGCGCGGTCAAGGGCCTGGTCGACGGCCGCTACCAGTGGGTCGTCTTCACCTCCACCAACGCGGTGCGCGCGGTGTGGGAGAAGTTCGGCGAATTCGGCCTGGACGCCCGCGCTTTCAGCGGCGTGAAGATCGCCTGCGTCGGCGAGGCCACCGCGGAGAAGGTCCGCTCCTTCGGCATCAACCCCGAACTGGTGCCGTCCGGTGAGCAGTCCTCCGAGGGCCTGCTGGCCGACTTCCCGCCCTACGACGACGTTTTCGACCCGGTCAACCGGGTGCTGCTGCCGCGCGCGGACATCGCCACCGAGACCCTCGCCGAGGGCCTGCGCGACCGCGGCTGGGAGATCGACGACGTCACCGCCTACCGCACCGTGCGCGCGTCCCCGCCGCCCGCGGAGACCCGCGAGATGATCAAGACCGGCGGTTTCGACGCGGTCCTGTTCACCTCGTCCTCCACGGTCCGCAACCTGGTCGGCATCGCCGGCAAGCCGCACGCCCGCACCATCGTGGCCTGCATCGGACCCAAGACCGCCGAGACGGCCATCGAATTCGGCCTGCGCGTGGACGTGCAGCCCGAGGTGGCCCAGGTCGGCCCGCTCGTCGAGGCGCTCGCCGAGCACGCCGCCCACCTGCGCGCCGAGGGCCTGCTGCCCCCGCCGCGCAAGAAGAGCCGCCGCAGCCGCTAGCTTCGGCACGACATCCGGCTACCCGGCCCCGCGTCCCGGCGACGCGGGGCCGGTGTCGTATCCGCCCCGGGTGGATGCCCAAGGAAATGTCGTCGTTTCATCCGGAAGCGAAATGCCTACGCTGCATTCGGTATTCGATCTTCGAGAGGTGAACATTCATGAAGCGTGTAGCAGTCGGTCTGATCGCGATGTGTGGAATCTCGCTGGGTGCGGGCCTGTCCCCGGCGGCGGCTCTCGCCGAGGCCCCGGGCGTGGCGGCGCCGGTCGCCGACGCGCCGGGGGTCAGCTCGTCCGGCATTCCCGCCGCGACCGTGCTGCAGACCCTGTTGAAGTGCTTGACCAGCGGTTCGAGTAATCCCGGCACGCCGGGATCGACCCAGACCGGCTGCCTGAACTCCTAGCGCCCGCGGGTGCGGCGGAGGCTCACCGACGTCCGGTCGTGGGGACGTCGGCGAGCGTCCGCCGCTCAGCGGAGCCGCGTGGCGGTCAGCGCTGGGCCGCCATCAGGCGGCGGACCATGCGGCAGGTCGCGTCCGAGGGCTGATGCACGCCGATGACTTCGGCTGTCTCCCTGATCTTTTCGTTGGTGGCCTGGTCGGGCCCGAAGGACCCGGAATCCAGGAGCGCGATGGCCAGCCGCATGGCCTTCAATCGCCGATTGTGCGAGACGTACCACGTGCGCGGCCGCCCCGCCGGCAGCGGCTGCTTGGCCAGCGGCCGCCACGCGTGATCGATGACCTCCCCCTTCTTCGGAACCCCGGCGCCCCGGTTCACCTTGCCGGACATGCTGGTAACGGCTGCGAGCACGGCCAATCCTCCCGTCGCGATCCGGGATCGCGCCTTCGAACGCGGCGCGATCCCTTCGAACACATCTTCGATTCTACTCGGGCCCACCGACAAAAACGGCTGCTCACAACGACTTCCGATGCCGGCCGGGCCCGGCGCCGGAGGCGCGCGCACCCCGGTCACGAGCCGGGCATATCATGCGAGCATGACCGGAATGGACCGCCCTCGGCGGTTGCGCCGCACTCCCGCCATGCGTCGGCTCGTCGCCGAGACCAGCCTGGAGCCGCGGCATCTGATTCTGCCCATGTTCGTCGCCGACGGTATCGGCGAACCGCGTGAGATCTCCTCCATGCCAGGCGTTTTCCAGCATTCGATGGACTCGCTGCGCAAGGCGGCCGCCGAAGCCGTGGCCGCGGGCGTGGGCGGGCTCATGCTCTTCGGCGTGCCGAAGCCCGAGGACAAGGACGCCCAGGGGAGCGGGGCCAGCGACCCGGACGGGATCCTGAACCGCGGCCTGTCCGCGCTGGTGTCCGAGGTCGGCGACTCCACGGTCGTCATGGCCGACACCTGCCTGGACGAGTTCACCGACCACGGTCACTGCGGTGTGCTCGACGAGCACGGCGCGGTCGACAACGACGCCACCCTCACCCGCTACGTCGAGATGGCGCTGGCGCAGGCCGCGACCGGCGCCGACCTGCTCGGCACCAGCGGCATGATGGACGGTCAGGTGGGCGCGATCCGCGCGGGCCTGGACGCCGCCGGATACACCGACACCGCCATCCTCGCCTACGCGGCCAAGTACGCCTCCGCGTTCTACGGCCCGTTCCGGGAGGCCGTCGGCTCCACACTGCAGGGCGATCGGCGCACCTACCAGCAGGATCCGGCCAACCGCCGGGAGGCGATCCGCGAGCTGGAACTGGATCTGCTCGAGGGCGCGGACATCGTCATGGTGAAGCCCGCCATGTCGTATCTGGACATCCTGCGCGAGGTCTCGGACCGGTCCACGGTGCCGGTGGCGGCCTATCAGATCTCCGGTGAGTACGCGATGATCACCGCGGCGGCCGAGCGCGGCTGGATCGACCGCAGGGGCGCGATCCTGGAATCGCTGCTCGGGATCCGGCGGGCGGGCGCGGACATGGTGCTCACCTACTGGGCCACCGAGGCCGCGCACTGGCTGGCCTGAACCGGAACGAGTAGCTCTGATCGTGAATCCCATGGTCCCGCCGAACGATCCGGCGCGTCCGGCGCCCGAGGACGTCGGCACCGCCTGTCAGCTCTGGTACGCCGCGCTCGGGGTCGGGCTGGTGCAGTTGATCGCCTCGCTGATCGCGCAGTTCGGGCAGCGGAACGAATTGGCGCAGCAGATGTTCGACCAGGTGAAGGAGCAGCAACCGGCGATCACCCTGGCGCAGGTGGAGGTCTGGGCCGCCGTCGTGTTCGTGCTGGTCGCGGTGTTCTGGCTGGTGTTGTCCGGAGCCGGGGTGGCGGTGGTGTGGCAGCTGGGGCGCGGAAAGAACTGGGCCCGTGCGGTTCTCACCGGTTTCGGCATCTTCCTGGTGCTCGGCGCGGCGGGGACGCTGTTCGGTGTCGGCGCCAAGGAGAGCGGTGTGGCCGCGCTGGTCGCGGGCGGCGCGGGCATCGTCCAGGCGGTGCTCGCGGGCGGGGCCGTATTCCTCTGCTACCGCGGTGAATCCGAAGCCTACTTCCGGCCCGGACCGCGCTAGGTTACCGCCGAGTTTGTTTCGCGAGTCATATACGCGTTATGGTGAGGGCAGTCACAGGTATTTCGGGAACCGGAAGCCGGTCCCCGGGCGTTGAGCCCGGGCGTGCGGCGCCGGGAAGGCGGAGGCAACGATGCGAGTGGTGATCCAGCAGCCGCACAGCCTGCGGCGTGATGTCGCGGTGCTGAGCTTGTTGTTCCTCTTCGGTCTGCTGACCCTCGCCGTACTCCTGATTCCGGGCCTGGCCCACTGAGTCGTTCCGCGATCTTTACGCTCGACCTATGAGTGAGGCCATCAACGCCCCCGGGGCCGTGCTGTTCTCCGAACCCGGCGCGCGCTGGCGGACCATCGCCTACGGACCCGCGCTGTGCGCGATCATCCTGGGCATCGAGCTGATCCGCGGCGGCGACATCCACTGGTTCGGGCTCGTCTTCTGCGCGGTGCTGCTGGCCGGGTTCGTCTGGTTGCAGGTGGTCGCGGGCAAGCGGCACATCAGTGTCGAGCTGACCCCGGAGCAGCTGCGCGAGGGCACCGAGGTGGTGCCGTTGCGCGACATCGCCGAGGTGCTGCCCGAAGACGACGAGGAGTCCTGGGATTATGAGGACTGGCAGTCCGCGCGGGCGCTGGGCGAGCTGACCGGAGTACCGCGGCGGCGCAAGGGAATCGGCCTGAAGCTGACCGACGGTCGTCTGGTGCAGGCGTGGGCGCGTGACCATGTCACGCTGCGCGCGGCGCTGACCGAGGCCCTGGGCCATCCGCGCGGGACCGACGACGAGCCTCGGGAGGCGCTGTGATGCGGTGGCTGACGATAGCGGCCGAGATCGTGCTGGTGCCGGTGCTGGCCGTCGCGGCGGTGTGGTGCTGGCGGCACGGCGTGCAGACCACGGTGTTCAAGGCGCAGGGGGAGGCGCCGTCGTTCGGTGCGACCCGCTATGTCGGGCCGTGGCTGGCGGGGTCCGCGGCGCTGGTGATCATGGCCGGACTGTCGCTGATCGACGGGGCCGCGCGGGCGGTTCGCGCTCGGCGAGCCTGGTCCGACACACCGTATTGAAGGGTGCGAAGTCGGGTTTCGCCTCGGTCGGCCTCGGACCGGCGCGGAGAATCATCGGCATGAAGCGCACAGAACTCGTGAAACGCATCGCCCCCGCGGTGCTGGCCGCGGGGCTCGTCGGCGCTGTGGTCGTGGCTCCGGCCGCCGCGGCCCCGGTCGATACCGTCCCGGATTACCGGTCACCGTTGCTGGCGACGTCCTGGCAAGACCTACTACCGCCCCAGCTGAACTGCCTGCTGTCCACCGGATGGGCGGCGTTCTGCCTGGGGATTCCGCTCTTGTAGCGGGGGGTGCGGCGGCGCGACCGCAGACCGCGCCGCCGTCTCCGCCTCAGTTCCAGTTCTGGTAAACATCCAGCACGCGACCGCCCTTGGTGCCGGGCAGGTTCACGAACAGGGTCACCGTGCCGTCGGGATGATCGGCGGCCTCCATCATCACCTGACGCAGGGAGGCGTGTACGCCGCCCTTGTCGTCCTTGTAGATGGTGGTGTCGGGCTCCAGGCCCGCGCCCATCCGGCTCATCGGCACGAACATGCTGACCACCGCGGGTAAGGGCCCATCGGCGATGGCGACCGTCTCTTGATGCGACAGCGCCACCCCCACCCGCCCCTGGTCGATCTGCACCAGCGGCACCCCGGCCTGCGCCACCCCGGGCGCGGCGGCCAGACCGGCCGCCACCGCGATGATCCCTACCCCGAACCGAACGACCCGCATACGTCCCGCCCTCTCTCCGAAGCCGTTTCCTACGTCGAGACCTTACGCATCAGCTATCTAGTAGCGAATTACGTTGTCCGAATCTCATTTCGGCGTGTTGCTCGGATCCGCGTCATCGAGGACCCGCTCGCCGGCTCCCATGATCTCAGCCGTCGGCCTTCGGGATGCGCGCTTCGATCCGGGGTGCGAAGATGTCGGGTTGGCTGTGGGAAGAGCCACTCGACTACACCCTGTCGTCGACGGGGGCGGGGGCGGCTGAGAGACTGGGTGCCGTGAGTTCTTCTCCGCGTGTGAGCCAGGCGTCGGTCCCGGTCTCAGCCCACCTTTTCGAACGCGCCGCGGCGGTCATTCCCGGCGGCGTGAATTCGCCGGTGCGGGCGTTCAATTCCGTGGGCGGCACGCCGCGGTTCATCGCCTCCGCGCGCGGGTGCACGCTGACCGACGCCGACGGCAACGACTACGTGGACCTGGTGTGCTCGTGGGGTCCGATGATCCTCGGGCACGCGCACCCGGCGGTCGTCGAGGCCGTGCAGCGGGCCGCCACCGGCGGTCTGTCCTTCGGCGCGCCGACCGAGGCCGAAATCGAACTCGCCGAGGCCATCGCGGCCCGGGTCGCTCCGGTCGACCGGGTCCGCCTGGTGAACTCGGGCACCGAGGCCACCATGAGCGCGGTCCGGCTGGCCCGCGGCTTCACCGGCCGCACCAAGATCGTGAAGTTCAGCGGCTGCTACCACGGGCACGTGGACGCGCTGCTGGCCGACGCCGGCTCCGGCGTCGCCACCCTGGGCCTGCCCACCTCGCCCGGCGTCACCGGCGCCCAGGCCGCCGACACCCTGGTGCTGCCCTACAACGACCTCGAGGCCGTGGCCGCCGCCTTCGCCGCCCACCCGGGCGAGATCGCGTGCGTCATCACCGAGGCCGCCGCGGGCAATATGGGCGCGGTCGCGCCGGTCCCCGGTTTCAACGAGGGCCTGCGCCGGCTCACCACCGAGCACGGCGCGCTGCTGATCATGGACGAGGTCATGACCGGTTTCCGGGTCAGCCACTCGGGTTGGTTCGGCATCGACGGCGTGGCCGGCGATCTGTACACCTTCGGCAAGGTGATGAGCGGCGGCCTGCCCGCCGCCGCGTTCGGCGGGCGCGCCGACATCATGAATCACCTGGCCCCGCTCGGCCCGGTCTACCAGGCGGGCACCCTGTCCGGGAACCCGGTCGCGGTGGCCGCGGGCCTGGCCACGCTGCGCACCGCCGACGAGTCGGTGTACGCCACCCTGAACAAGAACTCCGAGCGCCTGGGCGGGCTGCTCACCGAGGCGCTGACCGCCGAAGGCGTCGCGCACCGGGTGCAATTCGCAGGCAATATGGTGAGCGTGTTCTTCGCCGAGAACCCGGTCACCGACTACGCCGCCGCCAAGGCCGCCGAGACCTGGCGTTTCCCAGCCTTCTTCCACGCGCTGCTGGATGCCGGTGTGTACGCGCCCCCGAGCGCCTTCGAAGCCTGGTTCGTCTCGGCCGCTCTCGACGAGGACGCGTTCGACCGCATCGCCGCCGCCCTCCCCGCCGCCGCGCGCGCCGCGGCGGCCGCCACTCCCGAAGGATCCGCCGCGTGAGCTCCGTCCACCCCGACTCGGGCGTACCCGCCCCCGCCCAGCACGAGGCTCCTCTCTCCGCCGAAGAGGCCACCCGCCTCCTGGACTCCATCCGCCAAGCCGAGGACGAACTCGCCGAGACCGGTGAGAACATCGCTGTCGCCCCTGCGGGCGACGTGAGCACCCCGGTGGCCGAACCCCGGCCCGCCGCAACGGAATCCGACGATTCCGGCGTGGTCGTGGCCGACGACCCCGAGCCGGTCTTCGAGGCCGCGGTCGCCGCCGCCGAGCAGTTCGCCGCTGCCCCCGCCCGGGCCGAGGCGACCGCCGAGCCGGTGGACCCCGCGTCCGCCGAGGCGGTGGCACCGGTGACCGCCGAGGTCGTCGAGCCCGCGATCACGCAGGTCGTGGAGCCCGCGTCCGCCGAGGCCGTGGAGCCCGCCGCTGTCGAGGCCGTGGCATCCGCCCCCGCCGAGGCCGTGGAACCGGTGTCCGCCGCGTTCTCGTCCGAGATCGTCGTCGAGGTCGATCCTCAGACCGACGAGTCCGTCGTCGAGGAAGCCGACTTCGCCGTCGCCGACACCGAGGTACCCGCCCCGGCCTCCGGCACCGGCGGCGGCCTGATCCTCCCCGGTGACGTGGCCAGCGACGTGGAGACGATCGTCCACGTCATGCGCCACGGCGAGGTCCACAATCCGAACGGTGTCCTCTACGGCCGCCTGCCCGGTTTCCAGCTGTCGGTGACCGGCCGCGCGCAGGCCCAGGCCGTGGCGCGTTCGCTGTCCGATCACGACATCGCGCTGGTGGTGGCCTCGCCGCTGCAGCGCGCGCAGGAGACCGCGGATCCGATCGCCAAGGGCCACGGCCTGATCATCCGCACCGACGACAATCTGATCGAGGCGGGCAACACCTTCGAGGGCCTGCGGGTCTCGGCGAGCGACGGCGCGCTGCGCAAGCCCCGCCACTGGTGGAAGCTGCGCGACCCGTTCACCCCGTCCTGGGGTGAGCCGTATCTGCAGATCGCGCACCGCATGCTGGCCGCGGTGAACAAGGCGCGGGTGGAGGCCGCCGGTCGTGAGGCCGTGCTGGTGTCGCATCAGCTGCCGGTGTGGACGCTGCGCCGCTTCCTGCAGGGGCAGCGCCTGTGGCACGACCCGCGGAACCGGCAGTGCTCGCTGGCGTCGCTGACTTCCCTGGTCTACCAGGGCGATACGTTGATCGACATCGTCTACTCGGAGCCCGCCGGCGCTTCCGATCCCACGGTGACCGGGGCATGAGCCGCGCCATCGCGTCCCGGTCCGCGTTCGTCCGTCACCCGCTGCGGCGGGTGGCGGGCCTGCTGGCGGGGTTGACCGTGGTGGCCCTGCTCGCCGGGTGCACGACGGCGGGCAAGGACGCGGTGGCCCAGGGCGGCACCTTCGATTTCGTCTCGCCGGGCGGCAAGACGGAGATCTTCTACGATCCACCGTCCGCGCGCGGCACCATCGGCAAGCTGTCCGGCCCGGATCTGATGCGCGACGGCAAGACCACGTCGGTGGACGATTTCCCCGGCAAGGTCGTGGTGCTCAACATCTGGGGCCAGTGGTGTGGCCCGTGCCGTGCGGAAGTCGGTGCGCTGGAACAGGTTTACGAGGCGACCAAGGACAGTGGCGTCGCCTTCCTGGGCATCAACGTGCGCGACAACCAGAAGGACAAGGCCCAGGATTTCGTGACCGACAACAAGGTCGGTTACCCCTCCATCTACGACCCGGCCATGCGCAGCCTGCTCGCGCTCGGCGGCAAGTTCCCGACCAGCGTCATCCCCACCACCATCGTGCTGGACAAGCAGCATCGGGTGGCGGCGGTGTTCCTGCGCAGTCTGCTGGCCGAGGACCTGCGGCCGGTGGTGGATCGACTGGCGGCCGAGCAGTGAATCACGTGACCTACCTGGCGAGCGTGGGGGATTCGTTCCAGCAGACCGCCGCCTCCGGACCGCTGCTGCTCGCGCTGGGCGCATGCCTGCTGGCGGGCCTGGTGTCGTTCGCCTCGCCGTGCGTGGTGCCTCTGGTTCCCGGCTATCTGTCGTATCTGGCGGGCGTGGTCGGCGCGGAGGCGCCGCCGGTGACGGTGGAGTCGGCGCGGAGCGCGAAAACCGCGGTGGCGGGCCGTAATTCGGCGCGCCTGCGGGTGGCGGGCGCGGCGGCGCTGTTCGTGGCGGGCTTCACCGTCGTGTTCGTGCTGGCCGCCACCACCGTGTTCGGCACCATGCAGGCGCTGACCCTCAATCGTGAACTGCTGCAACGGGTCGGCGGCGTGGTGACCATCGTGATGGGTCTGGCCTTCATCGGCCTGATCCCGATGCTGCAGCGCGACACCCGTATGGAGCCGCGCCGCTTCACCGGCCTCGTCGGGGCCCCGCTGCTGGGCGCGGTGTTCGCGCTCGGCTGGACCCCGTGCCTGGGCCCGACGCTGTCGGGTGTGATGGCGGTGTCGGCGGGCACCGAGGGCACCACCGCCGTGCGCGGCGTGGCGCTGATCGTGGCCTACTGCCTCGGCCTCGGGCTGCCGTTCATCATCCTGGCCTTCGGTTCGGCGACCGCGCTGCGGGCCGTCGGCTGGCTGCGCCGCAATTCCCGCACCATCCAGGTGACCGGCGGGCTGCTGTTGGTGGCTGTCGGCATCGCCCTGGTGACCGGATCGTGGGACGTGTTCGTCTCCTGGGTCCGCGACGCCTTCGTCTCGAATGTGACCCTGCCGATCTGACATGACTGCCACCATCGAAACCCCCAGCGCCCCCACCCGTCCGCCGCGTCAGTCGCCGCTGCGCCGCGTCCTCGGTCTGCTCCGCAACACCTGGCGCGGTCTGACCAGCATGCGCACCGCGCTCATGCTGCTGTTCCTGCTGGCCCTGGCCGCCATTCCGGGCGCGCTGCTGCCGCAGCGCAGCCTCAACGCGGGCAAGGTCGACGACTACATCCGCAATCGCGCGACCCTGGGTCCGTGGATGGACCGGCTGCAGCTGTTCGACGTGTTCTCCAGCTTCTGGTTCACGGCCGTCTACGTGCTGCTGTTCGTATCGCTGGTGGGCTGCATCCTGCCGCGCTGCGTGGACCACTACCGGGCCTTGCGCGCGCCGCTGACCAAGGCCCCGCGCAACCTGTCCCGCCTGCCGCACCACTGGTCCGGCACCGATGCGGAGACTCCGGAGCAGGTGCTGGACCGGGCCCGCGGCCAGATGCGCGGCTGGCGCACGGTGGTGCAGCCGGGCGATCGAGACGGGGAGCTGACCCTGTCCGCGGAGAAGGGCTATATCCGCGAGCTGGGCAACCTGGTCTTCCACCTCGCGCTGGTGGGCCTGCTGGCGGCGATCGCGATCGGCAAGCTGTTCGGCTACGAGGGCAATGTCGTGGTGCTCGCCAATGACGGCCCCGGCTTCTGCACCACCTCGCCCGCGGTGTTCGACTCGTTCCGTGCGGGCAATGTCAACGACGGCACCGGGCTGACCCCGATGTGCGTGCGGGTCAAGGACTTCAAGGCCGACTACCTGAAGAACGGTCAGGCGGCCATGTTCACCTCGAACATCCAGTACCAGACCGGCGCCGACCTGGCTTCCGGGACGTGGAACGACACCACCATCCAGGTGAACCATCCGCTGCGCGTCGCCGGGGACCGGGTGTACCTGCAGGGCCACGGTTTCGCGCCCAAGTTCACGGTGACCTTCCCGAACGGGCAGACCCGCACCGAGGCCATCCAGTGGAAGCCGGACGATGCCTCCACCTTCCTGTCCTCGGGGGTGCTGCGCGTCGATCCGCCGGGCGGCATGTATCCGAGCGAGGAGGAGCGCCGCAAGCATCAGGTGGCGATCCAGGGCCTGTTCGCGCCGACCGCGCTCATGCACGGCCAGTTGCTCACCTCCCGGTATCCGGCGATGACCGATCCCGCGGTGGCCATCGACATCTACAAGGGCGACACGGGCCTGGACACCGGCCGCGCGCAGTCGCTGTTCGCACTGGATCCGGAGATGATCAAGCAGGGCCGCCTGGTGAAGGAACAGCGGGTGAACCTGAAGCCGGGGGAGACCGCGACCCTGGCCGACGGCACCAAGGTGACCTTCGACGGCGCGGAAGAGTTCGTGAACCTGCAGGTCTCGCACGATCCGGCGCAGCAGTGGGTGCTGGTGTCGGCGTTGACCATGATGGCGGGCTTGCTGGTGTCGCTGCTGGTGAAGCGCCGTCGCATCTGGTTGCGGGTGTACCCCGGCGAGGAGTCCGACGGTGTACGACGTACCGTAGTAGAAATGGGTGGTTTGGCCCGCACCGACCAGGCCGGTTGGGGCGGCGAGTTCGACCGCCTGCGTGAGCGGCTGCTGACGGGAGAGAAGTAATGCCGATCGACGAGAATCTCGCCTCCTACAGCGATCTCGGATTCAAATCGGCCATCGTGATCTACGCGCTGGTCTGGATCATGCTGGTCTGGCAGTTCGCCCTCACCCGTACGGTGCCGACCACCACCCGCGAATTGGTCACCGCCGGTGGCGGTTCCGAGCCGGTCGCCGAGCCGCCCGCGCCGAACGTGCCCGGCAAGGTGGAGTCCCGCGGGGCCGGCCGCCCCTTCTCGGAGCGTCTCGGCAATATGGGCTTCGCGGTCCTGTTCGTCGGCTTCGGCGTGCACGTGGCCTCGATCGTCCTGCGCGGCTTCGCGACCCACCGTTTCCCGCTGGGCAATATGTTCGAGTTCATCTCGATGGCCTGTGCCGCCGCGGTCCTGCTCGGCCTGGTCCTGCTGAACGATCAGCGCTACCGCGGCATGTGGTCCTTCCTGCTGACCCCGGTCCTGATCCTGCTGTTCCTGGCGGGCACCAAGCTGCACGTGGACGCGGCCCCCGTCGTCCCCGCCCTGAAGTCCTACTGGCTCCCGATCCACGTCACCGTGATCTCGATCGGTTCGGGCGTCTTCCTGGTCTCGGGTATCGCGAGCCTGCTGTTCCTGTTCCGCATCTGGCAGCCCGCGGGCGCGGAGGCCGACAACATCTGGGGCCAGCTGGCCCGCCGCCTCCCCGACGCTCAGCTTCTGGACCGCCTGGCCTACCGCACCACCATCATCGGCTTCCCCATCTTCGGCTCCGGCGTCATCCTGGGCGCGATCTGGGCCGAGGCCGCCTGGGGCCGCTTCTGGGGCTGGGACCCGAAGGAGACCTGCTCCTTCATCGCCTGGGTCCTCTACGCCGCCTATCTGCACGCCCGTGCCACCTCCGGCTGGCGTGACACCAAGGCCGCCTGGATCAATATCGCCGGTTTCGTCGCGATGCTCTTCAACCTCTTCATCATCAATATCGTGGTCAGCGGCCTGCACTCGTATGCCGGACTGAACTGATCCAGCTGTTCTCGAAGGCCCCGGCGCATCCGCGCCGGGGCCTTCTTCGTGCTGGCACTACCCCTGAGTGCTGTTGCGCTGTACGGTATTAAGCGACAGTGATTAGAACACGTTCTAGTTTTCAGTGAAGGGGAGCTCGACATGGCAGTGACGCCGGAGGGCCGGGTTCGCAAGGTGCGCGAGATCGACGTGGGCGAGGCGCCCTCGCGGTACGCGCGAGGATGGCACTGCCTCGGACTGGCCGGCACGTTCCGCGACGGTAAGCCGCATCAGGTTTCGGCCTTCGGGACCAAGCTGGTGATCTTCGCCGACAGCAAGAACGAACTGCACGTGCTCGACTCGTACTGCCGCCACCTCGGCGGCGATCTGAGCATGGGTGAGGTCAAGGGCGACTCCATCGCCTGCCCGTTCCACGACTGGCGCTGGGGCGGCAACGGCAAGTGCACCGGCATCCCGTATGCCCGCCGCGTGCCCCCGCTGGCCCGCACGCGCTCGTGGATCACCTTGGAGCGCAACGGACAGCTGTTCGTGTGGCACGACCACGAGGGCAACCCGCCCACCGACGAGGTGACGATCCCCTACATCGAGGGTCCGTTCACCGACGCCGAGGGCAACGGCCTGGAGACGATCGGCGACGGCTGGACCGACTGGACCTGGGAGTCCATGATCATCGAGGGCTCCAACTGCCGCGAGATCATCGACAACGTGGTCGACATGGCCCACTTCTTCTACATCCACTACGCGTACCCGACGTACTTCAAGAACGTCTTCGAGGGCCATGTCGCGACCCAGTACCTGGACTCCACGGCCCGCCCGGACAAGGGCATGGCCACCCAGTACGGCGGCGACTCCACCCTGAAGTCGGTGGCCTCGTACTTCGGCCCGTCGTACATGGTCAATCCGCTGATCAACAACTACAGCGGCTTCGAGCTCGAGACCGTGCTGATCAACTGCCACTACCCGATCTCGCAGGACGCCTTCGTGCTGCAGTACGGCATGTCGGTGCGCAAGCCGCAGGGTGTGGACGACGCCCAGGCCGACAAGATCGCCAAGAAGATGACCAAGGGCATCGGCGACGGCTTCCTGCAGGATGTCGAGATCTGGAAGCACAAGTCCAAGATCGAGAACCCGCTGCTGACCGAGGAGGACGGCCCGGTCTACCAGTTGCGCCGCTGGTACGACCAGTTCTATGTGGACGTCGCCGATATCGACCCGAAGTCGGTGCAGCGCTTCGAGTTCGAGGTCGACACCACCAAGGCGAACGAGGCCTGGGAGGCCGAGGTCGCCGAGAACCTGCGCCGCAAGGCGGAGGAGGACGCCCTCAGCCACTGAGGGTTTGCTCAGCCGGGCTCGTACTCGCCTAGTTCGACGTCGGTCATACGCACCTGACCCCGGGTCAGCGGCTCGTAGTCCGCGCCCGATTCCTCACGGATCAGGTGCATGTCCGATAGTTGCCCGTGCCGCTCGGCTCGCCGTGCGGCGGCTCGTTCGTCCCCGGCTTTGCGCCGGGCGTCCTGCGACAGGTTCTGTTCACGCTCCATCAGGCACCTCCGGATGGGCCCCGCTGTGGAACCGGACTTGCCCCAGTATGCGCGTGTCGGGCGCGGACCAGGCCCGGAAAAAACGACGATCCCCCGTGGGCTGCGCCGAAGCGGTTCCACGGGGGACGGTCACATATATCGCTATGGCTACTTCATTGGCGGAACTTCGGTGAATCAGGTGGATTCGCCGTCGCGATGCTCCCGGGAGAGCCTGGCGAGGAAATCCGGATCGTCTTCGGGACCGATAATGCGGTTGCGCCGAGCTGGTGCTGGGCCGGTGCCGGCCGATCGCTGGGGTCCGAAGGCCTTCCAGCACAGCATCGCGACGGTCACTACCGCGATGAGTGCCAACAGGTACGCCACGTCGCTCACCTCCTGACTTCGAGGGTAATCCGAGCGCGTACCCGCGGCACGTGAAGCGGGCGGTAATCCGTGAAAATCGGTGCTACACGCGGGCCTCGGTGGTGAGGGACCGCAGGAGTTGCAGAACTTCCGACTCCCGGAACCGGCGGTGACCGCCCGGAGTCCGAAGGGAGCCGAGCCGACCCGCGTGAGCCCACCGGGTCACGGTCTTCGGATCGACATGGAACATGGCAGCGACTTGGCCTGGGGTGAGCAGGGTGTCCTGACCGGTGACGGAACCCAATGCGCGGCTCGCCGCGGTGAACGCAGTCATTCGCAAACCTTTCCGTTTCGACAGATCCCTCATCAGTAGCGACATCGTTGCACTGCACCCCCCGGGTGTTCGAACGGTCTCGCTTTGGTAAAGAGGAAGTAATAGACAAAACGGATATCCGTTATGTGTTTACGGTCACGTTTGGTCGCGTCACAGCGAACGGCCAGCGACATACAGACCGGTTGGCCTGTCTGACCTGGGCGGACGAGGGTCGCGACCGTTTCCCGATCCGCCGTCCCCTAGTCTGGACCGCGTGAGTGAAGCAACCCGACCCGACGGTGCGGGCCGCAGCCTGGCGCGCAATCTGGCCCTCTACACGGTGGCCCGGCTCGGGCTGGTCGCCGTCATCACCGCGATCATCGTGGGCGTCGCGGCCGCGGTGAAGGTGTCCATCCCCCTCATCGTCGCCCTGCTGTTCGCGCTGCTCATCGCCATGCCGCTGTCGCTGGTGCTGTTCAAGAAGCTGCGGACCCAGGTGAATCGGGACATCGCCGCCGTGGACGCCAAGCGCCGCGCCGACCGCGACCAGCTGCGCTCGAGGCTGCAGGGCAAGGGCGAGCAGTGAAACGCTGCGATCGCAGCGCACCCCGGGCCTGGGTGGACAATGCCGTCCGGCTCATCGACGCGGACTCCCAGCGCAGCGCGGACACGCATTTGCTGCGCTACCCGCTGCCCCCGGAGTGGGGCGTTCAGCTGTACCTGAAGGACGAATCCACCCATCCGACGGGCAGTCTCAAGCACCGGCTGGCGAGATCACTGTTCCTCTACGCCATTTGCAACGGCTGGGTCACCGAGGGCACCACGGTGGTCGAGGCTTCGTCAGGATCGACCGCGATCAGCGAGGCCTACTTCGCCAAGATGCTGGGCCTGGACTTCGTGGCCGTGGTCCCGGCGAAGACGTCTCCGGAGAAGCTGGCCCTGATCGAGGCCCAGGGCGGACGCTGTCACCTGGTCGAACGCGCCCCCGACATCTACGCCGAGGCGGCGCGATTGGCGGCCGAGACCGGCGGCCACTATATGGACCAGTTCACCAATGCCGAGCGCGCCACCGACTGGCGCGGCAACAACAACATCGCGGAATCCATCTTCCAGCAGATGACCCTGGAGACCCATCCGGTGCCGGAGTGGGTGGTGGTGGGCGCGGGGACCGGCGGTACCGGCGCGACCATCGGCCGCTACCTGCGCTACAAGCGGCACGAGACCCGGCTGGCGGTGGTGGATCCGGAGAACTCGGCGTTCTACGGCGGTTACGAGCTGGACGACCTGGACTTTCAGACCGGCATGCCGTCCCGGATCGAGGGCATCGGGCGGCCGCGGGTGGAACCGTCGTTCATTCCGACGGTGGTGGACTGCATGATCGAGGTGCCCGACGCGGCCTCGGTGGCGACCACACGGCACGCGAGCACGGTGCTGGGCCGGCGGGTGGGCGGCTCCACGGGCACCAATCTGTGGGGGGCCTTTGCCCTGATTGCCGAGATGATCGCCGCGAACCGTACCGGCAGTGTGGTGACGCTGCTCTGTGATGGCGGAGACCGTTATGCCGGAACCTATTTCAATGACGAATGGGTTGCCGACCAGGGGCTGAGCTTGGCTGAGCCGACCGCGGTGCTGACCGAATTCATCGCCACCGGTACTTGGTCGGGCTAGTTTTCGCACGGCACGACAGGTCGGTCGATATCGATTGGTCACCCATCGGTAAGTTTGCTATCGAGTTGCTGCAATGGGGTCGTGGGCATCGGATCCTTACCCGGCGCAACGTTTTTCGCGCGTCTCGACGGGGTAACGCCACCCTCGGAGGCGTTAATAGCCCTTGACGTTTCGGGGCGCTGCCGCATGACCGGACGGGTCACCGCGGTGGGTCGATCGACCACCGTGCCGAGCACCAGCAGCCACGAATGCAACGTGGACTGGGTGCGCCACATATTGATCCGCATCTCGGTGATGGCCAGTGTGCGCGGATCCCGCACCAACTTGGTGAGATCTCCACGGTCGACCGCGACCGTGTCGGAATGCCATAGCAGCGCGAAGTCCGGATCGGCCAGGCATCGCTCGAGGATCTCGGCGCCGCGGTCCTCCTCGCCGGTGCGGGCGAGCTGCATGCGGAAGCGGCCGACCGCCATACGAACCTCGTTGTCCCAGTTCACCATGACGGTCCGGGAGATCGGATTGAAGAGCAGCCATTCCAGGTAGTTGGACCCGGCCACCAGTTCCGGAAAGAACTCCTGGTGCGCCGCGTTGACGGCGGCGATGTCCCACAGCCCGCTGATGTACGCGCCGATCGCCGGGTTGAGCAGATTCAGGTAGTCCTGGTCGGCCGCGGTCGGCAGGTCGGGTTCGATGCTCGGCAGTGGGCCCTCGGCGAGCACGAGCGCGTACTCGAAGTCGACCGGCGTCAGTTTGAGCGCGGTCGCCAGGGATTCGATGACTCGTCGGGAGGGGTTGGCGCCGCCTTCGATCTTGGTCAGGTAGGGGACCGAGAGGTTGGCCAGCCAGGCCAGTTGGGGACGCGTGAGATTCGCGGTGGTGCGGCGCTGGCGAATGTACTCGCCGAACGTAGGTACTCCATCCATTTACTTAGGCAGACCTTACTTGTATGGCCGTCAGTTACACGCGCGGTTGCCGACGGATACCCGTGTGGTCCCCGCTGGACGGGGGTCCGGGCAGTCCGTTCTGCTCCAATAGTTTGAAACAACAACAAATGGGGAGTCGAGTTGGGGCAGCAACCGCGGTCGGCCGGAGATGTGAATGTCACATTCGGGCCGTGGGTGATCTCATCGGCGCGCGGCAGCGCCGTCACCACGCAGCGCAGCACGAAGATCAACGCCTGGGAGCCGTCCGCGTTCGGTCTCTACAAGGACCGGGACGGCGATCTGTGGGAGAAGCTGCCCGGCGGCTGGCGGCTGCGGCTGCAGAACGGCATCCCGGCCGACCCCGACGAGCTGTGGGACTGGACCGACGGCTGTGTGCGCGACTACGCCCCCTTCGTCCCCTTCCGCTGACGGCGAACACCCCTTCCTGATGTCAATTTTCGTTGACGCGCGATGGATGTCAACGTAAATTGACATTCATGAGTGAAGCAACGACTCTGGCGGCCGCCGCCGGCAGCCCCGACCCCCAGGTCGGGCTCCGCGCGGTGCTCGCACTGCGCCGGTTGCTCGAGCGACTCGAGGCCATCCAGGTCACCAATGCCCGAACACAGGGCTGGTCCTGGCAGGCCATCGCCGACGCGCTCGAGGTCAGCCGGCAGGCGGTCCACCAGAAGTACAACCGGAAGGGCGGTATCCGCTGATGTTCGAACGATTCGCCAAACCCGCCCGCACCGCGGTCGTCCTGGCCCAGGAGGAAGCGCGCGATCTGTGCTCCTCGACCATCGAGGTCGAGCACATGCTGCTCGGGGTGCTCGCCTGCCCCGACGACGGCCTGCGGGAAATCCTTGCGGCGCACGGTCTCACCGCCGACGATGTGCGAGAGGCGCTGGCCCGCAAGCGGACCGGGGAACCGCTCGGCGCCGAGGACGCGGAGGCCCTGCGCTCGATCGGCATCGATCTCGACGCCGTCCGGGAGAGCCTCGAGGCGACCTTCGGCGAGAACGCCCTCGACGAGGCGGCCGTTCCACCCGAGGGATCGCGCTGGCGCAAGTACTGGGGGGCGGAAGGCGGCCCGCGCGGCCACATTCCCTTCACCTCGGATTCGAAGAAGATCGTCGAGCTCTCGCTGCGAGAGGCATTGGCCCACAAGGCCGACCGCATCGAGGCCGGGCACATGGTGCTGGCCGTGCTGCGCGCGCCCAACCCGGTCACCCGCCGCCTGCTCGGCGACGACGACGCGGTCCGCACCCTGCGGGACGCGGTCCAGGGCTACCTGGATCGCGCGGCCTGACCGATGTCACCGTCCGGCCGGTTCGCGATATCCGGCCGGTACGGCGATCTCGCCCTACGATCGGGGCATGACGCTACTGATACGTCTGCTGATCAACGGGGTGGCCATCTGGCTGGCCTCCGTCTGGGTGTCCGATATTCAGATCAAGACCCCGGAAGACACCACGCAGAGCAAGATCCTGGTGATCGCCGCCATCACGGTGGTGTTCGCGATCGTGAACACGTTCGTGAAACCGATCGTGAAGCTGCTCTCGTTCCCGTTCATCGTGGTCTCGCTGGGCCTGTTCCTGCTGGTGATCAACGCGCTCATGCTGTGGCTGACCGCGAAGATCACCGAGACCACGGAGTACGGCCTGCGGGTGGACGGTTTCTGGGCCGCGGTGCTCGGCGGCCTGATCATCACGCTGGTGAACTGGGTGCTCGGCGTCCTGGTCCCCGACGAGGACTGAGCGGACCGCCGCGCGGGTCAGCCGATGGCCAGCGCGGCGCCCACCACGATCGACCAGACCAGCATCGCCTGACCGGTTCCGGCGAGGGCGGGAATCAGACCCGGCCCGTTCGCGCCGGACCGGACCGGCTCATTGGCCTTCACCGCCAGCGGCAGCGCGACCAGCGCGGCCAGCGTCCACGGACTGCGCCAGGCCAGCAGGGCCAGCGCCAGGAACGGGACCAGGATCAGCACCTGGTGCAGGGTGCGGGTGCGGGCGTCGCCCAGCCGTACGGCCAGGGTGAGCTTGCCCGACTCGGTGTCGGTGGGGATGTCGCGCAGATTATTGGTGACCAGCACCGCGCTGGAGAACGCGCCGACCGACACCGCGCACACCAGCCCCGCCCAGTCGACCCGCCCGGCCTGCACGAACTCGGTGCCCAGCACCGCCACCAGGCCGAAGAACACGAACACCGCGATCTCACCGAAGCCGCTGTACCCGTACGGGTTCCGGCCGCCGGTGTAGAACCAGGCCCCGGCCAGGCAGCCCGCGCCGACCAGGATCAGCCACCAGGCGGTGGTGAACACCAGCACCAGCCCGATGATCGCGCCGATCGTGAGGCAGGCGATGGCGGCATTGCGCACCGCGGCCGGGCTCGCGAGCTTGGAGCCGACCAGCCGCAGCGGGCCGACCCGCTCGTCGTCGGTGCCGCGAATGCCGTCGGAGTAGTCGTTGGCGTAGTTGACGCCGATGATGAGCGCCACCGAAAGCAGCAGGCACAGCACCGCTTTCCACCACACGAACCCGCCGATCGAGGCCGCGGCGCCGGTGCCCGCCAGCACCGGGGCGATGGCGTTCGGAAGGGTGCGCGGCCGCGCGCCCTCGATCCACTGTGCTGCTGTAGCCATGCACCGCAGCCTAATGCGAGGGGCGCGGGCCGTGCCCGCCCAGTTCGACAGCGGTGTGGCTCAGGCCTCGGCGGCGGCCTTGAGCTGGGCCAGGCCCTTCTCGAAGTCCTTGCCCACCAGGCGATCCATCGGCATGAGCTTGCCGACGAGAGCCATCAGGCCGTTCTGCTCGCCGCGCATGCGCCAGGTCACGGCGGTGGTGTCGCCCTGCGGGCGGAATTCGAAGGTGACCTGGTTGGTCGCCTTGAACGGCTTCTCGAAGTGCAGTCTGATGCCGATGGCGTCGGCGGTGGCGGAGGTGATCTCCATGTCGCCGCGCCCGGCCTTGCGGTTGCCGTTCCAGAAGTAGCGGGCCCCGATACCGCGGTCGGCCCCGCTGTAGGTGCGTTCCATGGCGGGGTCGGCGTCCTCCCACGGCGACCATGCGCGCCACTGGTGGAAGTCGTCGACGAGCGCCTGAACCTGAGCGGGATCGGCCTTGATGACCGTTTCCCGCTGTATGTCGAATTCGGCCATGCCCAGAGCCTAGGTGCTGCCACCCGCCGACGGCCGACCCTCGGCAAAACCGGTGGCCGCGAGTCCGGTCGCTCGGGTAAGCCGGTACCCGCGCTCGCGGCCCGGCGCGTCCGGCGGCAGCGGGATCGCTCACCTACGATTGGTTGGGAATGAATTCGGAAAAAGGCAGTTCGAGCAGCGCGGGCAGCGCGCGGGTGGCGGATGTGGGCGACTCGATCCTGGTGGCTCTGCTGGGTGAGATCGCCCTGCGCCGCGACGGCGCGCTCACCGCTGTACCCGGAGCCCGGGCCCGGCTGCTGGTGGCGGCCCTGGCCGTGCACCCCGGTCGCAGCCGCAGCGCCCAGGCCCTGATCGACGAGGTGTGGGGCGAGGATCCGCCGCGCGCGCCGATGAACGCCCTGCACACCCAGGTCTCACGGCTGCGTTCGGCGCTGCCCGACGGCGTGCTCGAGATCGGCCCGGCCGGTTACCGGCTCATGCTGACCGCCGACCAGGTCGACCTGAGCCTGGCGCAGTCGCTCGAAAGGCGAGCCCGCCAAGCCCATACCTCCGGTGATTACGCCGCCTGCCTGGAACTGCTGGCCGCCGCCCGCGCCCTGTGGCGCGGCGAACCCGGCGCGGACCTGCCGCCCGGACCGGTCGCCGAGGACCTGGCCGCCCAGGCCGCGACCCGCCGCCGCGCCCTGGACACGCTCGAACTGACCGCCCGCGAGGCCATCGGCGACCTGCCCGCCGCCATCGAACTGGCCCAGCACGCCGTGGCCGCCGACCCGTTCGACGAGCCCGCGCACGCCACCCTCATGCGCCTGCTGGCGACGGCGGGCCGCGTCAACGAGGCCCTCGACGTCTTCGCGACACTCCGCACCCGACTGGTCGACCAGCTCGGCGCGGACCCGGGCCCCGCGCTGGTGGCGCTCAACACCGCCATCCTGCGCGGCGAACCCCTCCCTGGCGGACCGGACACGAGAATCATTGCGGTCCCCGGCTATTCGGCCGACGACAGCGATCCGTCGATCCAGGGCCATGTCGCGGGGCGCGGCAACGCAGCGGGTCACGGGCCCGGCTCGATGCGCGGGGCGCCCGAACCCACGGACCACGACCGCCTCGGCCGCCGGCACGGCAATGGCTCCGGGCTGATCGCGGTTCGCGCGCAGGAGGATTCGGGCTCGGCCCTCGCCGATACGCCGGTGACCGCCGGACAGGTGCGTTCCCTGCGCCGGGTGCTGGGCGCACAGCACGCCGCGGGCGCGCGGGAACCGGTGGGGGAGACCGCCATCGGCCTGCGGGTCGCGCCGAATCCGCTGCTGGGCCGCGAATCCGATCTGGAGCGGCTCGAGCAGTTGGTCCGGACCTCCCGGGTGACCACGGTGCTCGGCCCGGGCGGCACCGGCAAGACCCGCGTCGCCAATGAGCTGGGCGCGCGCCTGTCCCACGACACCGCGGTGGCGCTGGTGGAATTGGCGTCGCTGCGAGCCGATCCGGCGGGCGCGGCCAACACCCGCGCCGAGATCGAGGTCGCCATCGCGACCACCCTCGGCGTCACCGATGTGCCCCAGACGAATATGCTGCTCCAGCAGCGCAGCCGGGATATCGGTCAGCGGCTGCGGGAGGCGCTCGCGGTGCGGCCGACCCTGCTCATCCTGGACAACTGCGAGCACCTGATCGAGCCGGTGGCCGAACTGGTGGCGGATCTGGTCGGCGCCAGTGATCAGCTGACCGTGCTCACCACCAGTCGCGCGCCCCTGGAGATCACCGCCGAGGCGGTGTATCCGTTGCCGCCGTTGACGATCGACCCCGCCGGTTCGCCCGCGACCGAACTGTTCGAGGCCCGCGCCCGCTCGGTGCGCCCGTCGGTGCGGCTGGATCCCGAAGTGGTGGCTCGGCTCTGCCGCACCCTGGACGGCCTGCCGCTGGCCATCGAATTGGCGGCGGCGCGGGTGCGCACCATGAGCGTGGAGGAGATCGAGTCCCGCCTCGATCATCGATTCACCTTGCTGCGCAGCGGTGATCGCAGTTCGCCGCAGCGGCACCGCACCCTGTACGCGGTGATCGAGTGGAGCTGGAACCTGCTCGACGAGTCGCAGCGGGTGGCGCTGCGCCGATTGTGCCGTTTCCCCGCGGGTTTCACCCTCGACGCCGCCGAGACGGTGCTCTCCGGACCCGAGATCGACGATGTCCCCCAGGCCGTCGACGGTCTGGTGAGCCAATCCCTGCTGACGGTGCTGGAGGACGAACAGGGCGGCACCCGCTACCGGATGCTGGAGACGGTTCGGGAATTCGGCGACGAGCAGCTCGCACTCACCGGTGAGGCCGGTCCGCTGATGGACCGGATGTCGGAGTGGGCCAGGGCTTTCGCGGTGGAGACGGTGGCCGGTTATCAATCGCCCGATCAGATCTCCACCGTGCTGACCCTGTCCGACGAACAGGACAACCTGGTCGCGGTGCTGCGGCACGCTGTCGAGCGCCGGGACGCGGCCGTGGTGCACACGGTGTTCCCGGTGCTGGCGGGATTGTGGGTGCTGCGCGGCGCGCACATGGAGTTGATCAGTTGGTCGCGGCGGATCATGACGGTGCCGCCCCGCGTTCGCCCGCCGGTCGCCGCGGAGACCGATCTGCAGGTGCTGGGCAATCTGATGCTGGGCCTGCACATGCTTTTCGGCAATCCCGAGCTGCGCGAGGTGGCGACGGTCCGCAGCTGGATCCGCCGCACCCTGAGCTCCGGCGCTCCGATGAGTCCGGTGTTCCGTTTTCTCGGCGAACTGGTGACGCGGTCGTACACCACGATGCGGCTGGCCAGGCGGCTGGCCTACGGCACGCGGTCGAGCGATCAGCAGATCCAGGTCACGGCATTGTTGTTGCGCGCCAACCTGTGTGAGAACAGCGGCATCGTGTACGGCTCGATCCGTGACGCCGAGACCGCCATGCGGATCAATGCCGATCGTGACATCTGGAACTCGGCGATGACCTCCCAGCACCTGGGCAGCTTGCACGGCCAGTCGGGCCGGTACCCGGCGGCGGTCGGCTACTACCGCCGGACCGTCGAGCTCATGGAGGAGTTCCGGGCCTGGGACGAGAGCGTCGAGATGCGCAGCTATCTGGCCGTGGCGTTGGCAGGTTCGGGCGAACCGGCGGCGGCGCGGCGGGCATTGGAGCCGGTGCTGGGCTCCTACGGCGGCATTCCCGCGGTCGATGCCCCCGTGACCCAGCCGAATCACCGGCTGGCGGTGGTGGCGGCCGCTCTGGCGGAAGTCGAACTCGTCGAAGGCGACACCGACACCGGGTTACGCCGGTTCCGGCAGGTGCTGCCCTTGCTGGACTGGCCGGAGAGCGTCACCGTGCCCGGCCCCGGCGACATGATCCTGGCCTCGGTGACCATCGACGCGCATGTCCTGCACGGCCGGGCGGATCTGGTCCGCCGGATGGCCGCCGAGTTGGTCGACATCGCGGTCCGCAAGCTGGGCCAGTACTGGGATCTGCCGCAGCTGGGTTCGGTGGCGTGCGCGGTCGGCAGTTGCCTGCTGGCCACCGGTTCGGAGGTCGATCGTGGTCTGGAGCTGCTGGCGTTGTCGCAGCGGGTCTTCGGTCGCCAGGACTATCCCTCCATGCGCTGGACCCGGCACCTCGACCTGCACCGCTCGACCCTGGGCGACGAGCGGCTGGACGCCGCGCTGCACTCGGTCACGGGGCTGCGCCGCCGCAAGGCCGCCGAGCGCATCATCGAGCTCCTGGGCGAGCTCGACGGCGTGCTCTGAACCCGGACACACGAAAAACGCCCGCCCACCGGAGTTCCGGTGGGCGGGCGTGTTTTTCGAGCGGGTCAGGCGCGGCGCATGTAGGCCCGCACCGCCAGCGGCGCGAAGATCAGGATGACCACGACCGAGCCGATCAGCGACCAGGCCAGGTTCGCGCTGTAGACGTTGCCGTTCATCAGCTCGCGGGCGGCCTCGACCATGTAGTACACGGGGTTGGCCTTGTTGATGCCCTGCAGCCAGCCGGGCATGGTGGACACCTGGGCGAAGGCGCCGGACATGAAGGTCAGCGGGAACATGATCATCATGGACATGCCCTGGACCGCGGGTGCGCTCTTGCCGGTGATGCCGATCAGCGCCCAGATCCAGCTGATCGCGAAGGAGCAGAACACCACGACCAGTCCGGCGACCACGACACCGGCCACGCCTCCGGCGGGACGGTAGCCGAGGATCAGGCCCATGCCGATGGTCAGCGTGGTGGCCAGCCCGTATCGGACCATATCGGCGATGAGCGCGCCGGCCAGCGCCGAGATGCGGGCGATGGGCAGGGATTTGAAGCGGTCGAACACGCCCTTGTCCATGTCCTCGCGCAGCTGGGTGCCGGTGACGACGGAGGTCAGCACCACGGTCTGGACCAGGATGCCGGGGATCAGGATGGGCAGGTAGTCGTGCACGTTGCCGCCGATGGCGCCGCCGAAGATGTAGGCGAACAGGGCGGTGAACAGGATCGGCTGCACGGTGACGTCGAACAGCTGCTCGGGATTGTGCTTGATCTTGACGATCCCGCGGTAGGCCATGGTGAGCGAGTTCGCCACGGTCTGCCGGAACGGGATGTGGTTGGAGACTTCGGGAATCGGGGCGGCCGTGGCCGCGTGCCGCCCGGTGGGGGCGGTGAGAGTCGTGGTCATGCCGCGCTCCGTTCGGTGTCGTTGTCGGTCTCGTCCTCGGCGCCGTGTCCGGTGAGGGCGAAGAAGACCTCGTCCAGGCTGGGCTTGGCGACATTGATCTCGTCGATGTGGATGTCGCTCTCGCGCAACCGGATCAGGACGTCGGTGGTGATGGAGGGGTCGGGCAGGGGCGCGGTGATGCGGCCCGCCTCTGGGGTGATGGTGGCCTCGACGGCGCGGCCCGCGGCGCGGGACAGGTACTCGCCCACCAGGATCCGGGCCTCGTCGATGCGGTCGCGGTCGGCGAGGGTGAGCTGCAGGGTGGACAGGCCGACCGAGGACTTGAGCTGGTCGGAGGTGCCGTCGGCGATGACCTTGCCGCGGTCGATGACCGCGATCCGGTCGGCGAGCTGATCGGCCTCGTCCAGGTACTGCGTGGTGAGCAGCACCGTGGAGCCCTCGCGCACCAGCCGCCGGATGGTGTCCCACATCTGGGCGCGGGTGCGCGGGTCCAGGCCGGTGGTCGGCTCGTCGAGGAACAGCAGCGGCGGCCGGGCGATCAGGCTGGCGGCCAGGTCGAGGCGGCGCCGCATGCCGCCGGAGAAGTTCTCCAGCGCCTTGTCGGAGGCCTCGGTGAGGCCGAATTCCTCGAGCAGTTCGGCGGACTTGCGCCGCGACTCGGCCCGGGACAGGCCGAGCAGGCGCGAGAAGATCACCAGATTCTCGGTGGCCGTGAGCTTTTCGTCGACGGACGCGTACTGGCCGGTCACGCCGATCAGGGAGCGGACCGCGGTCGGTTCGGCCACCACGTCGCGGCCGAAGATGCGGGCGCTGCCGCCGTCCGGGCGGAGCAGGGTGGCGAGCATGCGGATGGTCGTGGTCTTGCCGGCCCCGTTCGGGCCCAGCACGCCGTAGACGGCCCCCCGCGGCACCGCGAGACTGACGCCGTCGACGGCCCGCTGCTCCCCGAAGACCTTGACCAGGCCGTCCGCCTCGATGGCGAGCGTCTCAGCAGGTGTGTAAGAAGTCATGGCTACACCTTGCGGACCGCGCCTTGCACCCCGCTTGCACGGCGATTGCACGTGCACGCAAGGGCGTCGCGAGGCGACGCAAGCGCCGCTTGCACGGGGTCCCGGGGGTGCCCTGAACAGCGATAAGGCCCGTCCATCGGCGGATGGGCGGGCCCGGATCGATCGAGCGTCAGTTGGGTGAGGCGGCCAGCAGGAGTTGGCGGAGCGCGGCCCGGTCGGGCTTGCCGGGCCCGCGCAGCGGCAGTTCGTCGAGCACCGCCAGCTCGCGCGGGGCGGCGATGGCGTCGAGTTCGGCGACCACGTGGTCGCGCAGTTCGTCGAGGGTGGGGGCGACCGCGCCCGGGGCCGGGACGATGGCGGTGGCCACCCGCTGGCCGAGCCGGTCGTCGGGCAGGCCGAGGACCACGCATTCGGAGACCGCGGGGTGGGTGATCAGCACGGCCTCGACGACCTGCGGGATGACCAGCAGCCCGCCGGTCATGATGGCCTCGTCGAGGCGGCCGGTGATGGTGAGCACGCCGTCCTCGACGAATCCCGCGTCCTCGGTGCGGAACCAGCCGGGTTCGGCGAAGGCCGGGTGGTCGGGGATGTTGCGGTAGCCCTTGGCGATCATGTGGCCGCCGAGCAGCACCCGCCCGTCCTCGATGCGTACCTCGGTGCCCGTCAGCGGTACTCCCTCGTACACGCACCCGCCGCAGGTCTCGCTCATGCCGTAGGTGCGGAAGACGGTGATGCCGGCGGCGCGGGCGCGGTCCAGCACGGGTTTCGGGGTGGCGGCCCCGCCGACCAGTACGCCGTCCAGTCCGGCCAGGGCGGCGGTGGCGGCGGGTTCGTCGAGGGCCTTGATCAGCTGGGTGGGAACCAGGGAGGTGTAGCGGCGCGGGCCGCGCATGCTGGCGATCGCCCCGACCAGGGCCTCGGGCAGAAAGCCGCCGGAGACGTCGAGCACGGTCGGTTCGGTTCCGGCCAGAATGCTGCGCAGCAGCACCTGGATCCCCGCGATGTGATGGGTGGGCAGCGCCAGCAGCCACTGTCCGGGTCCGCCCAGGCGCTCGTGGGTGGCGTCGCCGCTGGCCCGCAGATTCGCGGCACTGAGCATGGCGCCCTTGGGGTTTCCGGTGGTGCCGGAGGTGGTGACCACCAGGGCCACTTCCTCGTCGATGGCCTCGCCGGGCCGCAGGCTGGAACTCAGGCGCTGGGTCTCGCGGCGGTCGGCGGTGGGGACGGGCAGCCAGGCCGGGCCGTTGCCCTCCAAGGCTTCTCGCAGATGCGGCAATACTTCGCCCACCGCTGCGCCGGTGGGCATGGGAAGGATTCGGAGGGTATTGCTCACGGTCGCGATCGTGTCATTCCGTCTAGTGCGGTCAGTCGGACGTCGGTGTCGCCAGCGGCCAACCACCGGCTGCGAGCCTGGAGGCCACTCGAGCGATATCGTCCTCGCCGGGCTGCTCCTTGGCAACTCGGGCGATGGCCGCCTCGATGTCGGCGCGCTCGATGTCCTCGCGATCCATATCGGGGCTCGCGACCCGGTCCCGGACCAGTCGCTCCACCACCAGCTGCACTTCGTAGTCGGTGAGCCGCCGGTGCAGGACGGCCAGCAACGCCACGTAATCGGACTGCGGGATGCCCTGCGGATATCCGGCTTTGAGCCAGTCCAGCACCTTCTGCAGCACGTTCTGCCGCGGCGGCGCGGCGGGGGCCGGGTCGGCGACGGGCGGGGTCGGCTGTTCGGGGGTACTCACGAGCGTGCCTTTCGATGAGGCGGCGTCACGCGCCGAGCAGGTGAATTCCGAGTCGGGTGGCGAGGAAGCCGCGTGCGATGAAGAGCACACCGACCACCACCGCGATCATGACCACCGCGAAGCAGAGGGTGGAGGCGACCAGCGCGGCGGTGCGGGTGACCCCGGTCGCGCCGTCGTCCACGCGGGCGCGGCAGCGGATGCCGACGGCGAAGACGGTGGGCAGCCCGGCCCCGAAGAGCATGGCGGCCAGCACGACTCGCCACAGGTCGGAGAGGTTGGAGAGCAGGGTGTGCATCGCGGTCTCCTAGCCGATTCCGACGGTGTCGTCATTGCGCTCGGGCTGCGCGGACGCGGGGGCGGCCGGAGCGGGCGCGCCCTCCCAGTCGGCGGTGACGTTGTGCGAGTTGACCACCGCGCGCTTGGAGCGGTACCAGATCAGCGCGGCCATGGCGATCAGCAGCCCGAACACCACCAGCACGCCGACCGTGCCGCCGATGCCGTGCAGGATGGCCCAGCAGATCGCGCCGACCACACCGGCCAGCGGCAAGGTCAGCACCCAGGCGACCACCATGCGGCCGAGCACATTCCAGCGCACCTCCGCGCCGGGCCGTCCGATGCCGGAGCCGAGGATGGATCCGGTCACCACCTGCGTGGTGGACAGCGGCAGGCCGAAGTGGGCCGAGGTGAGAATGATCGCCGCACTGGTGGATTCGGCGGCGAAGCCCTGCGGCGGCGCGATGTCGACCAGGCCCTTGCCCAGGGTGCGGATGATGCGCCAGCCGCCCAGGCAGGTGCCCGCGGCCATGGCGACGGCGCACGACACGATGACCCACAACGGCAGCGGATCGGTGGCCTTGGCCGAACCGTGCGCGATCAGCGCCAGGAAGATGATGCCCATGGTCTTCTGCGCGTCATTGGTGCCGTGCGCGAGCGAGACCAGCGAGGAGGTGCCGATCTGTCCCCAGCGGAAGCCGCGGGACACGGTCTTCTCGTTGCTGCCGCGGGTGATCCGGTACACCAGCCAGGAGGCGGCCGAGGCGACCAGCGCGGCCACGACGGGGGAGAGCACCGCCGGGATGATGATCTTGGCGATGACGCCCTTGCTGCCCGCGGTCCAGATCACGCCGTGCAGGCCCAGGGCCGCCAGGGTCGAGCCGATGATGCCGCCGAACAGGGCGTGCGAGGAACTGGACGGCAAACCCAACAGCCAGGTGAACAGATTCCACAGAATGCCGCCGACCAGACCCGCGAAGACGATGTCGAGCAGGGCCCGTCCGCTCACCTCCGACAGGTCGACGATGCCCGAGGCCACCGTCGCCGCGACGGCCACGCTGAGGAAGGCCCCGATGAGATTCAGCGCCCCGGACAGGAGTACGGCGGTACGTGGCCGCAACGCCCCGGTGGCGATGGAGGTAGCCATCGCGTTCGCGGTGTCATGGAATCCGTTGGTGAAGTCGAACGCCAAGGCTGTGCAAACAACGATCAGCAGAACGAGCAGTTCGGCAGACACACCGATCAGTTTGCGTCATGGTCTTTACGGTCTGTTAACCGGTGCCCCGGACGTGTTTCACAGTTACCTTCGTGCTAAGGCCCGCGGGGTCTCAGTCGTCGCCCCGGATGTCCCGCCGGATCGGATGATCAGCCGGGATCTCCACGAGCACCAGCGGCACGCCGTCGGGGTCGCGCAGCCACATCTCGATCAGTCCCCAGGGCTCACGCACGGGCGCGCGGTCGATGGCGATCCCGCGCAGCGCGAGTTCCGCGGCGGCGTCGTCGCAGTCGCGCACCTGCAACCAGATCGCCCCCGCGAACCCGCTCGGCGCGTCGCCCGCGCGCCCGTGCCCGGCCACCTCGAGCAGTCCCTGCCCGGCGAAGAAGACCGTCCCGCCCGGATACTCGCGAGCGATGGCCAGCCCCAGCGCATCCCGATAGAAGGCCAGGGTTCGCTCGTAATCGTTCGGCCGGAGAATGACCCGACTGCTCAGTATCTCCATGAGTGCAGCATGACAGCTTGTCGTTTGCCGCACCCGAAGGTTCGGGGGCGAAGGGCCCGTGAGTTCCGGAGCGTCAGAAGTAGTAGGGGTACGGCGTCCAGTCCGGGTCGCGCTTCTCGAGGAACGCGTCACGGCCCTCGACCGCCTCGTCGGTCATGTAGGCCAGGCGCGTCGCCTCGCCCGCGAACAGCTGCTGACCGACCAGTCCGTCGTCCTGAAGGTTGAACGCGTACTTCAGCATCCGGATGGCCTGCGGCGACTTGCCCAGGATGTCGGCGGTCCACTCCAGCGCGACGTCCTCCAGCTGCTCGTGATCCACGACCGCGTTGACCGCGCCCATGGCGTGCATCTCCTCGGCGGTGTACGGCCGTCCCAGGAAGAAGATCTCGCGAGCGAACTTCTGGCCCACCATCTTCGCCAGGTAGGCGCTGCCGTATCCGCCGTCGAAGCTGCCCACGTCGGCGTCGGTCTGCTTGAACCGGGCGTGCTCGCGGGAGGCGAGGGTGAGGTCGCAGACCACGTGCAGGCTGTGCCCGCCGCCCGCGGCCCAGCCGTTGACCAGGGCGATGACCACCTTGGGCATGAAGCGGATGAGCCGCTGCACCTCGAGGATGTGCAGGCGTCCGGCGCGGGCGGCGTCCACGGTGTCGGCGGTCTCGCCGGAGGCGTACTGGTAGCCGCTGCGGCCGCGGATGCGCTGGTCTCCGCCGGAGCAGAAGGCCCAGCCGCCGTCCTTGGGGCTGGGACCGTTGCCGGTGAGCAGGACCGCGCCGACGTCGGAGGTCATCCGGGCGTGGTCGAGGGCGCGGTAGAGCTCGTCGACGGTGTGCGGCCGGAAGGCGTTGCGGACTTCGGGGCGGTTGAAGGCGATCCGGACCGTGCCCTGCTCGACGTGCCGGTGGTACGTGATGTCGGTGAGGTTCTCGAATCCCGGAACGGGCCGCCACAGCGTCGCATTGAAGGTCACGGGAGTGAACATACTGTTCCGGTTCTCGCCGTGGTGAAGACCCACCGCAGTTCGGCGCGGTGTTTCGCAGGTCACCCGGAATTGCGGCGGCGGAATTCGGCCATCCGACAAGGGCGCTGATCGTTAGCCGATGGACCCTCCGAAGGCCAAAGCGGTCACTTGTTACCCGTGGGGAAATGAACGACCGGGGAACAGTCGCCGAAAGTGAAACGCTGCCAATCGATTGCGGGTGCTTTACAGTGCTGTTGCTGCTGTGGCAGTAGCAGCGCATTGGCATCGTGTGTGCGGGGACACCGGTGCGTATAGTTGCGTGCGCTCGTTCATCGAAAAACTATCCGGAGGAACCTGAAAGTGGTTGCAGCACTGTCTGAATCCCTGCTCGATGACGCCAAGCGTCCCGCCTTCATCGCGGATGCGGAGAAGGTTCTGGACGAGGAGGTGTCGGACAAGGGCGGCGCGTCGGGCCTCGTCGTCAAGGGCGGCTACGCCGCGATCAAGAAGGTCAGCCCCTCGATCGTGGGTGACGCGCTGGAGTCCTTCGTGCCCAAGTTCGTCGAGCAGCTCGAGCCGTACTGGGCCCAGTACCAGAACGGCGGCTCGGGTTCGTTCGCCGACCTGCTGGTGTCCAAGCAGGACGAGGTCGCCGACGCGCTCCTGTCGGTCACCGACGCGCGGGCCGAGTCGTCGTCGCGTCCGGCGCTGACCAAGGTCTACAACTCCATGCGGTCGTCGGCGAAGAAGCATGTCGCCGAGGCGCTTCCGCGTCTGGGTGAGCTGGTTCAGCGTCACGCTGGTTAATCAACTGACCGGTTCGCGGCCCGGCGAGGGGCCGCGAACGGGGTCCGTGTGAGGTGATGTGCGAATGCCCGCGAGGTGGTTCGGGGGCACTCGCGACCGATTCATCCCTGGGACTTGCCGACCCGCCAGTAGCCGGTGAAGGTGATGTCCGCCTTGGGGATCGCGCGCTCCTGCGCGAGATGCCGCCGCACGCCGGCGGCCAACTTCTGCTCGCCCGCCACGAAGGCGTAGACGCCGGTGCCGGGAATCTCGGCCTGCCGCACGGCCTCCGCGGCCAGCACCCCGACCTCGCCGTGCGCGTCGGTGCGGACCAGCCAGTTCACGGTGACGCCCTCGGGTTCGCCCAGTTCCTGCTTGTCCGCGTCGGACGGGATCTCGATGTAGGCCGCGCCCTTCGCCTCGCGCGGCAGCGAGCGCAGCACGCCCGCGATGCCGGGCAGCGCGCTCTCGTCGCCGACCAGCAGCGTCCACTCGCAGTGCTCGGGGGCCTGGTAGGTGATGCCCTCGTCCAGCAGTCCGGCCTTGCAGCCCGGGGTGACGGTGTTCGCCCACGCCGAGGCGGGGGTGTCGTCGCCGTGGATGGCGAAGTCGATGTCGATCTCGGCGGTGCTGCCGAATTCACCGAATCCGGCGGCCCGGTAGTCGCGGACGGTGTAGTTGCGGGCCAGCGGCCGGTGTTCCTTGCCCATCATCAGGTACTGCGCGTACCAGCCGAGGTTGGTGGCCGAGGTGGGCAGCCGGAGGTCGCCGTCGCGGCCGGGCATGAAGAGCCGGAACCACTGGTCGAAGCCCATGGCGGTGAAGCTCGCCAGGCCCGGTCCGCCCAGGGTGACCCGCACGAAGTGCGGGCTGATCCGTTTGCTGGCCAGTACTTCGGCGGTGAGGATTTCCCGGTGTTCGGGCTTGACATGCTTGGTGCGCTTCGCCATTGGATTAGGTTAGCAAACCCTAACTTTCCAGTATAGGTGTGATCGGGCCGACGCAGCGCCGGGCCGGGCTGTCTGAGAGGCTGGAGGCGTGAATCCATCGACAGCACAGGCGCACGTCGTCGTCGACGAGCTCGCGCGCGGCGGAGTGCGAGACGTGGTCCTGTGCCCGGGATCGCGAAACGCACCGCTGGCCTTCGCCTTACAGGCCGCTGACCAGGCCGGGAAGCTCCGGCTGCACATGCGCATCGACGAGCGCAGCGCCGGATTCCTCGCCGTCGGCCTGGCCGTGGCGAGCGGCCGCCCGGTGCCCGTCGTCATGACCTCCGGCACCGCCGTCGCCAATCTCGGGCCCGCCGTGCTCGAGGCCAACTACGCCCGCGTCCCGCTGATCGTGCTCAGCGCCAACCGGCCCTACGAGATGCTCGGCACCGGCGCCAACCAGACGGTCGAGCAGTTCGGTCTGTTCGGTAGCCAGGTGCGTGCCGCCATCAGCCTCGGCCTGGCCGAGGACGAACCCGGCGCCGAGCTCTACCCGAAGCAGAACAGCGTGTGGCGCTCGGCGGTGTGCCGGGTGCTGGCCGCCGCCCGCGGCACCCGCTCCGGCAATGCCGGGCCCGTGCACTTCGACATCCCGCTGCGCGAACCGCTGGTCCCGGACCTGGCCGCCGGCGACTCGCTACCCGCCGGCCGGGACGGTGAACAGCCCTGGACCGCAACCCAATACGCGACCCTGGACGTGCCGCTCGACATCGACCTGACCCCGGACACGGTGGTCATCTCCGGTCACGGCGCGGGCCATCGCCCCGAGCTCGCGGCGCTGCCGACCGTGGCCGAGCCGACCGCGCCCATGCACGGCCCCGCGCTGCACCCGCTGGCCCTGCCGCTGCTGCGGCCGAAGCAGGCCATCATCACCGGGCGGCCGACCCTGCACCGGCAGGTGTCCAAGGTCCTCTCCGACCCGGAGGTCACGGTGTTCGCGCTGACCACGGGCCCGCGCTGGCCCGATGTGTCCGGCAATGTGGTGGGCACCGGCACCCGCGCGGTGACGCACGGCGCGCCCCGGCCGGAATGGCTGGAGCTGTGCCGGGATCTGAACGAGAAGGCCGTGTCGGTGGTGCGGGCCGAGCTGGCGGGGCACCCGAAGCCGACCGGTCTGCACGTCGCGGCGGTGGTGCTCGGCGCCCTGCACGACGGCGACCAACTGCTGCTCGGCGCGTCCAATCCGGTCCGCGACGCGGCCCTGGTCGCGCACCCGCGCCCCGGCATCCGGGTGCTGTCCAATCGCGGCGTGGCCGGCATCGACGGCACCGTCTCGGCGGCGGTCGGCGCGGCGCTCACCCATCCCGGCCGCACCATCGCGCTGATGGGCGACCTGACCTTCCTGCACGACGCGTCCGGCCTGCTCATCGGCCCGGGCGAGCCGCGGCCGGAGGATCTCACCATCGTGGTCGCCAATGACGACGGCGGCGGCATCTTCGAACTGCTCGAACAGGGCGACCCGCAGTACGCGGGCGTGTTCGAGCGGGTCTTCGGCACCCCGCACGGCATGGATCTGGCGGCGTTGTGCGCCGCCTACCGGATTCCGCACCGCCAGGTCGACCCGTCCCAGCTGGCCGACGAGCTGACCGGGCGCGCGCACGGCATCCGCGTGCTCGAGGTCGCGACCGAGCGGTCGAGCCTGCGGGAACTGCACGCCACCGTGCGCGCGGGAGTGTCGAACTAGCCGGGCAGGTCCCAGTCGTCGCCCATCGGGACGGGAATCGCCTGCTCGACGAGGTCGCCCTCGGACGCGGTCCAGCCGTTGTCGTCGGCGGGCAGCGGGGTGATCTCGGAATCGGATGGGAGGACCTGGTCGGCGAGGACGTCGCGGTCCGGGTAGGCGTCGGTATCGGGGTAGGGCTCGTCCGCCGGGAAGGCGGGGATGTGCTGTTCGACGTAGTCGGCCTCGGGCACCGCGTCGATTCGATCGATCATCGCTGGCTCCTCTCTGCCGGTGAGGTCGTGCAGGCGGCCACCTTCGAGAATGCCCCTGCTCACGGCGTTCGGCAACCGCCGCCGGCCGTCACTCGCCGGGCTGCGGGCCGTCGTCGGCGGGATGCTCCACGAGGGCGAGCACCCGTCCGGCCATGAAGCGGGCAGTACGCACCGCCCCCCCGGTTCTGGTCACCTCACTGACTTCGACAATCCCGCGCGCGATGCGGGTTTCGATGCGGCGGCCCGCTCTGGTGGCCACGATTTCGTAGTTCCGAGACCCGTCGCCGGTGTCGACGACGATCTCCACACGATCACCCTTCATCTATCAATTCTCCTCCCCACCAGCACTTTTCGCCGCTGATCGCACCTAACGAACCGGTTGCGACGCGGCGGTGCAAGCGCATTCGCGCGTCCGGCGATGAATTCCGCGGCCCCGCCCCGTCCTTATGACCGACCGGGCCGCACCGGCGGTTCGGCATGCCTCCGGGAGGAACCATGACCACTCCGGAATTCGATCTGGAAGCCGCCGCGGGTGGGCTGGAGGCGGTGGTCGCCGCCGTCTCCGACGCCGACCTCGAGCGCCGCACGCCGTCCGGCATCAGCGTTCGCGACATGCTGGTGCACGTGCTCGGCTTCACCGAGGGTTTCCGGCAGGGCGCCACGAAGGAGATGATCGGCCGCTCGCAGCCGCCCGAGCCCGGTGTCGGGACGCTGCCCGAGGACTGGCGTGACCGCATTCCCGCGCAGTCGAAGGCGCTGGTGGCGGCCTGGCGCGAACCGGCCGCGTGGTCGGGGGAGACCGAGGTCGGCGGCGTCCTCGCCCCCGCTCGGACGATGGCCGAGTTCGCGCTGGACGAGCTGATCGTGCACGGCTGGGACCTGGCCCGCGCGACGGCGCGCCCCTACGACCCGGCCGCCGCGGATCTCGCGGTGCTGCTGGGCATGCTGCGCGACACCCCGCGGGAGGGCATCCCGGGACTCTTCGGGCCGGTGGTCGACATTCCGGCCGAGGCGCCGCTGCTGGACCGCGTCCTGGGACTGACCGGCCGCGATCCGGCCTGGACCCGGGACTGATCGGGGCTCGGAGCCGGTGCGGGGGCGCGGCGAGGGGTCGCGCCCACGATCCGAGACGGCTGGCTCAGGGCGCGGATCGCCCTGTGCCGGAGACGAATACGCCCTGTTCGGCGGCGAGGGCGGCGGCCGTCGCCGCGGCGGTGATGGTGGCCGCGTCGACCGGGTCGCCACTGGCCAGCAGGCGGTAGTAGAGCGGGGCGGAGACGGCGGAAAGCACTGCGCGCGGGTCGGTTCCGGCCGGAACCTCGCCGCGGGCGGCGGCGGCCTCGACGCACGGCGACCATTCGGTGAGCCGGGTGTCGTAGAAGGCGTGCAGCGCCGCTGCCGCGGTGTCGTCGCTGGTGGCGGCGGCGATGACGGCTCGGAACAGGCGGCCCTGCCGGGGGTCGGTGAGGGTCTTCCCGACCAGCCGCGCATTGGCGAGCAGGTCGCCGCGCAGGGTGCCGGTATCGCTGTGGGGGAGTGAGGTTTCGGCCATGTCGGCGAGCAGGTCCGCGACCAGTCCGGCGGGGCTGCGCCAGCGGCGGTAGACGGTGGTCTTGCCGACCTCGGCGCGGGCCGCGACCTCGGCCAGATCGAGGGTGGCGTAGCCGTGTTCGGCCAGGAGGTCGCCCGCGGCGCGCAGTACGGATTCGCGGACGCGTGCGGTGCGTCCACCGGGGCGGACCGAGCCGGGGCTCGTTGTGTCCTGATTCATAACGGGTCTCCAGTTCCGTTTGCGGCGAGGTGAGTGTAGCGTCCCTGGCGTTAATGAAACTGTGGTTCCGTTAGGAGTGGTGATCATGGAATACCGTCGGCTCGGCGCGTCCGGTCTGCTGGTTCCGGCCCTGAGTTTCGGCGCGGGCACCTTCGGCGGCCGCGGCGAACTCTTCTCGGCCTGGGGCGACACCGACGCGGCCCAGGCCCGCCGCCTGGTGGACATCAGCCTGGACGCGGGCGTCAGCCTGTTCGACACCGCCGACGTCTACTCCGACGGCGCCTCCGAAGAGGTGCTGGGCGAGGCGATCCGGGGCCGCCGCGACCGAGTGCTGATCTCGACCAAGGCCACCCTGCCCACCGGGCCGGGCCCGGCCGACGCGGGATCCGGTCGCGCCCGGCTGATCTCGGCGGTCGAGGGGTCGCTGCGCCGACTCGGCGTCGAGCACATCGACCTGTTCCAGCTGCACGCCTTCGACGCGGGCACGCCCGTCGAGGAAGTGCTCTCGGCCCTCGACTCGCTGGTGCGCTCCGGCAAGATCCGCTACGTGGGCGCCTCCAACTTCGCGGGCTGGCAGCTGATGAAATCCCTGGCCGCCGCGGACCGGCACGGCTTCCCGCGCTATGTCGCGCACCAGGTCTACTACTCCCTCGCCGGGCGCGACTACGAATGGGAGCTCATGCCGCTCGGTCTGGACCAGGGTGTCGGCGCGGTGGTCTGGAGCCCGCTCGGCTGGGGGCGGCTCACCGGGAAGATCCGTCGCGGCCAACCGCTTCCGCCCGGCAGCCGCCTGCACAAGACCGCCGAAGCCGGGCCGCCCGTCGACGACGAGCTGCTCTACGACGTGGTCGACGTGCTCGACGAGATCGCCGTGGAGACCGGCCGCACCGTCCCGCAGATCGCCCTGAACTGGCTGTTGCGCCGCCCGACCGTGGCCACCGTCATCGTCGGCGCGCGCGACGAGGAGCAGTTGCGCCAGAACCTGGGCGCGGTGGGCTGGAGCCTCGACGCCGAGCAGATCGCGCGGCTGGACCAGGCGAGCGCGGTGACGCCGCCCTACCCCTACTACCCGTACTACCGGCTGGGGGACTTCGCGCGCGTCAATCCGCCTGTCGTGTAGGCGGTTACGCGGGCGGGAACAGACCCTGCGCGAGCACCGGCCACGACGCCTTCAGATCATCCTGCCAGTAGCCCCAGATGTGGGTGCCGCTGCTGCGGAATTCGAAGGTCGCGGGAATGCGCATCGATTCCAGGCGCTTCTGCAGGATCACCGTGGACAGTTCGCAATTGGCCTCGATGAGCGAGCCCAGCGCGACGGTCTTGGCGGTGTCCTCGGGCTTCTCCATGCGGCCGCGCGCCCCGGGCATGTCGAACGCGCCCGGGATGCCGTTGCCGGTGGAGATGAAAAGGTTGGTGCCGCGGAGTTTCTCGGCATTGAGGGTGGGGTCGTTGGCCGCCCACTGGGCGCTGCCCTCGGGGCCCCACATGTTCTCGACCTTGCCGCCGCCGTAGAGCTCGGTGACCATCTTGATGGCCTCGCGGCCCATCGGCGTCATGGTCTGGAAGAAGCCGCTGTACACGGCCGCGCTCTTGAACAGGCCGGGGTTGAAGATGACCGAGTTCAGCACGGGCAGACCGGCCATGGAGATCCCGGCGATGGCGTTGTTGCCATTGCTGCCCAGCGCCGCGTCCATCAGCGGCGGCAGCTCCTTGCCGAGGTAGGTGGACCACTTGTTGACGCCGAGCGACTTGTCGGCCTGCGCCCAGTCGGTGTACCAGGTGAACGCGCCGCCGATGATCTGCACGACATTGATGTTCTTGTCGGCCAGGAAATCCAGTGCGTCGGTGCGCAATTGCCAGGTCGCGGCGTCCACGCCGCCGCCCGCGCCATTGAGCAGGTACAGGGTGGGGCGGGCGTCGTCGATGTTCTCGGGCCGCTGCACGTCGACCGGGAAGGTCTGGTTCATGGCCGCGGAGTAGACGGTGAAGACGACGTGGCGGCTGTCGGTGGCCGCGACGCTCTTGATGTAGGAGCCGTCCTCGGTCTTGAAGTCGGGGACGCTGACGCCGGGTGCGACCGGGGCTGCGGGGGTGGTGGGTTCCGCGCCGGCGGGCACGCAGCCCAGGCTCAGGGTCGCGGCGGCCGCGAGGGCCGCCACCGCGATTCGTCCGGTGATTCGACTGATCCGACCGTTCACGCTCCCGGCCCTCCGTGCTGCTGGCAGCCGTCGCGGGGACGGCTCGCCCGCCTGTGAGACTGGACGGGCGAGTTACAAATACCACAGTTTCACATTCGGGGTGCCGGAATCGAACCAGTCAGTACACGTCGCGCACGTACCGCTTCTCCGCCACCAGCTGCTTCTTGAACGCCAGCGCGCCGTCCTCGCTCAGCTTGCCGTGAATGCGCGCGATCTTCAGCAGGGTGTCGTCCACATCCTTCGCCATTCGCGCCGCGTCACCGCACACGTAGAAATGCCCGCCCTCACGCAACCACGCCCACAACTCCGCGCCGTGCTCGATCATGCGGTGCTGCACGTAGATCCGCTCCCGCTGATCACGCGAGAACGCCAGATCCAGCCGGGTCAGGAAACCGGAGCGGAACATGTCCTCCAGCTCGGCCCGGTAATAGAAATTGTCCTTCGCGTGCTGATCGCCGAAGAACAGCCAGTTGCGGCCCGTGCACCCCAGCGCCCGGCGCTCCTGCAGGAAGCCGCGGAACGGCGCGATGCCGGTGCCCGGGCCCACCATGATCATCGGCGCGGTCGGGTCCAGCGGCGGCCGGAAATGCGGGGCCCGCTGCAGGAAGATCGGCACCTCGGCGTGCGCGCGATCGGCCAGGAAGGTCGAGCTCACGCCGCCGCGCCGGGCCGCCGACCCGATGGCCGCCGGATCGCCGTAGCGCACCACGCCGACCGTCAGCTGCACCTCGTCCGGGCTCACCAGCGGACTCGACGAGATCGAATACTGGCGCGGCTGCAGCTTCTTCAGCGTGCCCAGCCACTCCACCAGATCGGCCCGCACCGGGAAATCGCGCAGCACGTCCACCGCCTGCCGATCCCACAGATATCCGTCGAGCTCATTGCGATTGTCGCGGCGCAACAGCTTGGCCAGCCGCGGATTGGCATTGTGCTCGGCCACGAACGACAACAGATCCGTGCTCACCCGCGTGATGTCGTAATGCGTGCGCAGCGCCTCGGCCAGCGGGACCTCGCCATTGTCGATCTCGATCAGCCGGTGGCCCTCGAGGCCGGTCGCCGCCAGCCATTCCCGCACCAGCGACTCGCAATTCGCGGGTCGAATGCCCAGCGAATCCCCGACCTCGTAGGTGGTCTCCGGATCGCTCAGATCGAATCCGAACTGGCGCACCTCTTTCCCCGAACTCTCGCGGGAAAGCAATTCATTGCGAACCAGTTTCGAGAGCACCGGAGAATTCCGGGTGAAAGGCGCGGCGGCACGGGTCCGGACCGGAGCGACAGCCGTTGCGCCCCGGGCGCTTCCGGGGCCGCCGGCACCGTGTCCGAGCGGACTCGAAGCGCCCGCGCCGCCACGTACGTCGTAATTACCCGCAGCACGCCAGGTGGGCGTGCCGCCAACGGCTGTCCCTCCGGAACCCCGGCCGCCCGGAGCGCCGAACGGCGGCGTGGAATTTCCGCCCCGCGGTCCCGCCCCGGACCCGCCCCGGTTCCCGTCATCGATGGCCGCATCGCCCGCCGCGTCCGCGAGCACGCCGGTCACGGCGTCGAACCAGGCCGCGGACGCGTCCTCGTGGTCGGGCTCGCTGTCCACCCGGGGCAGCAGGCGGGTCGCGCCGCGCTGGGCGAGCAGTTCGTCCAGCTTCCGGCCGTGCCCGCAGAAGTCGTCGTAGGAGGAGTCGCCGAGCGCGAACACCGCGAAGCGCGTTCCGGTCAGCCGGATCGCGCTGTCGTTCAATCGTTCCCAGAAGTCCGCGCCATTGTCCGGCGGTCCGCCGTCGCCGAAGGTGCTGCTGATGACCAGCACATCCCCGGTGAGATCGGACAGTTCGGCCGAGTCCATGTCCAGGAGCCGCGGCGCGAAGCCCGACTCCACGAGATGAGTAGTCAGGGCCGCGGCCAGGTCCTCCGCGGTGCCGGTCTGCGAGGCCCACAGGATCGTGACGGTCCGCGCCGGAGCCGCCGCGCTCTCGCCGTGCTCGGACCGGCCGGTGCCGCCGGTGCTCACGTCCGCCGCGAATCCGATCGAATCCGCCGCGAACCCGGCCGAGAGCGGCTGCGCGCCACGGGAGTACATCCCGCCCAGCAGGCCGTCGATCCACGCCCGGCTGCGTTCGGAGATCGGCGCGGTCGCCGGCAGCACCGGCACCCCGCTGACCGGCAGGCTCTGCAGCGCCGCGAGATACCCGCCCAGGTAGATGCGCTCGACCTCGCTGAGAGTGGGCGCGGTGGCGGTCTCGAGTCCCAGCATGACCGCCAGCGGATGCGGGCCGCCGACGTCCACGCTGCCGAACGCGGGCGCGGGCGCGCCGCCGCTCTCCGGTGCGGCCGGAACCCGGTCTGCGGCATCCGTTTCCGTCTCGGGGCCGCCGGTCGTCGCCGTGCTCAGCGCCGCGACCTTGCGCAGGCGCACCGCGCAGGCCTTGAACTCCGGTTGCAGCGAGATCGGGTCCACCGCGTCATTGGTGACGGCGTTGATGGTCAGGTATTCGCCCTGTTCGTCGTTCCAGTGGAAGGGCGCGAAGCAGGTGCCGGGCCGGACGCGGTCGCTGAGCAGGGCGGGCAGCACGGCGCGGCCGCGGCGGGAGGCGATCTCGAGCTGGTCGCCCTCGCGGACCTCGAGGCGGGCGGCGTCGTCGGGA
The DNA here is from genome assembly GCF_040630175.1 of Nocardia sp. NPDC005825. Lineage (NCBI taxonomy): Bacteria > Bacillati > Actinomycetota > Actinomycetes > Mycobacteriales > Nocardiaceae > Nocardia > Nocardia sp. NPDC005825. The sequence goes on from NZ_JBEXXC010000007.1 coordinate 163,574, forward strand.
TGCAGTTCCAGGAACGGCTTGCCGTTGAGCTTGTTCAGTTTCGCCACCTTCCCGGTCTTGGTCATGGTGTGCCACTGGTGTTGCAGGCGGCCGGTATTGAGGACGAACGGGTGGTCCTCGTCCGGCATCTCGGCGGGCAGCAGGTGCGGGCGCGGCCAGAACACGGCCTTGCGGCTCGCGGTGGCGAAGGCCAGGCGGGGCGTGTTCCCCTCCGCGTCGGTGAAGCTGGTTTGGCTGACGCCGTCGTTCACATAGCGAATCGGGTTGCGCCGCTGGGCCGGATCGGGGCACGGCCACTGCGCGGGCCCGGCGCGCAGCAGGTCGTAGTCGATGCCGCGCAGGTCGTATCCGGTGGCCGGGTTGGCGAAGCGGCGGATCTCGTCGAAGATCTCGGCGCTGGAGGCATAGTCGAAGCCGGGGAAGCCGAGCGCCGTCGCCAGCTGTGCGATGAGCTGCCAATCCGGCCGGGCGTCGCCGATCGGCTCGACCGAGCGCTGCAACAGGGTCAGGTTGCGTTCCGAATTCACCTGCACCCCATCGGCCTCCGCCCACAGGGTGGCGGGCAGCAGCAGGTCGGCGTAGGCGTTGGTGGCGGTGTCGGTGTACACGTCCTGGGCGATCACCAGGTCGGCGGCTTCCAGCCCGGCGATCACGGTGCGCCGGTTGGCCATGGAGGCGACCGGATTGCTGCACATGATCCAGCAGGCCTTGATCCGCCCGTCGGCCAGACCGCGGAACATCTCGATCGACCCGGGTCCGGGCTCGGCGCGAATGGTGCCGGGTTCCAGCCCCCATTCGGCTTCCACGAAGGCCCGGTCGGCGTCGGCGAGCACACTGCGCTGACCGGGCAGCCCCGGTCCCATGTAACCCATTTCGCGCCCGCCCATGGCGTTGGGCTGCCCGGTGAGGGAGAACGGCCCGCTGCCGGTGCGGCAGATCGCGCCGGTGGCCAGGTGCAGGTTGATGATGGCGTTGGTGGCCCAGGTGCCGTGCGTGGACTGGTTGATCCCCATGGTCCACAGCGACATCCATTCACCGGCCGCGCCGATCCACTCGGCGGCGGTGCGGATGTCGGCCTCGGCGAGTCCGGTGACCTGGGCGACCAGGTCCGGGGTGTAGGCGTCCAGGAAGTCGGGCAGGTCCTCCCAGCCCTCGGTGTGCTCGGCGATGAATTCGGCGTCGATGTCGCCGTTCTCGACCAGCAGGTGCAGCAGCCCGTTCAGCAGCGCCAGATCGGTGCCCGGCTTGATCTGCAGGAACAGGTCGGCGCGCGCGGCGGTGTCGGTGCGACGCGGGTCCACCACGATGAGTTTCGCGCCCGCCTTGAGCCGATCGGCCATGCGCAGGAACAGGATCGGGTGGCAGTCGGCCATGTTCGCGCCGATCACGAAGAACAGGTCGGCGTGGTCGAGGTCGTCGTAGGAGCCGGGCGGCCCGTCCGCGCCCAGCGACAGCTTGTAGCCGCTGGCCGCGCTGGCCATGCACAGCCGCGAATTGGCTTCCATGTGCACGGTGCGCAGGTGGCCCTTGGCGAGTTTGGTGGCCAGGTACTGGGCCTCGATCGACAGCTGACCGGACACGTACAGCGCGATGGCGTCCGGACCGTGCGTGTCGAGGATCACGCGAAGCCGTTGGGCGGCTTCGTGAACGGCCTCGTCGACCGGCATGGGCACGGGAGGCTGGCCGCGTTCGGGGCGGCGGTAGGCGGTCTCCATGCGGCCGGGCGCGGCCATCAGCTCGGCGTGGGTGTTGCCCTTGGTGCACAGCCGCCCGGCATTGACGGGGTGGTCCTTGTCGCCCTTGACCTTGGCGATCACCGGCAGCCCGAGCGGGCCGATCTCGGTCTCGACGGTGATGCCGCAGCCCACCCCGCAGTACGAGCACGCGGTCCGGGTGCTCGTCGGGGGCGTCGGCTGTTCGGGCATGGTTCCGAGTTAAGCCACCCCGAGTTGCGGGGGATTTACCGAACGTTATCGGCAGATGACAATCCACCTCACAGCCGTTTTTCGCGGCTGTGAGGCGCAGGTCAGGCCGCTACCGTGAGCAATGCCACAGGCCGGCGGCGGGCATCAGCCCAGTTTGTAGCCGCGGTGCAGCGCCACGATGCCGCCGGTGAGATTGCGCCACTTCACCGCCGACCAGCCCGCGTCCGCGATCCGCAGGGCCAGCTGCGGCTGATTCGGCCAGGCCCGGATGGACTCGGCCAGGTACACGTAGGCGTCCGGGTTGGAGCTGACCGCGCTGGCCACCCGCGGCAGCGCCTTCATCAGGTACTCCATGTAGACCGTCCGGAACGGCGGGAGGGTGGGGGTGGAGAACTCGGCCACCACGAGCCGCCCGCCGGGCTTGGTCACCCGCAGCATCTCGCGCAGCGCCAGGTCCGGGTCGGACACATTGCGCAGCCCGTAGGAGATGGTGACGGCGTCGAACGAGTCGTCGGCGAAGGGCAGGGCCATGGCGTCACCGGCGACCATGGGCACATTGCGCCAGCGTCCGGCCGCGAGCATGCCCTGGGAGAAGTCGGCGGCCAGGCACCAGGCCCCGGATTTGGCCAGCTCCACCGTCGAGACGCCGGTTCCGGCGGCCAGATCCAGCACCCGCTCGCCGGGCCGCAGCGCCAGGGCTTTCCGGGTCGCCATCCGCCAGTACCGGTCGATGCCGCCGGTCATCACCGTATTGGTGATGTCGTACCGCTTGGCCACGCCATCGAACATCGACGCGACTTCGTTCGGCTGCTTGTCCAGCTGGGCCCGAAAAGACTCCCGCTGCCTGATTTTCGCCACGGTGCTTATTTTGCCCTCCGCTTCGCTCCGGGCGGGTTCGCGGCCCTGGAGGTCTCGTTCTTCCCTCCCTCCGCTCCTCCGCTTCGCTCCCCCGCTCCGCTCAGTCCAGAACGAGACGGGCCGCGAACCTTTGGGCGATAGGCCGGGACTATCTACCGTCGGAGCCTAGTTCGCGTGCGGGCCCGCAGTGCGCTGAGCCACCGGGTCGGCGGCGAGCCGCAGATCCAGAGGGCGGGGATGGCGATGGCCCAGGCGACCACGATCACCGACAGCGCCGGGATGACGGCGACCCGCGCGTCGCGGCCCGCCACCCGAACCAGATCGGGGTCGCTGCGCCGATATTCGACATTGATGCGCTCGCCGACGGTCAGTTTGGTCGGGTAGAGCACGCCGGTCTTCGGGTTGTGGGTCTCGCCGTCGGGCGTGACGAAGATGACCGCGGACCGCAGGGTGCCCGCCGAGAGCACTTCGGCGCTGGTCACGCCCCGATCGCTATTGATGAGATGGTCGTCACGCCAGGCCGCGAGCACCAGCAGCGCGGCCAGGAAGCTGACCGTGGCCGCGGCGATGACGATCCCGAGCCGAGCCCGCCGCCACCGAACCGCCTGCCGCTGTTCAGTCCTGGGAGACTGGCTAGTTTCCGACACTTCAGCAGGCTATTCCATCGCTGGGCTACGGTCTTCGCCATGTCCCGAAAATTCAGCTTCACCGTGCAGTACAGCATCCCGGTCGAAGAGCTTCACCGGGCACTCAACAATGAAGAGATGTGGCAGGCCCGCTTCGCCGCAGCGCCCACCGCCAAGCTGGAGCTCACCCACCCGGACGGGCCCGGCACCATCCAGATCCACATGACCGAGAAGGCGCCCGAGGACCAGATTCCCGGCATCGTCAAGAAGGTCCTCAAGAGCGAGCTCATGCTCGAGCGCACCGACGCCTGGGGCCCGCTGACCGACGGCGTCGCGCGGGGCAGCTTCAGCGGCCGCTCCGGCGGCATCACCACCGAGATGGCGGGCGCCTTCGAATTGCGGCCCACCGCCGAGGGTTCCGAGATCGAGGCCACCGGCACGGTCGACGTGAAGGTCCCGCTGGTCGGCGGCGCCATCGAACCGCTGGTCGAGAACCTGCTCAAGAAGGTCATGAACAGCGAGCGCAAGTCCGTCGAAACCTGGTTCGCCGCGCAGAACGCCTGATCCCGGTGATCCGTGGATGCGGGGGTGGTCCCGCATCCACGGGCCGGTCGGCTACTGCGGCCCGAAATCGCCCTTGCTCGGGTCGAATTCGCGGTTCTCGACCAATACCAGCCAGTTGCCGGAGTTGTCGCGAATGATGGCCTCCACGCCGTAGGGGCGTTCGGCGGGCGGCTGGATGAACTCGACGCCTTTCGCGGTGAGCTCCTCGAAGGCCTTCTGGCAGTTCTCGGTTCGCAGGCCGAGCGCGCCATGGGTGCCGTTGGCCATGGACCGGCGGATCGCCTCGGCCAGGTCGTCGGTGAGCGGGGGACCGGGCACCATGAGGGTGACCTCCAGTTCCGGGTGATCCGGATGCGCCATGGTGACCCAGCGGAAGCCGTTGTCGCCCATGGTGACGTCGGAGTGCTCCACGAAGCCCAGGTTGTCGATGTACCACCGCTTGGACTCGGTCTGGTCGGTGACATACACGGTCACGAGCGAGACATTCGAGATGATCGTCATGTGTCCAGGCTATGGACCGGCGGGCCGGCCCCGCTTCTCCGAAATTGCGCGTTTCCCGCCCGGGTGAATTCACGCCCGGATTGCTGAGTTCACACACTCGGAACCTCGGTGAGGCTGCCGTAACAGCCGCGACATCACGCGGAAAGCCAAGATCAACAATCACTGGCCACCCTCGAATCGGAAAACAGCTCGCGACGAGCCCGAACGAGGAGTGCCGGTGGTTCGAGTAGAAACCCCCACGGCGAACGCGGTGGCCGCGTCCAAGGAGACGCTGGAGGATTACACGCTGCGGTTCGCGCCCCGCAGCTACCGGAAATGGAGTCCGGCGGTGGTCGGCGTCTCGGCGCTCGGCGGCATCGCCTACCTGGCCGACTTCTCCATCGGCGCGAACATCGGCATCGCCAACGGCACCGGCAACGCGCTGCTGGGCATCGGCATCTTCGCGATCATCATCATGATCACCGGCTTCCCGCTGGCCTACTACGCGGCCCGCTACAACGTCGACCTGGACCTGATCACCCGCGGCAGCGGCTTCGGGTACTACGGCTCGGTGGTGACGAACATCGTGTTCGCCTCCTTCACCTTCATCTTCTTCGCGCTCGAGGGCTCGATCATGGCGCAGGGCCTGCAACTCGGCCTGCACGTGCCGCTGCCGATCGGCTACCTGGTGTCCACGGTGATGATCTTCCCGCTGGTCATCTACGGCATGAACACCCTCGCCAAACTGCAGGTGTGGACCACCCCGCTGTGGCTGATCCTGATGGTGCTGCCGTTCGGCTTCCTGCTGGTCCGCCACCCCGACTCGGTCGGCGCCTTCCTGTCCTACGGCGGCCAGGACGGCAAGGGCGTCAGCCTGTCCGGCGCGCTGCTCGCCGCCGGCGTCTGCCTCTCGCTCATCGCCCAGATCGCCGAGCAGATCGACTACCTGCGCTTCATGCCGCCCCGCACCCCGGACAACGCCCGCAAGTGGTGGGGCTGGATGCTGCTGGCCGGACCGGGCTGGGTGCTGTTCGGCGCCATCAAGCAGGTCGTCGGCCTGTTCCTGGCGGTCTACCTGATCGCCAACCTGCCCGGCGCGCAGGACATCGCCAACCAGCCGGTGCACCAGTTCCTCGAGATCTACCGCGACATGATGCCGTCCTGGCTGGCCATGACCCTGGCCGTGGTGCTGGTCGTGATCAGCCAGATCAAAATCAATGTCACCAACGCGTATTCGGGTTCGCTGGCGTGGACCAACTCCTTCACCCGCGTCACCAAGAACTACCCGGGCCGGATCGTGTTCCTCGGCCTGAACCTGGCCATCGCGCTGATCCTGATGGAAGCCAACATGTTCGACTTCCTCAACAACATCCTCGGCTTCTACGCCAACTGCGGTATCGCCTGGATCGTCACCGTCGCAACGGATATCGCGATCAACAAGTACGTGCTGAAGCTCTCGCCCAAGGAGCCGGAGTTCCGGCGCGGCATGCTCTACGACTTCAATCCGGTCGGACTGGTCGGCTTCGGACTGTCGGCGGTGCTGTCGATCATGACCTTCTTCGGTCTGTTCGGTGAGACCCTGAAGCCGTACTCGCCGATCGTGGCCGTGCTGGTCTCGTTCCTGGCCACCCCGCTGACCGCCGTGCTCACCCGGGGCAAGTACTACCTGCGCCGCGACCACGACGGCATCGACCTGCCCATGTTCGACGACCACGGCAACCCGTCGGGGGAGACGCTGACCTGCGTCGTCACCGGCATGGAGTTCGAGCGCCCCGACATGATCGCCTCGGCGGTGCCGGGACCGGAGGGCGAGATCCAGTACATCAGCTCGCTGGCCCTCTCCACCGACAAGACGGGAATCCACGTGCTGCCGTCTCGATGAGACCCGCACCCCGCTGAATTCACCCCGCGACCCCGTGGCCTCGCCACGGGGTCGCGTCAGTCCTCGCGCTTGCGATCCGAGAGCCCGTGCATGAAGACGTAGCAGCCCGGGATATGGGGTGCGCCCTCGGTCGCGAACTTCGCTTGATACTCCGAGGGCGACATCCCGACCAGGTCGGTGAACTTGCGGCTGAACGACCCGAGGCTGGAGTAGCCCACCAGCATGCAGGCCTCGGTCACCGTCACATTGGTGGCGCGCAGCAGATCCTGCGCCCGCTCGATCCGCCGCTCGGCGAGATACAGGGCGGGTGTCTTGCCGTAGGTGGCCGCGAAACACCGCAGGAAGTGGTACTTCGACACCCCCGCGGCCGCGGCCAGACTGTTCAGGTCCAGCGGCTCCGCGTAGTGCCGGTCGGCCAGATCCCGCGCTCGCCGCAGATGCGGCAGCAGCTCCTCGGGAACCGGCCGGGCGTTCACGAGAACGGCCGCAGCTTGTCGATCCGCATCGAGGCCCGGCCCGCGCCTCGCCACAGGCGGGCGGTCAGATCCAGGTCCTCGTCGGTGACCAGGTTGCCCATCACCCGGACCGCGGTGCGCTGCAACAGCTTCGACCGCATCAGCGGCGGCCCGCCCAGCGGCACCGTGCGCGGATGCGTGGCCAGTCCGGCCAGTCGCCGCGCCACCGAATAGGTGCGGCCGTAGCGCTCGCGCAGCAGGTCCGGCCAGATGTGGGTGAGGTCCGGCTGGTCCAGCAGCGCGGCCAGCATGTGCCCGCCCTCCAGGCCGTAGTCGATGCCCTCGCCGTTGAGCGGGTTCACGCAGCCGGCCGCGTCGCCGACCAGCGCCCAGTTGCGCCCGGCCAGGTTCGACACCGCGCCGCCCATCGGCAGCAGCGCCGACGCCACCGCCCGCGCCTCGCCCTCGAAACCCCATTCCGCGCGCCGCTGCGACACATAGTGCTGCAGCAACGGTTTCAACGCGATATGCGAGGGCCGCTTTTCGGTGGCCAGCGAACCGACGCCGATATTCACCTCGCCATTGCCGAGCGGGAAGACCCAGCCGTAGCCGGGAATCAATTCATTGTTCGCATCACGCAATTCGAGATGTGAGGTGATCCACTCGTCGTCACTGCGCTCGGATTTGATGTACGCCCGCGCCGCGGTCCCGTACGCGTACTGCCGGTGCCAGGTACGGCCCAGCATCTTGCCGACGGGGGAGCGGACCCCGTCCGCCACGATCAGCGTCTCGCAGGACACCGCGCGCAGCCCGCTGTCGGTCTTGATGGTCACGCCGGTGACCCGGTCGCCCTCGCGGGCCACCTCGACCACCTTGGCGCCCTCCACCATCCGCGCCCCCGACTTCACCGCGGTCTCGCGCAGCTTGTCGTCGAGTTCGGTTCGCGGAACGGCACTTCCGTAGGTGGGGAAGGACCCGTTCGGCCAGGGCAGCAGGGCCTCGCGGCCGAACCCGGCCATCCGCAGGCCCCGGTTCACGGTGTGCGCCCGCACCCAGTCGCCGAGCCCCAGATGCTCCAGCTCGGCCGTGGCCCGCGGGGTGAGCCCGTCGCCGCAGGTCTTGTCGCGGGGGAACAGCGCCGAATCGGTCAGGAGCACGTCCCGTCCCGCGCGCGCCGCCCACGCGGCCGCGGCGGACCCGGCGGGACCAGCGCCGACGACCAGAATATCGGCGTGCGCCGGCAGAACATCCGACGATTTCCCCTGCTCGGACGCGACTTCCGATGAACCCATGCGACCAATACTCGCAGCACATCACCGCGCGCGCATATTTGCCCCGGGGTTCACCTCCGGGCGTTTCGATTCGCGTGGCGGGTGTTTCGTTGGTCGCACTACGGTGGTGTCCATAGGGGGTGATCGACGCACACGCTAGGTTCTTTGGCGTGGGGTCGGACGCGGCACTGGGAGAAGAAATGAGCGCATCAGCTGTGAGCGATGAGAGCACCGTGGTCGCGGGGGTGGATCTTGGCGATCCCGAGCTCGCCGCCACAGTGCGCAAGGGCCTGATCGAGGTCGAGGACCTGCTCATCACCGAGCTGTCCGACGGCGAGGAATTCCTGCAGGAAGCGGCGCTGCACCTGGCCAAGGCCGGCGGCAAGCGCTTCCGCCCGCTGTTCACCATCCTCACCGGTCAGCTCGGCCCCAACCCGACCAGCCCCGACCTGGTCGTCGCCGGCACCGTGGTGGAGCTGGTGCACCTGGCCACCCTGTACCACGACGACGTCATGGACGAGGCCTCCATGCGCCGCGGCGCCCCCAGCGTGAACTCCCGCTGGGGCAACTCCGTCGCCATCCTCGCGGGCGACTACCTGTTCGCGCACGCCTCCCGCCTGGTCTCCACCCTCGGCCCGGACGCGGTCCGGATCATCGCCGAGACCTTCGCCGAGCTGGTCACCGGCCAGATGCGCGAGACCATCGGCGCCCGGCAGTCCCAGGACCCGGTCGAGCACTACCTGCGCGTGGTGTGGGAGAAGACCGGCTCGCTGATCGCCGCCGCCGGACGCTTCGGCGGCACCTTCTCCGGCGCGAGCCTGGACCACGTGGAACGCCTGGCCCGCCTCGGCGACGCCGTGGGCACCGCCTTCCAGATCGCCGACGACATCATCGACATCTCCTCGGCGTCCGAGCAGTCCGGCAAGACCCCCGGCACCGACCTGCGCGAGGGCGTGCACACCCTGCCCGTCCTCTACGCGCTGCGTGACGAGGGCGACGAGGGCGACCGCCTGCGCAAGCTGCTGGCCACCCCGCCGCAGACCGACGCCGACGTGGAGGAGGCCCTCTACCTGCTGTCGCGTTCGCGCGGCCTGGTGCTGGCCAAGGAGAAGCTGCACGGCTACGCCGACCTCGCGCACGCCGAACTCTCGGCCCTGCCCGGCGGCCCGGCCAACGACGCGCTCGAGCAGCTCGTCCGCTACACCATCGAACGCGTGGGCTGACCAGATCCGAAACCGATCAGTCGAATAACTGGGAACTTCAACCCGCGGCTCTATCGTTGACCTGGTGTAACTCAGCGGTGAGGGGCGTCGGAAGGAGACCGTATGCATGGGCACGGGTATGCGAACGGGTTGAAGACGTTCGGGCTTCTGGTCGGGATGTCGGCCTTGATCGTGTTCGTGGGAGCGCTGTTCCGCAATCCCACGATCTTGATCCTGTCGATCGTGCTGGCGGTGGGCATGAACGCCTACGCGTACTTCAACAGCGACAAGCTCGCGTTGAAGGCCATGCACGCGCAGCCGGTCACCGAGCTCGAGGCTCCCGCGATGTACCGCATCGTGCGCGAACTGGCCACGGCCGCCCGCCAGCCCATGCCGCGCCTGTACATCAGCCCCACCAACGCGCCCAATGCCTTTGCCACCGGCCGTAATCCGCGCAATGCCGCGGTCTGCTGCACCACCGGCATCCTGCAGATCCTCGACGAACGGGAACTGCGCGCGGTGCTGGGGCACGAGCTGTCCCACGTCTACAACCGCGACATCCTGATCTCGTCGGTCGCGGGCGCGCTCGCCTCGGTCATCTCCGGCCTGGCCAACCTGGCCTTCTTCGCGGGGGCCTTCGGCGGCGGCAACCGCAATGGCGAGGGCCCGAATGTCATTGCGCTGCTGCTGGTTTCACTGCTGGGACCGATCGCGGCCTCGCTCATCAAACTGGCAGTCTCCCGCTCCCGCGAATACCAGGCCGACCAGGACGGCGCGGAACTCACCGGCGACCCGCTGGCGCTCGCCTCGGCCCTGCGCAAACTGGAACGCGGCACCCAGGCCGCCCCGCTGCCCCCCGAACCGCAGCTGACCGCCCAGTCCCACCTGATGATCGCCAACCCCTTCCGGGCCGGCGACAAGATGGCCCGCTGGTTCTCCACCCACCCCCCGATGGCGGACCGCATCGCCCGCCTCGAGGAGTTGGCCGGTGGAAACCGGAACTACTAGCTAGCGGTAGTTCACGAACTGCAGGGCGATATCGAAGTCGCCGCCCTTGAGCAGCGCGATGACGGCCTGGAGATCGTCACGGTTCTTGCTGCTGACGCGCAGCTCCTCGCCCTGGATCTGCGCCTTGACGCTCTTGGGGCCCTCGTCACGGATCTTCTTGGCGATCTTCTTCGCGTTCTCCGTGGTGATGCCCTGCACCAGGTTTCCTGTGATTTTGTACACCTTGCCGGAGGCCTGCGGATCGCCCGCGTCGAACGCCTTGAGCGAGATGTCGCGGCGGATCAGCTTCTCCTTGAACACGTCCAGAGCCGCCTTCACGCGGTCCTCGGACTCGGCGCTGAGGATGATCTTCTCCTCGCCCGACCATTCGATGCTCGCCCCGGTGCCGCGGAAGTCGTAGCGCTGGCTCAGCTCCTTGGCGGCCTGGTTGAGGGCGTTGTCCACCTCCTGGCGATCGATCTTGCTGACCACATCGAACGACGAATCCGCCACACTCTTCTCCTGTCCGAGATCGGATATTCGGGATGTTCCAACGCCGACGCTAGCCGCTCCGGCATGGCTGTATCCAGCCGGTTTGCATTCCGGGCGTGGGTTCAGGGTATTCTGCTGAAGCGCTGGAAGGCGTACCCCGGCGGATTGCCCGAGCGGCCAAAGGGAGCTGACTGTAAATCAGCCGCGTAATGCTTCGGAGGTTCAAATCCTTCATCCGCCACTGCAAGAGCCCCTCAGACTCTGAGTCTGAGGGGCTCTTTGCGTTTCACGGGTCAGGGCGTGGCGCGTCGGCCGGGCCGCGGCGCAACCCTGGATGGCCCCCCTGCATCGAGTGCCACAGCGGCTACCCGGTCTCGAAAACGGGCGATGACCAGCCGGTTTGGAGAGTGCGCGGGGATGTGTGTAATCTCGTTCAAGTCGTCAGCGCCCCGGTCCAGACCGGAGCAAGACAGACACGCCCCCTTAGCTCAGTCGGCAGAGCGTTTCCATGGTAAGGAAAAGGTCAACGGTTCGATTCCGTTAGGGGGCTCGCCGGATTGCCGGTGGTGAACGGCTCGGCTTCTCCTAGCAGGACCCGGGACCTCCCCGCCGTCAAGTACCGACACCAGATGGCGGTGTAGCTCAGTCGGTAGAGCAAACGACTCATAATCGTTGTGTCGCCGGTTCAAGTCCGGCCATCGCTACATACTGATATCCCAATCAGGCTGACCGGAAAGAAGGCAATCGTGGCCGCGAAGTCCACTGATATCCGGCCAAAGATCACCTTGGCCTGCGAGCAGTGCAAGCACCGCAACTACATCACCAAGAAGAATCGGCGTAACGACCCGGACCGTCTCGAGCTGAAGAAGTTCTGCCCGAACTGCGGTACCCACCGGGCGCATCGCGAGTCTCGCTAACTTAAACCCGCGCGAACAACCGCGTGGACAGAGTGCCGGATCGGTAAGTCACTTCGTCTCTTAGAAAGGGACAAGGGACCCGGTCCGGCACTTGGCGTATATAGCGGTGGTTCTGCGCTCTCGCCCGTTCCCGTTTCCTGGGAGCAGATAGGGACTTCCTGCCGTGACGATCAACACCGATATCGACATCGAGGCCGACATGGTCGAATCCGAACTCTTCGACCCCGCCGCGCACGCCGCCGCCATGGTCGGCCACCACTACCGCGTCGATGACTACTACGAGGTCGGCCGCGAGAAGGTGCGCGAGTACGCCCGCGCGGTGCAGGATTACCACCCGGTGCACTGGGACGAGGACGCCGCCGCCGCGCACGGTCACGACGGCCTGGTCGCCCCCCTCACCTTCATCTCGCTGGTCGGAATCCTGGCCCAGCGCAAGCTCTTCGAGCAGATCGTCACCGGCTACGACCTGAGCCAGATCATGCAGACGGACCAGATCCTGGAGTTCCACCGTCCGATCAGGGCCGGGGACCAGCTGTCCTGCGTCGTCTACCTGCACTCGTTCCGCCAGGCCTTCGGCGGCGACATCATCGTCACCCGCAACGACGTGCTGGCCCAGAACGACGAACTGGTGCTCACCACCTACACCACCCTGATCGGCCGCAGCGGCGGTGACATCGACCCCAATATCGGTGACGCCGTGCGCAATGTGCTCATGCACGGGGTCGGCCCGGACGCCGCCGACGCGGGCGAGCCCATCGAGATCGACACCCCCGACCAGTCCGTCGCGGCGCGGTCGACCGGCGCCGTGGTCGCCAGCGCGCAGACCCGCCGCTTCGAGGATGTCGCCGCCGGCGACGAACTGCCCTCCCGCACCGTGCTGCTCACCCGCGGCGACCTGGTGAACTACGCCGGCGTCTCCGGCGACGCCAACCCGATCCACTGGAGCGACGACGTCGTGAAGCTGGTCGGCCTGGAAAACGTTGTCGCGCACGGCATGCTGACCATGGGCCTGGGCGGCGGCTTCGTCACCTCATGGCTGGGCGACCCGGGTTCGGTCAAGGAGTACAACGTCCGCTTCACCAGCCCCGTGTACGTCCCGATCGACCGTCCCGCGGAGATCGAGTACACCGGCAAGGTGAAGTCGGTGGACCCCGAGACCCGCACCGCGGTGATCGCCATCGTGGCGAAGTCGGAGGGCCGCAAGATCTTCGGTCGCGCCACCGCGACGGTGCAGCTCGGCTGACCGGAAACCGGGGTAGGCCGCGACGCCCCGATTGGCGATCGTCAGTCGGGGTAACGTACACTCGAAAATCTGGGGTCACCAGCCGATGCGCGCTGCTCCGAGGAGCGGCGCGTGTTTGTATGAAATGACCCTGTAGTACAACTGAAAAAGAACTAGAGGCTGGAAGCAACCCCGTCCAGCCGAAGGGGCGTAGCTCAACTGGCAGAGCAGCGGTCTCCAAAACCGCAGGTTGCAGGTTCAAGTCCTGTCGCCCCTGCCCTGGATGCCGACTTAGAGAGGATCGACGTGAGCGACGAGCGGGACACTCGCCACGAAGATGGCGACGACACCGCCGCGGTGGCTCGTCCGAGCGGCAAGCGGTCCGCCCGGCGCACCCGCGCCGCGTCGTCCAGCGCCGTCGCGACGATCGAACGACCGTCGGATTCGGCCAAGGCAGCCACCAAGCAGTCCGGCAAAGGCAAGAAGGCCGGGCAGAGCGGTTCGGGCAATCCCTTCAAGCGCCTGATGAAGTTCCTCAAGGAAGTCATCGCGGAACTTCGCAAGGTCATCTGGCCCAACCGCAAGCAGATGGTCACCTATACGAGCGTTGTCCTGGTGTTCGTGATTTTCATCATCGCGTACATCAGCGGTTTGGATGTGGCGTTCATCAAGGGTGTCAACTGGCTCTTCGGCTAGGCGGCACGGTGACCGTGTCTGACCGTCGCGGCCGGTGACCGGCCCCCGGGCAGAGGCGGGGAGCGGGAACATCCGCCGGGCTATGCCTTGCCCCGGCGCGCAGAGGATTACGTGACGACTAAGGAAGCGAGTGCCCCAGTGAGCACCCCGGAGAACGGCACAACCGAGGAATTCCCGGTGGATGACGTGGTGATCGAAGAGACCACCGCGGACGTCGAGGACGCTGAGGGCTCCGCTGCCGCTGAGTTCGAGGCCGACGCCGACGAGTTCGCGGCGGACGCCGAAGAGGCCGAGCCCGCGCAGCCCGCGGCCCAGATCTCCGACGAGCCCGCCGACCCGGTCGCCGAGATGACCGCCGCGCTGCGTCGCGCGCCCGGCGACTGGTACGTCGTGCACTCCTACGCCGGGTACGAGAACAAGGTGAAGACCAATCTCGAGACCCGCGTGCAGAACCTCGGTCTCGAGGACTACATCTTCCAGGTCGAGGTGCCGACCGAAGAGGTCACCGAGATCAAGAACGGCCAGAAGAAGAACGTCAACCGCAAGGTGCTGCCGGGCTACATCCTGGTCCGCATGGAGCTGAACGACGAGTCGTGGGGCGCGGTGCGCAACACCCCCGGTGTCACCGGTTTTGTCGGCGCCACCTCGCGTCCCTCGCCGCTGACCATTCCGGACGTGGTGAAGTTCCTGGTCCCGGCCGCGCAGCAGAAGAAGGCCGCCGCTCCGGCCGCCGCCGCTGCCGCCGCCTCGACCGGTGGCGACGCCGCCGTCGCGAAGCCGATCATCGAGGTCGACTTCGAGGTCGGCGAGTCGGTGACCGTCATGGACGGCCCGTTCGCGACCCTGCCGGCCAGCATCTCCGAGGTCAACGCCGAGCAGCAGAAGCTCAAGGTGCTGGTCTCGATCTTCGGCCGCGAGACCCCGGTCGAACTGGCGTTCACGCAGGTCGCCAAGATTTAGTCGCAAGGAGGCGGTGGCCCGGGTTTCACCCGGTGTCACCGCCTTTTTCGCGTTCACGTAGACTTGCCGGGTTGTGCCTAGGGCCTGATCTCGAGCTGCCCTGGGCGCAAGTCCCGGAAAAGGCTTACGGGTGATCCGTAAGGAACCTAACCAAGGAAGAAAGATGCCCCCGAAGAAGAAGAAGGTCGCTGGGCTCATCAAGCTCCAGATCCAGGCCGGCCAGGCCAACCCGGCTCCGCCGGTGGGTCCGGCGCTGGGTCAGCACGGCGTCAACATCATGGAGTTCTGCAAGGCGTACAACGCGGCGACCGAGTCGCAGCGTGGCAACGTCATCCCGGTCGAGATCACGGTCTACGAAGACCGCACGTTCGACTTCAAGCTGAAGACGCCGCCCGCCGCGCGTCTGCTGCTGAAGGCCGCCGGTGTGCAGAAGGGCTCCGCCGAGCCGCACCGCACCAAGGTCGCGCAGATCACCATGGACCAGGTCCGTGAGATCGCCAAGACCAAGCAGGAAGACCTGAACGCCAACGACATCGACGCCGCGGCGAAGATCATCGCTGGTACTGCCCGCTCGATGGGTATCACCATCGCGGAGTAAGAGCCTTCCGGCTCGGTGGGAGGGACCGCCTGTCCCGCACCACTTCTGACTTAGACAAGGACAGATCAACATGGCAAAACGAAGCAAGGCTTATCTCGAGGCGGCCGCCAAGGTCGACCGCGCTGCTCTCTACGCTCCGCTGGCCGCCGCGCGGCTCGCGAAGGAGACCGCCACCACCAAGACCGACGCGACCGTCGAGGTTGCCGTCCGTCTGGGTGTCGACCCGCGTAAGGCCGACCAGATGGTCCGCGGCACCGTCAACCTGCCGCACGGCACCGGTAAGACCGCCCGCGTCATCGTGTTCGCCGTCGGTGACAAGGCCGCCGAGGCCGAGGCCGCCGGTGCCGACGCCGTGGGCGCCGAGGACCTGATCGAGCGCATCCAGGGCGGCTGGCTGGAGTTCGACGCCGCGATCGCCACCCCGGACCAGATGGCCAAGGTCGGTCGTATCGCTCGCGTGCTGGGCCCGCGTGGCCTGATGCCGAACCCGAAGACCGGCACGGTCACCCCCGATGTCACCAAGGCTGTCAACGACATCAAGGGCGGTAAGATCAACTTCCGCGTCGACAAGCAGGCCAACCTGCACTTCGTGATCGGCAAGGCTTCCTTCGACGAGAAGAAGCTGGCCGAGAACTACGGCGCCGCCCTCGACGAGATCCTGCGCGTCAAGCCCTCCACCGCGAAGGGCCGCTACGTCAAGAAGGTGACGTTCTCGACGAACACCGGACCGGGCATCCCGGTGGACCCGAACCGCACCCGCAACTTCGCCGAAGAGGACTGAGTCCCCTTCCGCGACGTGTAGCGACGCAAGAACAACCGAAGGCCGGCACGAGAAATCGTGTCGGCCTTCGGTTTTCGCTGGGTGAGCCGATGACCTAACCGATGGGGAAGCCGTCCGGGTTGAAACGGCATATGCTGCTGCTGCCCGGGACGGACTGGGCGACCGTGCAGAAGATGGCGGCGAGCGAGTTGACGATCGCCAAGCCCGGGGCGGGCATGTGGGCGGATCCGTCCCAGAGGCTCGCCGCGGAGCTGCCGGCGGATCCGCTGTCGGCCACCGGGGCGGCCGGTGCGGCTTCGGCCGGAACCGCCGCCGCGCCGAGGAGGGCAGCGGAAAGTGCCGCCGTCGCAAGGGATTTGGTGAGCATCCGGCTCATCGGTTGCCTCCCATGGTTGGGTGCGTAGAACCTGACCCCGAGTCAATTCTTCTGAAATACCCGAATTTCATAGTCTTGTCCGGTGGTTGGTCAGAGATCGGGGAGGTCGCAGGTCGGGTCACTGGTGCTCAGCGTGCACAGGGATCGGATGAGCATCCCGACGATCGGGGTGACGATGGCGGATGATCCGGCTTGGAGCACGGTGGATCCGGCGTCGACGCCCGCCGATCCGGTCGTGCGCGGGGGCAACGTGACGTCGGCGTTCGCCGGAGCCGCGGCGATGCCCGCGATCGCGGTGGAAATCGCTACGGCGGCAAGGACTTTCGAGACCGTTCTGGTCATTGCTTCCTCCTGGAACCAGTTGCGCAGACACTATCCGAGATCAGTCAATTTGAAATACCCCACTTTTACAGTCTGTCGCGTCCGGAAATTCGATGACAGGGTGCGCACATGCGCCGTCTCACCCTGACCCTCACCGCAGCCGCCTTCCTCACCGGACTGCTGGCCACCCCGGCCGCCGTGGCCGAGCCCGTCGCGCTGGTGCCGGCGCCGGTCGCCGATTCCGGATCCGCCATCCCCACGAACTGGGGCGACGGGTCACTGCTGTACCTGCTGCCAGGGGCGGTGCTGGTGGGAATTCCCTTCCTGGGCTCCGCCGAGCTGCTGGGCTGCGGATACTGGGACGCTCCGCGTTCCACCACGCCGCAATGTCAGCTGATGTATGCCTTCTTCTCGGGCAGCAGCACCCTGAGCGGGGTGCGCTGACCCCGTTTTGGCGTATCGATGCTGGTCCGCTATATTGGACGACGGTCATCGACATGCTCTCCGGAGTTTCCGGTGATCACCCCACATCGTTCTACCGAAGACCGTTGGTTGCTGCCGTCAGGCGGCTGAAGGTCCGGCGATATTGCCGGCGACCCACGCAGGGAGAACCGAGGTCGGGAAACCCGCGAGAGATCGCGACCGTTTCTTCTGCGCCCCGGGTTCGCTCTGCGACCGGGGCGTTAGCTTTGTCGCCGGCCCCTGTTGGCGGAACTCGGTAGTTCACACGAGAACCGACCATCCAGAGAGGAGGCGAAGTATGGCGAATTCTGAGAAGGTCACCGCGGTTGCGGAGATCACCGAGCAGTTCAAGGCGTCCACCGCGACGGTTGTCACGGAGTACCGCGGTCTGTCGGTCAGCAAGATCACCGAGCTGCGTCGTGCGCTCGGCGCGAACGCTACCTACTCCGTCGCCAAGAACACCCTGGTCAAGCGCGCTGCCGCCGAGGCGGGCGTGGCTGGCCTGGATGACTTGTTCGTCGGTCCGACCGCTATCACCTTCATCACCGGCGAGCCGGTCGAGGCCGCCAAGGCGCTGAAGGCGTTCGCCAAGGACAACAAGGCGCTCATCATCAAGGGCGGCTACATGGACGGCGCTGCGCTGTCCGTGGCCGAGGTCGAGCGCATCGCCGACCTCGAGTCGCGCGAGGTGCTGCTGGCCAAGCTGGCCGGTGCCATGAAGGGCAACCTGTCGAAGGCCGCCGGCCTGTTCGCCGCCCCCGGCAACCAGGTCGCGCGCCTCATGGCCGCGCTGCAGGAGAAGAAGCAGGCCGAGGGTGGCGCTGCCGCTCCGGCCGCCGACGCTGCTGCCGACGCCGAATAAGTCACTACCCCAAACCTATTCGTCACCGCCGCGCGGTGACGGAACTACCGAAAGGAAATATCAATGGCCAACGTTGATGAGCTGCTCGAGACCTTCGCCGGCATGACCCTGCTGGAGCTGTCCGAGTTCGTGAAGGCGTTCGAGGACAAGTTCGAGGTCACCGCTGCCGCTCCGGTCGCCGTCGCCGTCGCGGGTGCCGCTGGCGCCCCGGCCGAGGCCGCCGAGGAGCAGGACGAGTTCGACGTCATCCTCGAGGGTGCCGGCGACAAGAAGATCCAGGTCATCAAGGTCGTGCGTGAGATCGTCTCCGGCCTGGGCCTGAAGGAAGCCAAGGACCTGGTCGAGGGCGCCCCGAAGCCGATCCTGGAGAAGGTCGCCAAGGACGCCGCCGAGGCTGCCAAGGCGAAGCTGGAAGAGGCCGGCGCCAAGATCACCATCAAGTAATTCACTTGATGGTGTGCCGGGGTCACACCCCGGCCGCGTCGATATTGTGAAAAGGGCGGTACCCATTGTGGTACCGCCCTTTTCGCGTATTCTGCTGCCGTGATTGGCGCGTGATCAGGTGGGTATTCCAGATATTGCTACCGACCGGTCAGGTCCCAGTGTCCGAGACGGTCTCCATGCGATACAGTGACCGGACCTACTGTGACGCGCCACACCGCGCGAAATTTGTGGCGGATCGTCCCACATGTAGGGCGCTCGTCGGAGAAAGTGGAGGTTGGCGTGGGCGTCGAGGTCAGGACCGAAGGCATCACGAAGTCGTTCGGTTCGCAGCGTATTTGGCAGGACGTCACGCTGACGCTGCCGTCGGGGGAAGTCAGCGCTCTGCTCGGTCCGTCGGGTACCGGTAAGTCCGTCTTCCTGAAGTCGTTGATCGGTCTGCTCCGTCCGGAGAAGGGCTCGATCTACATCGACGGCACCGACATCACCACCTGCTCGAACAAGGATCTGTACGAGATCCGCAAGCTGTTCGGCGTCTTGTTCCAGGACGGCGCGCTGTTCGGGTCGATGAACCTGTTCGACAACACGGCCTTCCCGTTGCGCGAGCACACCAAGAAGAGCGAATCCGAGATCAAGAAGATCGTCATGGAGAAGCTCGAGCTGACCGGTCTGCTCGGCGCCGAGGGCAAGCTCCCCGGTGAGATCTCCGGTGGTATGCGCAAGCGTGCCGGCCTGGCCCGCGCGCTGGTGCTGGACCCGCAGATCATCCTCGTCGACGAGCCGGACTCGGGTCTGGATCCCGTTCGTACGACCTACCTCTCGCAGCTGTTGATCGACATCAACGCGCAGATCGACGCGACGATCCTGATCGTCACGCACAACATCAACCTGGCCCGTACGGTGCCGGACAACATCGGCATGCTGTTCCGCCGCAACCTGGTCATGTTCGGTCCCCGCGAGGTGCTGTTGACCTCGGACGAGCCGGTGGTCAAGCAGTTCCTCAACGGCCGTATGCAGGGTCCGATCGGTATGTCCGAGGAGAAGGACGAAGCCCAGATGGCCCGCGAGCAGGCCATGTTCGACTCGGGTCACCACGCCGGTGGCGCCGAGGAGATCGAGGGCATCATCCCGCAGATGCGGGCGCAGCCGGGTATGCCGGTGCGTGGCGCGGTGCATCGTCGCCGTGAGCGGGTCCGTCAGATCATGCACACCCTGCCGCCCGCCGCGCAGGAGGCGATCCGGGAGTCCATGGCCGAGAACGGCGACGACGACACGCAGGTGATGCCGTCGTATTCGGGTGGCTACGACTCCACGGTTCGACAGAACCTAACTAACGGGTAACATACCGCCCGTGAACCCCTCCTCGACGCGACTGCGCACCTCGGTCGAGTCGGGACTTGCCCAGGCCGGCAATGTTTTCGGACTCTTTCTCGACGTGTTCCGGAAGACGTTCCGCCGGCCTTTCCAGTGGCGGGAGTTCATCGAGCAATCGTGGTTCATCGCGAGTGTCTCGATCCTCCCCGCCGCCCTGGTGGCAATCCCGTTCGGCGCCGTGGTGGCCCTGCAGACCGGCTCGCTCATCAAGCAGCTGGGGGCGGAGAACTTCACCGGTGCGACCAGCGTGCTGGCCACGGTCCAGCAGGCCGCACCGGTGGTCACCGCATTGATCATCGCCGGAGCCGCCGGCTCCGCAGTAGCCGCCGATCTCGGCTCGCGCACCATTCGCGAGGAGATCGACGCCATGGAAGTGCTCGGCATCGATCCCATTCAGCGCCTGGTGGTTCCGCGGGTGCTGGGCATGATGCTGGTCGCCTTCCTGCTCAACGGCATGGTCTCGGTCGTCGGCATCTGCGGCGGCTACTTCTTCAACGTGGGGCTGCAGGGCGGCACCCCGGGCGCGTACCTGGCGTCCTTCTCCGCCCTCGCGCAAATCCCCGACCTGGTGATCGGTGAGATCAAGGCACTGATCTTCGGTGTGGTGGCGGGCGTCATCGCCGCCTACAAGGGCTTACATCCCAAGGGCGGACCCAAGGGCGTGGGCGACGCGGTGAACCAGTCGGTGGTCATCACGTTCCTCGTGCTCTTCTTCCTGAACCTCATCCTCACCCTGATCTATCTTCAGGTCGTACCCGCAAAGGGCGCGTGACAATGGTCGTTTCGCAGCGCTCCACCGTTTTCTCCCGGTCGGCGCGCCGGGTCAAGCCCGCGCTCATGGCTCCGGTCAACATGGTCGACAAGGCCGGCGACCAGATGTCGTTCTACTCGCGGGCGATCGGCGCCATCCCGCGGACCATCGTGCACTTCCGCAAGGAGGTCACCCGGCTGCTGGCCGAGGTGACCTTCGGGTCGGGCGCGCTGGCGGTCATCGGCGGCACCATCGGCGTCATCGTGTTCATGTCGGCCTCGGTCGGCGTGGTGGTGGGCCTGCAGGGCTTCAAGGCGCTCGACGCGCTGGGCTCGGGCGTGCTCACCGGCTTCCTCACCGGGTACATCAACACCCGTGAGCTCGCGCCGCTGGTTGCGGCACTGGCACTTTCGGCGACGGTCGGCTGTGGTTTCACCGCCCAGCTGGGCGCCATGCGGATCTCCGAGGAGATCGACGCGCTCGAGGTGATGGCGGTGCCGTCGGTGCCGTTCCTGGTGACCACGCGCGCCATCGCGGGCTTCCTCGCGGTGATCCCGCTGTACGTGGTCGGCCTGCTGGGCACCTACCTGGCCTCGCGGTTGATCAGCATCTACTTCAACGGGCAGTCGAGCGGCTCCTACGACCACTACTTCGCGTTGTTCCTGCCACCCGAGGACGTGCTCTATTCGTTCGTGAAGGTGCTGGTCTTCGCGTTCGTGATCATCCTCGTGCACTGCTACTACGGCTACAACGCCACCGGCGGTCCCGCGGGCGTCGGCGTGGCCGTGGGCCGCGCGGTGCGCGCCGCGATCGTGCTGATCAACGTGCTGGACTTCTTCCTGTCCCTGGCGATCTGGGGCACGACCACGACGGTGCGGGTGGCCGGATGAGCAACCCGGAGCGCGGGCAGACGCTGAAGAAGCGGACCCTGGGCGTGCTGTTCTTCGCGCTGGTCGCGCTGTTCCTGTGGACCACCATCGCCATCTACAACAAGCAGTTCGTGGACACCGTGCGGGTCAACCTGATCACCGACACCGTCGGCAACGCGCTGACCCGCAACGCGGACGTGAAGGTCCGCGGCGTGACCGTCGGCGAGCTGCGCTCGAGCAGCTACGACGGCAAGAACGTGCACCTGGACCTGGCCATCGACCCCGCCAAGGCGGACAAGATCCCGTCCAACGTGACCGCGCGGCTGCTGCCCAAGACGCTGTTCGGTGAGCGCTACATCGACCTGGTGTGGCCGGACAGCCCGCAGGGCAAACTCACCGAGGGCCTCACCCTGCACCAGGACACCTCCGGCAACGCCGTCGAGGTGAGCCAGCTGCTGGACCACATCCTGCCGCTGCTGCAGGCGATTCCGCCGCAGTACCTGTCCTCCACGCTGGGCGCGCTGTCCAACGCGCTGCAGGGTCAGGGCGAGGAGCTGGGCAAGACCATCGACCGGCTCGACGACATCGTCACCCAGGTGAACGGCGTGATGCCGACCCTGCAGGACGATCTGAAGAGCCTGGCCGACGTGGCCACCACCTACTCCGACGCCGCGCCGCAGCTGGTGTCCGCGCTGGACAATCTGCGCACCACCAACGCGACCGTGGTGCAGAAGAAGTCGCAGATCGACACCCTGCTGGCGACGCTCACCCCGAGCGCCACCACCACCGCCGACTTCCTGCTGCTCAACCGCGACAACATCATCGACGTGGCTGCGGACTCGCGGCCCGCGCTGGTGGAGTTGGCCAGGTACTCGCCGAGCTACAGCTGCGCGCTGGCCGGTTTCGCCGAGCTCAAGCCGCGCATCGACCAGATCTTCGGCAAGGGCACCGACCTGCCGGGTTCGCGGGTCAGCGTGTCGATCGTGAATCCGCGCGGCCGCTACGTCCCCAACCAGGACGAGCCGCGGTGGTTCGATCAGCGTGGCCCGCTCTGCGTTCCGATGTACCCGCCCTTCACCGATCCGGGTCAGTACACCGACGGTTCCGCCAATGACGGCTCCTACCAGCCGCCGAGCCGGAACCCGGGTGACCAGAACGTCGGCCGGATGCAGGCGCCGCAGTACAAGGTGTACGGGCCCCAGACGCCGACGACCGCGTACTCGCCGCAGGAGTCCCAGGCGCTGGGCACGATCTACGGTGCCGCCCACGGCGTTTCGCCCGAGGAGGTGCCCAGCTGGGTCACCAAGATCGCCGCGCCCGCCTTCCGCGGCAGTGAGGTGAGCGTCAAGTGAAGGATCTGTTGCGCGGTCTCGGGCCGACGCTGACCAAACTGATCGCCTTCATTCTCGTCACGGTCTTCCTGACGGGCGTGCTGGCGCTCACCATCGCCAACTACGGTGGCGGCGGCACCAAGTTCAATGCCCGCTTCACCGACGTGACCTCCCTGAACAAGGGCGACGAGGTCCGGGTCGCGGGTGTCCGCGTCGGCAAGGTGACCAATGTGGCCATCGTGGACAAGCGCCTGGCCAATGTGGAATTCGAACTGACCGACCGGGATTGGCTGCCGGCCTCGACCACGGCGACCATCAAGTACCGGAACCTGGTGGGCCAGCGCTACATCGCGCTGGAGCAGGGAACCGGGCAGCAGGGCCGCAAGCTGAACAAGGGCGCGACGATTCCGCTGGAGCGCACCAAGCCCGCGGTGAATCTGACCGAGCTGTTCAACGGCTTCCGCCCGCTGTTCCAGACCCTCACCCCCGAGGACGTCAACAAGCTGTCCTACGAGATCATCCAGGTCTTCCAGGGCGAGTCCGGCACCATCGCGGACCTGGTGGCCAACACCGCCTCGCTGACCAACAAGATCGCCGACAAGGACGCGGTGATCGGTGAGCTGATCAAGAACCTGAATCTGGTGCTGGACAGCATCAATTCGCGCGGCGACCAGCTCGACCAGTTGATCGTGAACACCGAGGCGCTGGTCTCCGGCCTGAACGCCGAGCGCGGCACCATCGGTTCCGCGGTCTCCTCGCTGGGCGGACTGGCCCAGGCCACCGCCGACCTGCTGGTCCCGGTGCGGCCGAACCTGCAGGGCGCGATCGCGGGCCTGAACCAGCTGACCGGCACGCTCAACGACCGCAAGGACGAGGTCGACGAGGGCCTGACCAACCTGCCCATCAAGATGGAGAAGCTGGGCCGCGCCGCCTCCTACGGCTCCTGGTTCCAGTTCTATCTGTGCGGCATCGACATCGTCGCGGGGCCGGGCATCAAGGACGCGCCGCAGCTGAACTTCCCGCCCGCGCTCCAGAACATGCCGACGGTGAATCAGCCGATCTACACGAATCCGGCGCCGCGCTGCCACGGGAAGGGAGGCCGCTGATGGATGACCGCATTGTCATGGGCAAGCGCAGTCCGGCATTCATGGGCGGGCTGGGCCTGATCCTGGTGCTGCTGGTGACCTTGTCCGCGTTCAACCTGGACAAGCTGCCGCTGATCGGGGCGGGCACCAAGTACACCGCCGAGTTCTCCGAGGCCGCGGGCCTGAAGAAGGGCAACGAGGTCCGCATCGCCGGTGTGAAGGTCGGCGCGGTCTCCGATGTCCGCCTCGACGGCGACAAGGTGCTGGTCGACTTCCGCACCCAGGACGCCTGGATCGGCAACGAGACCAGCGCGTCCATCCAGATCAAGACGCTGCTCGGCCAGAAGTACCTGGCGCTCGACCCCAAGGGCGACCGCACCGCGAATCCGCGTGACCGGATTCCGTTGTCGCGCACCGTGTCTCCCTACGACGTGGTGGACGCCTTCAGCGATGCCGCCAAGAACATCGAGCAGACCAACACCGCACAGCTCGCGCAGAGCTTCCAGGTGCTCTCGGACGCCTTCTCCGCGACTCCGCCGCAGCTGCGCGGGTCCATCGACGGCGTGGCCCGGCTCTCGGAGTCGCTGGCCAAGCGCGACGACCAGCTCAAGAAGCTGTTCGCCGCCACCCGGACCACCTCCAAGGTGCTGGCCGACCGCAATCAGGAGTTCGAGCGGCTGCTCGCCAACGGCGGCCAGCTGATCGCGGAGCTCAATGTCCGCCAGCAGGCCATCCACCAGTTGCTGACCGGTGCGAAAACCGTTGCGGCGGAACTGACCGCGCTGGTCAAGGACAACGAGGAGCAGATCGGGCCGGCGCTGACCAACCTCAACAAGACGATCGACCTGCTCAACGACCACCAGGCCGACCTGTCCAAGACTCTCACGCTGGCGGCGCCCTTCTACGGGCTGTACTCCAATGTGCTGGGCACCGGCCGCTGGTTCGACGCGGTCATCACGAACCTGATTCCGCCCGCGCTGCCCGATATTCCGGGCAACCGCGATCCGATTCGCAAGTTGGGAGGGTAACCCGTGGCGAAGAATCCGCTGACCGCGTTGAGCGGCACCAGCCGTAAGAGCAAGATCATCGCCGTGGTGGCCGCCCTGGCGGTCGTGCTCGCGGGTGTCGCGTGGTGGAGCTACGACCGGCTCGAAACCACCAAGATCACCGCGTATTTCGACAAGTCGATCGGCATCTACAAGGGCTCGGACGTCCGGGTCCTGGGCGTGCCGGTGGGCCGCGTGGACTCGGTAACCCCCAAGGGTGACGTGGTCGAGGTCGTCATGAAGGTCGACCGCAAGTACGACATCCCCGCCGACGCCAAGGCCGCCCAGATCACCCCCTCGGTGGTGTCGGACCGGTACATCCAGCTCGCGCCCGCCTACAAGGGCGGACCCAAGATGGGGCGCAACGCCACCATCCCCAAGGACCGCACCGCGACCCCGGTCGAGGTGGACCGTCTCTACAAGAGCATCACCGAACTGTCCGAGGCGCTCGGCCCCAACGGCGCCAACAAGGACGGCGCGCTGAACCAGCTGGCCCGCACCGGCGCCGAGAACCTGGCCGGCAACGGCGACGCGCTGGGCAACAGCTTCACCCAGCTGTCCAAGGCCGCGCACGCGCTCTCCGATTCGCGCACCGACATCTTCGACACGGTCAAGAACCTGCAGACCTTCGTGCAGACCCTGGCCGACAACGACGCGCAGGTCCGGACCTTCAACACCCAGCTGGCCTCGCTGGCCGGGTTCCTGTCCGACGAGCGCCAGACCCTCGGCGACGCGCTGAGCCTGCTCTCGGTCGCGCTCGGCGACGTGGCCCGGTTCATCGACAACAACCGGGAACTGGTGCAGTCCAACGCGGACGCGCTGACCAAGCTCACCCAGACCCTCGCCGATCAGCGCGACGATCTGGCCAAGGCGCTGCCGCTCATCCCGACCGCGCTGAGCAACCTGATCAACGTGCACAACGGTGAGAGCGGCACGCTCGACATGCGCCCCAACTTCACCGATCTGCAGGACCCGTTCGGCGTCATCTGCAAGATGCTGGACCTGGGCAAGCTGCGTCCCGGCGACCCCAAGTTCGAGGCCATCTCGCGGCAGCTCGGCCCGATCCTGAACAACTGCAAGCTGATCACCGACCAGCTCACCGCGGGTGTGAAGACGCCGTCGCTGGTGCTGCCCTTCGGCATCCTCAGCGGCGAGAACGAACAGCGCAATCCGGTGCCCGGCTCGGTGCCCGGCAATCCGTCCGACCAGCTGCCGCCGTCGCAGCAGGAAGGTGGACAGCGATGAGCGCCAACCGGATCCGGCGCGCGGCGCTGGTCGCCACCTCGCTCGGCGCGGTGACGCTGGTGGCGGCGGGCTGTGGCGCGGACAGCATTCCGCTGCCCGGCGGCCCGAACATCGGCAAGCATCCGCTGCACCTCGACATCCGCTTCGCCGACGTGCTGGACCTGGTCCCGCAGTCCACGGTGAAGGTGGACGGTGTGGCCGTGGGCCGGGTCGACAAGATCCGCATCGCCCCCGACAACGCCTGGGAAGCCAGCGTGCAGGTGCTGGTCAACGATGACGTGAACCTGCCCGCCAATGCCCGCGCCGAGGTCAAGCAGACCAACCTGCTGGGCGAGAAGTACATCGAGCTGTCCGCGCCCGCCAAGGACGCCGACTCCGCGCGCTTGAAGGACGGGGCTCGCATCCCCGTCGAGAACACCCGCACCGCCACCGAGGTGGAGCAGGTGCTCGGCGCGCTGTCGCTGCTGCTCAACGGCGGCGGCGTGGCGCAGCTGCAGCCGATCATCGTGGAGCTCAACAAGACTCTGGACGGCCGCGAAGGCAAGGTCCGGGACCTGTTGAACCAGGCCAACACCCTGATCAAGGGCCTCGACGACCAGGTCGGCAATATCACCCGCGCGCTGGACAGCCTGAACACGCTGAGCAGCCGGGTGAGCACGCAGACCACCCAGATCACCAAGATCCTCGACGAGCTGCCCGCGGGCATCAAGATCCTCAACGAGCAACGGCCGCAACTGATCCAGCTGCTGACCCAGCTGGACCGGGTCGGCCAGGCCGGGATCGACGTGCTGGACAAGTCCAAGGAGAACCTGATCACCGACCTGTCCTCGCTGCGGCCCACGCTGCAGGCGCTGGGCGCGTCGGCCGGTGACCTGGTGACGGCGTTCCCGCTCATCCCCACGTATCCGTTCCCGGACGAGGCCATCAAGTCCGCGTTCGGCGGCCAGGTCAACACCTGGCTCTCGGTGGACCTGCAGATCGGCGGCCTGCTGTCGAATCTCGGTGTGGGCAAGCCGGATCCGCAGTACCTGCCGCCCGCGGGCCGCCAGGTCAACGTGGATCCGACCAACCCGTACTACAACGGCAACGGGCCGCGCGGCGGCTGGCCGACCGTCTCGCTGCTGCCCCTGCCGGCCACCGTGGCGCGGCCCACCGGGCAGCCGGGACCGACCGATCCGCTCGGATCGATCCTCGAGCAGCTGGGAGTGGGTGGTCCGCGATGACTCGTCTGGTGCGTAATCAGCTGATCGCCTTCGCGATCATCGCCGTGCTCGGCGTCGTCTTCGTCGGCGCCAAGTACGTGCGGCTGGACAATATGCTCGGCTTCGGGCTGTACAAGGTGAAGGTGCAGGCCACCGAGACCGGCAACCTGTCCAAGGGCGCGGAGGTCACCTACCGCGGCGTCCCGGTCGGCCGGGTCGGCGACCTGGACATCACCCCGGACGGCGTGCTGATCACTCTGGAGATGAACTCCTCCAAGCCCAAGGTCCCCGCCAATGCCAAGGCCGTGGTCGCCGACCGCTCCGCCATCGGCGAGCAGTTCGTGGACCTGCTGCCCTCCAGCGACGGCGGGCCGTACCTGAAGGACGGCTCGGTCATCACCGGCGCGCAGCTGCCCATCCACGTGGAGGACCTGCTCACCAGCGTCGACACCTTCGCCGGCACCACCGACCTGAAGGCGTTGTCCACCACCATCACCGAACTCGGCAAGGCCTTCGACGGCAAGGGCGACGACCTCAAGATCCTGATCGACTCGCTCAACAAGTTCACCGCCACCGCGAGCGGCGACAACCTGCAGCAGACCCTGGCCCTGATCCGGTCCGCCCACACCGTGCTGGGCACCCAGGCCGAACAGTCCCCGGCGATCCTGCAGTTCAGCGACGGTCTGGACAAGCTCACCGCGCAGCTGAAGTCCAGCGACCCGGACATCCGCCGCTTGATCGGCACCGGCACCGACGCGGGCTCCTCGATCAATCGCCTGCTGCAGGAGAGCGGCCCGGCCCTCACCAAGGACCTCACCAACCTGCGGGTCCTGCTGCACGCCATCTCGCCGAAGTTCTACGCCCTCGGCCCGGTGCTGGCCATGCTGCCGCTGCTGCCGCTCGGCGGTTCCTCCACCGCGCCCGGTGACGGCACCACCCACTTCGGCCTGGTGCTCGAGACCAACAACCCGCCCGCCTGCACGCTGGGATACGAAGGCACGCAACGGATCCTGGACCAGATGAAGGCCCAGAACCCGAACTTCGACGACACCCGCGACGACTTCCCGCTCAACACCGCGGCCACCTGCGCGGTGCCGCAGGGCAGCGAGACCGCCGTGCGCGGCGGGTCCCGCGCCGAACTGGCCGACCCCAGTGTCGCGCAGCCGTGGGACGACAAGCCCAAGTACGACCCGGAGAAGCTCAACCTGAACCCGGTGGCCACCCAGCTGTCCACCCTCATGGGCATCACTCCCAAGCACTGACCGGCAGGAGCGGAAAGTATGGTGGCGGCGTGAGCCAGGACAAGGACAGCGAATCGGGGGCGAACCTCGAGAAGCCGGCGGTCGAGCCGGTTCCCGACACGACCCCGGACGCGTCCCAGGCCGACGCCGTCACCACCGAACCTCGCGATCCCCGGAAATTGGCCCGGATCGGCGCGGCCGGTCTGCTGGCCGTCTCGGTCGTCGCCGCCGGTGTGATCGGGTTCCTGTGGATCGGTGACAGCAAGGACGAGTCCCGGGCCGAGGCCCGCGACGCCGCCCTCACCGACGCCCGCCAGGCCGCGGTCAACCTCATGTCGATCAATCCCGACGATATCGACGGGTCGCTGGCGAACATCCGGTCATCGATGACGGGGGACCTCCTGAAACAGCAGGAGGACGGGCAGGAGCAGCTCAAGCAGACCGCCCAGGAGTCCAAGACCCGGATCGAGTCCGCGGTCGAGGGCATCACGCTCACCTCGCTCAACAGTGAACGCGACCACGCCTCGGCCTTCGCGGTCCTGAAGATCACCCGCAGCTGGCCCGGCGGCCAGCCCGCCTCGTTCCGCCAGCTGTGGACCCTCGACCTGGTCAAGCAGGGCAGCACCTGGAAGGCCGAGAAGGCGCAGAACCTGGGCGAACCGGTGCCGCTCGGCTCCGGACAGCCCGCCCAGCAGCCGACCACGGCGCCCAAGCCGGGCAACTAGGAGGGAGTGACCATGGCCAACCGGAAACGACCCGTCAATCGCGTCACCCCGCGCCGCCCGGCCGCCCAGCGCGGCACCGCGTCGCGGACCACCGCCGCGGACGTGAACGCCCGGTCCACCACCGAGCGTTCCGACAACACCGCCTCGCGCGCCACCCCGCGCGGTCGGGTCCGGGCCGGTATCCGCGGCCGGGGCCCGGCCAAAGACCGTGCCTCGCAACAGTATTCCAAGCGGGCGGGGCTCGGTGGGTTTTGGGCGGACTGGGGCATCGCCACGGTCTGCGCGGCGCTGTCGGCCCTGCTGCTGGCCTTCGCGATCGTCGGTGCGGTGAATCACTGGGTGAGCAAGCCCAACTCCGGCTCCGGCAATCTCGCCTATGTCGACAACGCGGCCACCGATGAGGTCAAGGCCGCCGCCGACCACGCCCTGACGACGCTCTACGGCTACAAGGCCGCCGAGATCGACAAGTGGAAGGGTTCGGTCAACTCGGTGCTCACCGAGAAGATGCAGAAGGACTTCGCGAAGTTCGTCGACACCACGGTCGACACCATCAAGCAGACCCAGACCGACACCACGGTCAAGACCGACCCGATCGGCGTGACACTGCTCACCGGCGACCGGGCCGAGCTGCTGGTGAATCTGAACATCTCCGCCGTCAAGGACGGCAAGCCCGAACCCCTCGCGTCGGGCCCGATCGTGCTGCGCATGCAGAAGACCGACGGCCACTGGCTGGCCTCGGAGATCACCGACAAGTAGGCCCTGGAGATCCCCGGCG
Source organism: Nocardia sp. NPDC005825 (assembly GCF_040630175.1). Taxonomy (NCBI): domain Bacteria; kingdom Bacillati; phylum Actinomycetota; class Actinomycetes; order Mycobacteriales; family Nocardiaceae; genus Nocardia; species Nocardia sp. NPDC005825. The sequence goes on from NZ_JBEXXC010000007.1 coordinate 193,596, forward strand.
GGAGTCGGGGATCACCGGTAAGTCGGTCGTCACATCGCCTGCTCGCCGCCGTATTTCCGGCATTGCGCGACGTCGGAGGGTGATCTTGCTCTGCGACAGGCGATCTCGCGTTTTGTCAACTCGGCCCGCCACTTGACGACTTTCGTCCTAGCCGTCACGCTATTCACAACAGCGGCGGCTGTCACAGGAGACAACTCGCCGGCGTGGGCACCGTGAACGCAGCCAGCGGACTCTGAGGCCCGGCCGGACACCTTGTGAAGACCGCCACTCGGCTGTGGCGGTATCGGCGATCTGAACGCCGGGAATATCGACACGGACACACCGGGGCGAAGTTGACGCCCGCGGATCGCCACGGGTGGTACTTTGACACCCCCGTAGGTTTGGGTGTAGTTTTGGACGTTGCGCTGGCTGCCTCCTGTCCATACCTCGATCGCATCACGAAAGTTTCGCCTTCCGGTGTTACTTCCGCTGTCTGCTGTTCGGGTTTCGTTCGGGTCGTAACCAGCGGAATTCGTAGCAGACAAGCGACGGTCGCGGACCACCACGCGACGCGCGTTAGGTGCTGGAAGGACGCATCTTGGCAGTCTCCACCCAGACCAAGGCCGGTATCCCCGGAGCCCCGAAGCGGGTGTCTTTCGCGAAGATTCGTGAACCCCTGGAGGTTCCCGGACTTCTCGATCTACAAACCGAATCGTTCGCCTGGCTGGTCGGTTCAGCAGACTGGCGTGAGCGTGCCACCGCGCGCGGCGACGTCACCAACCCCACCGGGGGCCTCGAGGAGGTGCTCGAGGAGCTGTCTCCGATCGAGGACTTCTCCGGCTCCATGTCGCTGTCCTTCTCCGATCCGCGCTTCGAAGAGGTCAAGGCCTCCATCGAGGAGTGCAAGGACAAGGACATGACCTATGCGGCTCCGCTGTTCGTGACCGCGGAGTTCATCAACAACAACACCGGTGAGATCAAGTCTCAGACGGTCTTCATGGGTGACTTCCCGATGATGACCGACAAGGGCACGTTCATCATCAACGGCACCGAGCGCGTCGTCGTGTCGCAGCTCGTCCGTTCGCCGGGTGTGTACTTCGACTCGTCCATCGACAAGTCCACCGAGAAGACGCTGCACTCCGTGCGCGTCATCCCCTCGCGCGGCGCGTGGCTGGAGTTCGACGTCGACAAGCGCGACACCGTCGGTGTCCGCATCGACCGCAAGCGTCGTCAGCCGGTCACCGTGCTGCTCAAGGCGCTGGGTCTGACCACCGAGGAGATCACCGAGCGCTTCGGTTTCTCCGAGATCATGATGTCCACCCTCGAGAAGGACTCCACCCCGGGTCAGGACGAGGCGCTGCTCGACATCTACCGCAAGCTGCGTCCGGGCGAGCCGCCGACCAAGGAGTCCGCGCAGACCCTGCTGGAGAACCTGTTCTTCAAGGAGAAGCGCTACGACCTGGCGCGCGTCGGTCGCTACAAGATCAACAAGAAGCTGGGCCTGAACCTGGACCAGCCGGTCACCGGCTCGACGCTGACCAAGGAAGACATCGTCGCGACGATCGAGTACCTGGTCCGCCTGCACCAGGGCGATCGCCTCATGACCGCCCCCGGCGGCTCCGAGGTCCCGGTCGACGTCGACGACATCGACCACTTCGGCAACCGTCGTCTGCGGACGGTTGGCGAGCTGATCCAGAACCAGATCCGCGTGGGTCTCTCGCGTATGGAGCGTGTCGTGCGTGAGCGCATGACCACCCAGGACGTCGAGGCCATCACCCCGCAGACCCTGATCAACATCCGTCCCGTCGTGGCGGCGATCAAGGAGTTCTTCGGCACCTCGCAGCTGTCGCAGTTCATGGACCAGAACAACCCGCTCTCGGGTCTGACCCACAAGCGTCGTCTGTCGGCGCTGGGCCCGGGTGGTCTGTCCCGTGAGCGCGCCGGCCTGGAAGTCCGTGACGTCCACCCGTCGCACTACGGCCGCATGTGCCCGATCGAGACCCCGGAAGGCCCGAACATCGGCCTGATCGGTTCGCTCTCGGTCTACGCGCGGGTCAACCCGTTCGGTTTCATCGAGACCCCGTACCGCAAGGTCGTCGACGGCCGCGTCACCGATGAGGTCAAGTACCTCACCGCCGACGAAGAGGACCGCCACATCCGCGCCCAGGCGAACTCGCCGGTCGACACGGACGGCCGCTTCCTCGAGGACCGCGTGCTCGCCCGCCACGGCAACGAGGAAATGGAATACGTCGACGCCAGCGCGGTCGACTACATGGACGTCTCGCCGCGCCAGATGGTGTCGGTCGCGACCGCCATGATCCCGTTCCTCGAGCACGACGACGCCAACCGTGCCCTCATGGGCGCGAACATGCAGCGTCAGGCCGTGCCGCTGATCCGTTCCGAGTCGCCGCTGGTCGGCACCGGTATGGAGCTGCGCGCCGCGGTCGACGCCGGTGACGTGGTCGTGAACCAGAAGGCCGGTGTGGTGGAAGAGGTCTCGGCCGACTTCATCACCGTCATGCACGACGACGGCACCCGCCGCTCGTACCGCCTGCGCAAGTTCGAGCGCTCCAACCAGGGCACCTGCGCCAACCAGCGTCCGATCGTGGACGAGGGCACCCGCGTGGAGGCCGGGCACGTGCTCGCCGACGGTCCGTGCACCGAGAACGGTGAGATGGCCCTGGGCAAGAACCTGCTCGTGGCGATCATGCCGTGGGAAGGCCACAACTACGAGGACGCGATCATCCTGTCGCAGCGCCTCGTGGAGGACGACGTGCTCACCTCGATCCACATCGAGGAGCACGAGATCGACGCTCGCGACACCAAGCTCGGCGCCGAGGAGATCACCCGGGACATCCCGAACGTCTCCGACGAGGTCCTGGCGGACCTGGACGAGCGCGGCATCGTGCGCATCGGCGCGGAGGTCCGTGACGGCGACATCCTGGTCGGCAAGGTCACCCCGAAGGGTGAGACCGAGCTGACCCCCGAGGAGCGCCTGCTGCGCGCCATCTTCGGTGAGAAGGCCCGCGAGGTCCGCGACACCTCCCTGAAGGTGCCCCACGGTGAGTCCGGCAAGGTCATCGGCGTGCGCGTGTTCTCGCGTGACGACGACGACGATCTGCCCCCGGGCGTCAACGAGCTGGTCCGCGTCTACGTCGCGCAGAAGCGCAAGATCCAGGACGGCGACAAGCTCGCCGGTCGCCACGGCAACAAGGGCGTCATCGGCAAGATCCTCCCGCAGGAGGACATGCCGTTCCTGCCCGACGGCACCCCGGTCGACATCATCCTGAACACCCACGGTGTGCCGCGTCGTATGAACATCGGTCAGGTGCTGGAAACCCACCTGGGTTACATCGCCAAGACCGGTTGGCAGGTCGAGGGTTCTCCCGATTGGGCGAAGAACCTGCCGGCCGAGATGATCGGTCAGCCCGCCGACACGAACATCGCCACCCCGGTGTTCGACGGTGCGCGCGAGGAGGAGCTGACCGGCCTGCTCGGTTCGACTCTGCCGAACCGCGACGGCGAGAAGATGATCAACGACGACGGCAAGGCGATCCTGCTGGACGGCCGCTCCGGTGAGCCGTTCCCGTACCCGGTGTCCGTCGGCTACATGTACATCCTGAAGCTGCACCACCTGGTCGACGACAAGATCCACGCGCGTTCGACCGGTCCGTACTCGATGATCACGCAGCAGCCGCTGGGTGGTAAGGCGCAGTTCGGTGGTCAGCGCTTCGGTGAAATGGAATGTTGGGCCATGCAGGCGTACGGCGCGGCCTACACCCTGCAGGAACTCCTCACCATCAAGTCGGACGACGTGGTCGGCCGCGTGAAGGTGTACGAGGCCATCGTCAAGGGCGAGAACATTCCGGAGCCGGGTATCCCGGAGTCGTTCAAGGTTCTGCTCAAGGAACTCCAGTCGCTGTGCCTCAACGTGGAGGTGCTGTCCTCGGACGGCGCCGCCATCGAGATGCGTGACGGTGACGACGAGGACCTGGAGCGCGCCGCGGCGAACCTGGGCATCAACCTGTCCCGCAACGAGGCTGCGACGGTCGACGACCTGGCGCAGTGAGCGATCGGTCCGGGAAGGCCGATCGGATTCGAGAAGCCTTCCCGGGCAACGGATTTAGCGAACTTTTGCTCATACTCAACCCGAACAGGGGAAAGGAAGTTACGTGCTAGACGTCAACTTCTTCGATGAACTCCGGATCGGCCTGGCGACCGCCGAAGACATTCGTAACTGGTCTTTCGGCGAGGTCAAGAAGCCGGAGACCATCAACTACCGCACGCTGAAGCCGGAGAAGGACGGCCTCTTCTGCGAGAAGATCTTCGGTCCCACCCGGGACTGGGAGTGCTACTGCGGTAAGTACAAGCGCGTCCGCTTCAAGGGCATCATCTGCGAGCGCTGTGGTGTCGAGGTGACTCGCGCCAAGGTGCGTCGTGAGCGCATGGGCCACATCGAGCTGGCCGCTCCGGTCACCCACATCTGGTACTTCAAGGGTGTCCCGTCGCGTCTGGGCTACCTGCTGGACCTCGCGCCGAAGGATCTGGAAAAGATCATCTACTTCGCCGCGTACGTCATCACCTCGGTGGACGACGAGCTGCGCCACAACGAGCTCTCCACGCTCGAGGCGGAGATGGAGGTCGAGAAGAAGACCGTCGCCGACCAGCGTGACGCCGACCTCGAGGCCCGCGCCCAGAAGCTGGAAGCCGATCTGGCCGAGCTGGAGGCCGAGGGCGCCAAGTCCGACGTCCGCCGCAAGGTCAAGGACGGCGGCGAGCGCGAGATGCGTCAGTTGCGCGACCGCGCCCAGCGTGAGCTGGACCGGCTCGACGAGATCTGGACCACCTTCACCAAGCTGGCCAAGAAGCAGCTGATCATCGACGAGGTGATCTACCGCGAGCTGCAGGACCGCTACGGCGAGTACTTCACCGGCGCCATGGGCGCCGAGGCGATCCAGAAGCTCATGGAGACCTTCGACATCGCCGCGGAGGCCGAGAACCTGCGCGAGACCATCCGGACGGGCAAGGGCCAGAAGAAGCTTCGCGCCCTGAAGCGTCTGAAGGTCGTGGCCGCGTTCCAGACCAACGGCAACTCGCCGATGGGCATGGTCCTCGACGCCGTTCCGGTGATCCCGCCGGAGCTGCGCCCGATGGTGCAGCTGGACGGTGGCCGCTTCGCGACCTCCGACCTGAACGACCTGTACCGCCGCGTCATCAACCGCAACAACCGTTTGAAGCGACTGATCGATCTGGGCGCGCCCGAGATCATCGTGAACAACGAGAAGCGCATGCTTCAGGAGTCGGTGGACGCGCTGTTCGACAACGGCCGTCGCGGCCGTCCGGTCACCGGTCCGGGTAACCGCCCGCTGAAGTCCCTGAGCGATCTGCTCAAGGGCAAGCAGGGTCGTTTCCGTCAGAACCTGCTCGGTAAGCGTGTCGACTACTCCGGCCGTTCGGTCATCGTGGTCGGTCCGCAGCTGAAGCTGCACCAGTGTGGTCTGCCCAAGCTGATGGCGCTCGAGCTGTTCAAGCCGTTCGTCATGAAGCGTCTGGTCGACCTGAACCACGCGCAGAACATCAAGTCCGCCAAGCGGATGGTCGAGCGTCAGCGTCCCCAGGTGTGGGATGTCCTCGAAGAGGTCATCTCCGAGCACCCGGTGCTGCTGAACCGTGCGCCCACCCTGCACCGCCTGGGTATCCAGGCCTTCGAGCCGCTGCTGGTCGAAGGTAAGGCCATCCAGCTGCACCCGCTCGTGTGTGAGGCGTTCAACGCCGACTTCGACGGTGACCAGATGGCCGTGCACCTCCCGCTGTCCGCGGAGGCGCAGGCCGAGGCCCGCATCCTGATGCTGTCCTCGAACAACATCCTGTCGCCGGCCTCGGGTCGTCCGCTCGCCATGCCGCGTCTGGACATGGTGACCGGCCTGTTCTACCTGACCCGTCTGGAAGAGGGCGCGGTCGGCGAGTACAAGGCCGCCACCAAGGACGAGGCCGAGTTCGGCGTCTACTCCTCGCCCGCCGAGGCGCAGATGGCCGTGGACCGCGGCGACCTGACCGTGCGTTCGCTGATCAAGGTCCGCTTGACCGATCAGCGTCCGCCGAAGGACGTCGAGGCCGAGCTGTTCCCGGACGGCTGGCAGCGTGGCGACGCGTGGACCTGCAAGACCACCCTGGGTCGTGTGCTCTTCAACGATCTGCTCCCGGCGGACTACGCGTTCATCGACGAGCCGATGCCGAAGAAGCGTCAGGCGGCGATCATCAACGATCTCGCCGAGCGCTACCCGATGATCGTGGTCGCGCAGACCGTCGACAAGCTCAAGGACGCCGGCTTCTACTGGGCCACGCGTTCGGGTGTCACCGTCTCCATGTCGGACGTGCTCGTTCCGCCGGAGAAGGCGGAGATCATGGCGCGCTACGACGCGCAGGCCGACCAGATCGAGAAGAAGTACCAGCGTGGTGCTCTCGACCACCAGGAGCGCAACAACGCCCTGGTCAAGATCTGGCAGGAAGCGACCGAAGAGGTCGGTAAGGCGCTGCGCGCGCACTACCCGGCCGACAACCCGATCATCACGATCGTCGACTCGGGCGCCACGGGTAACTTCACCCAGACTCGTACCCTCGCCGGTATGAAGGGCCTGGTGACGAACCCGAAGGGTGAGTTCATCCCGCAGCCGATCAAGTCCTCCTTCCGTGAGGGCCTGACGGTTCTGGAGTACTTCATCAATACCCACGGTGCGCGAAAGGGTCTGGCCGACACCGCGCTTCGTACCGCCGACTCGGGTTACCTGACCCGTCGTCTGGTGGACGTGTCGCAGGACGTCATCGTGCGCGAGACCGACTGTGGCACCGAGCGCGGCATCGTGGTGCCGATCGCGGAGAAGCAGGCCGACGGCTCCGTCATCCGTGACGCGCACGTCGAGACCAGCACCTACGCTCGCACCCTGGCGACCGACGCGATCGACGCCAACGGCAATGTCGTCGTCGAGAAGGGCCACGACCTGGGCGATCCCGCCCTGGAGGCGCTGCTCGAGGCCGGCATCACCGAGGTGAAGGTCCGCTCCGTGCTGACCTGCACCACCGGCACCGGCGTCTGCGCCACCTGCTACGGCCGCTCGATGGCGACCGGCAAGCTGGTGGACATCGGTGAGGCCGTCGGTATCGTCGCCGCCCAGTCCATCGGTGAGCCCGGTACCCAGCTGACCATGCGTACCTTCCACCAGGGTGGTGTCGCGGGTGACGACATCACGGGTGGTCTGCCCCGCGTGCAGGAGCTCTTCGAGGCTCGTGTGCCCAAGGGCAAGGCCCCCATCGCCGAGGTGTCGGGTCGCGTGCGGCTCGAGGACGACGACCGCTTCTACAAGATCACGATCATCCCGGACGACGGGTCGGACGAGGTCCTGTACGACAAGCTGTCGAAGCGTCAGCGCCTGCGGGTGTTCAAGCACGAGGACGGCTCCGAGCGTCTCCTGGCCGACGGTGACCACGTCGAGGTCGGCCAGCAGCTGCTCGAGGGCTCGGCCGATCCGCACGAGGTGCTGCGCGTGATGGGCCCGCGTCAGGTGCAGGTCCACCTGGTCCACGAGGTCCAGGAGGTGTACCGCTCGCAGGGTGTGTCCATCCACGACAAGCACATCGAGGTGATCGTCCGCCAGATGCTGCGCCGCGTCACCATCATCGATTCGGGTGCGACCGAGTTCCTCCCGGGTTCGCTGGTGGAGCGCGCCGAGTTCGAGTCCGCCAACCGCCGCGTGGTCGCGGAGGGTGGCGAGCCCGCCTCGGGTCGTCCGGTGCTCATGGGTATCACCAAGGCGTCGCTCGCGACCGATTCGTGGCTGTCGGCGGCCTCCTTCCAGGAGACCACCCGCGTGCTCACGGACGCCGCGATCAACTGCCGCTCCGACAAGCTGATCGGCCTGAAGGAGAACGTGATCATCGGTAAGCTGATCCCGGCCGGTACCGGTATCAACCGCTACCGCAACATCCAGGTGCAGCCGACCGAAGAGGCCCGCCAGGCGGCGTACGCTGTCCCGTCCTACGACGACAGCTACTACAGCCCGGACGGCTTCGGCACCTCCACCGGTGCCGCGGTTCCGCTGGACGACTACGGCTTCAGCGATTACCGCTAAGCGTGTAGCCAGGCAATAGAATTCGGCCCCCGCTCCGAAATGGAGCGGGGGCCGAACTCTTTTCCCGCTCGAGCGCGGTGCGCGGGTCTATGCTGTTTGCGACGAAGTAACCGGCCCCCGTGTCAGGGGAGGAGCTGACGTGTTCGCTCGTAGTGCTCTCGTTTCGGCCGTCTGCTGCGGAGCGGCCCTGTCCCTGCCGCTCGCATTGTCGCTACCGCTCGCCGCCGCCGATCCCGGTGGCGCACTGGGCGGCTGCCGCCACGGCGGCGTCCTGACCGGCGCGCTGATTCCGGGGACCGGCAGCGTGGGCCAGAGCGTCCACCGCGAGGCGGACGTCTGGGCCTGCTCGAGCCCGCTGCTGCCCGGCATCGAATCCGGCCACTTCACCGCCGAATTGCCGTTCAACGCCCTCGATTCGCCGTCGCTGGGCCGATTCGACTGGACCGACGGCAGTGTCAGTCAGGTGATCGGCCAGCCCAACGGCCTGTGGACGATTGTGGACGGCCCCGGCAATGGCCACACCTTCCGTTTCGACCTCGCGCAGGAGATGAACGTGTGGTGGTACCACTGGAACAACAGTATGCCGGTGAAGTCGGTCAGCTTCCTGGCGTGAATCCCGGTGGGGGAGGCGTCAGTTGGCGGGCGGGGGAGTCGGGATAGCGGCGAAGGCGGGGCGGAAGATGTTCGACGCGCCGGGGGCCAGCGTGTCGACGTAGGCGAGCGCGGCCTCCGAGGCCTCGTGGCCGCCCGACATCTGCAGGCCGATGGCCCCGCCGACCACGCCGCCGATCACCGCGAGCAGCGGGGCGGTGATGAAGTCCAGGACGAACAGGCCGAGCGGGAAGCCCGCGATGAAGCCGATGGTGGCGCCGATGGCCGCGCCGGTGGCGACCGCGGGCATATTGGCCTGGACCACGTCGAAGAAGTGCTGCTGGGCGTCGACCCCGCGCAGCTCGGTGTCGGACGCGGCGACCGGGGTGAGGGTGAGGCGGCGGTTGCTCTGGTCGATGACCGGGGTGAATTCCGCTGTCTTGCCATCGATGTCGTACTTCAGGGGCACGGTGGAGACCAGGGCGCCCTTGTCGTCGGTGACGATGACGGCCTCGCCGTCCCAGGTCGCGAGGAACTGCCCGGCCTGCAGGGTGCTGACCGCGGAGCGGTGGTCCGAGGAGAGCGCCACGTCGTAGCCGATGCTGTGATCGGTGCCCTTGATCTGCAGGGCGGGCTGCGCGGGGGCCTGCTCGGGCGCGGCGGTGGCCGTGCCGGCGACGGTGGTCGCGGTCAAGCAAAGCAAGGCAGGCGCAACGTATTTGGTGATACCCATGGTGGCTGTTCCTCGAGTTTGCGATAGGTTTCCCGACCTTTGCGACAAACTACCGTTATCAACTCGAGATGTGAAGCATTATGGCGCATTCGTGTCGTCGGCAGGTTCCCCGAGTCGAACGACCACGACGCCGATGAGAATCAAAGCGCCGCCGAACAATTGGATCGGCGCGGGCGTCTGGCCCAATAGCGCCCAGGAGAACAGGATGGCGGCCAGCACCTCGGCGAGCGCCGCGAAGGACGCCAGGCGTGACCCGAGCAGCCGGGTGGCGGCGATGCCGGTGACATAGGAGATGGCCGCCGTGATCACGCCGAGCGCGAGCAGTGGCACCCACCAGTCCACGGTGAACCCCTGGAAGGCAACGGGAGTGGTGGTGGCGTGCAGCGGGACGACGCCGAGCAGGCCCGCGGCCAGGATGCCGAGTCCGCCGACCAGTAGTCCGCTGGTGGCCAGCACGGTGCCGGGCACCGCGTCCCCGGCGTGCGCGCTCAGGATGAAATAGGCGGCCGCACCGACCATCGCGCCCAGGGCCCAGGCGATGCCGACCCAGCTGGTGCTGGTGCCCGATCGCAGGTTGAGCACCATGACCAGTCCGGTCACCCCGATGATCGCGCCGAGAACGGTTGCGCGACCTGGCTTCTGGCTGTGCCTCAGCCACAACCACACCACCACGGCGATCGGCGCGGTGTATTCGATGAGCAGCGCGACGCCGACATCCATGTGGGCGACGGCATTGAAGTACGACAGCTGCGCGGTGGCGACGGCCAGCAGCCCATATCCGGCGAGCAGGGAGATATTGCGCCGCAGCAGGTTCCAGTCGCCGCGCAATCGGACCACCGCGGCGGGCAGCAGCACGACCGCGCCGAGGAGGACGCGGACGATGACGACGGCTGCGGGGCTCCAGCCCGCGTCGATGAGGCCGCGGGCCAGCGGCCCGGAGAGCCCGAACGCGGCGGCCGACAGGGCGGCGCAGAGCAGCCCGGAGCGGATCCGGTGCGACACCACCGTCCTGTCATGAGTCAAAGTCGCCATGACAAATGACGCTAAGGGCCGCGTGTGTAATATGTCAACGTGCTTTTCGCTGATGACACGGTGGCCTCCATGGCCGCGGCGGTCGAGCTGGTGAACTCGGCCGAGGAGCCGGACACCCTGACCGAGATCGCCCAGCTGGACGCCTTCTTCGAGAAGCACCGCTACACCGGGGCGCATGCCGGGACCGCCGCCGAACTCGCCGCGGTCCGCGCCCAGCGCGCGCCGCTGCGCCGCCTGCTCACCGCCGACCGCGACACCGCCGTCGCTGTGGTGAACGCCATCCTCGCCGAGCATCGCGCGGTCCCCGAACTGGTCCGCCACGACGGCCTCGACTACCACATCCACGCGGTCCCGCCCCAGGCTCCGCTGGACGTCCGCATCGCGGTCGAGACCGCGATGGCCATGGTCGACCTGATCCGCGCGGACGAGCTCTCCCGGCTGTCCATCTGCGCGGACGACACCTGTGCGGGCATCGTTCTGGACCTGTCGCGCAACCGATCCCGGCGCTACTGCTCGACCGCCTGCACCAACCGCAATGCGGTCGCGGCGTATCGGGCGCGCAAGTCGGTCAGCTGATCTGCGCGGCGAGTCGATCGCGCAGGCCGTCGAGCAGGGCGGCGAGCCCGAATTCGAAACTGCTCTCCGGGGCGGCGTTGTAGTCGTTCGCGGCGGACGGATTCTCCAGGCGGCGGCGCAGCCTGGGGTGCCGCGCCGCGATCTCGGTCGCCTCGGAGAGGGCCTGGGCCAGTTGGGTTTCCGCGTCACCGCCCTGGCGGGACAGTCGGCGATTCAGTGACACGTCGGCGGCCTGCCCGACGGCGTTGCCGAGCACGAACATGAACAGGGTGGCGGCGGCGCGGTCGGCCCCGGCGTCGTCGAATCCGGCCTGTTCGAAGACGGCGAGCATCTGGTCGTCGTGCCGGGACTTGTTGGGGCCGTAGTGCAGATACCCCGCCTGGGCCTGCACGATCCACGGGTGCCGGGTGATCATCGCGTACATCCCGGCGGCGAGGGCTTCGGCGGCGGCGCGCCAGTCCATGGCGTCGAGGTCGGGCAGCTCGATCTCGCCCCAGATCTCGTCGGTGGCGAGCCGGACCAGGTTGTCCTTGTTCTTGACGTGCCAGTACATGGCGGTCGGGGCGGAGTCGAGTCGTTTGCCGAGGCTGCGCATGTTGAGTCCGTCCAGGCCTTCCGCGTCGAGTAGCTCGATGGCGGTGCGGATGATCTGTTCCTTGCTGAGGTTCTCGCGCGGCATGCCTCCACGGTAGCGGTTGACCTGCGACTTTCACAAAGTTCAAGAAATCTCTTGCACTTAGTTCAAGCGGGCGGCTACCTTCCTCTTGTACTTAGTTCAAGTAGGTCGCCGGGAGTGCGGCCCAGCTCGAGGAGACCCATCGTGAACACCGTCATCGCCGCCATCGCTCTGTCCTCGGCCGCCGCGTTCGTGAGCATGCCGATCGCCCGCAACCGCTACGGCACGGTCGCGATGGCCGGTGCGGAGGCCGAACTCGCCCGGCAGGGCGTGCGCACCAGCGCCCTGCGGGAGAACGGCATGCGCTTCGACGCCAGCGGCCACGAGTGGTGGGCCCCGGGCGGCATCGCGGCGTCGCTGGTGGTCCTGGCCGGGCTCAACCTCGCCGGATTCGAGTGGATGCGCCCGGTGAACTGGGTGATGCTGGCCCTGCTGCTGGTCGGCAACGCCGTCATCGTCTACAGCAACCTGACCGCGGCGCGGTCGGTGCGGGCCGCCTTCGCCCGCAAGAACGATCCCGAGCTGGCCCGCATCGACGTACCGGCACTGCTGAAGGTCGCCGAGGCCGGCTTCCCGGCCTGGACCTGGACGTTGCAGAAGATCCGCAACACCGTGGTCTTCGCGGGCGCCGGACTCGGCCTGCTGGTGCTGGCGCTCTCCTGACCGTCCCCATCACGCCGTACCCTCGCTCCGCGTGGCGCGGGCAAGGGTTGAACGATAGGGTTTGGCGCGCCCGCCGACGGGTCGCCGCGGGGCGCCAGCGTGTCCGCTGTACGAATTCAATCGGGGTTTCCAGGTGAAGACGATGAAAACACAAGCGCCCCTTCGGCCCTATGATGTCGTCCTGATCGGTGGCGGCATCATGAGCGCCACCCTCGCCGCATTGATCAAACATGTGGAACCGAGTTGGACGATCGCGGTGTACGAGCGATTGCCCGAAGTGGGTGGCGAGGCGTCTGCGGCCTGGAACAATTCGGGTACCGGGCATGCGGGTCTGTGCGAACTCGACTACACCACGGAAAATCCGGACGGCTCGATCGATATCGCCCCCGCGCTCGAACTCAACGAGCAATTCCTACTGACCAGGCAGCTGTGGGCGTCGCTGGTCGGGGCCGGGATTCTGCGCAACCCGGAGACCTTCGTGAACGCGGTCCCGCATATGACGCTGGCGCGCGGCAAGGATGACGTGGATTTCCTGCGCCGCCGCCACGAAACCATGTCCGCGCACCACCTTTTCGCGAATATGAAGTTCAGTGACGATCCGGCGGTGATCGGCGAATGGGCGCCGTTGCTGACCGCGGGCCGCGACGCCGCCGAGCCGATTGCCGCCACCCGCGATATCACCGGCAGCGATGTCGATTTCGGTGAGCTCACCCGCCAGCTGTTCCATTGGCTGCGCTGGCAGGACGTGGAGATCCACCGCAATTGCGAGGTGCGCGGACTGCGCCGAAACAATGACGGCACCTGGCAATTGAAAATCGACTGGCGCACCGACAACGACCGGCTCACCCGCAAGGCCGACGCCCGCTTCGTCTTCGCGGGCGCGGGCGGCTGGGCGTTGAAGATCCTGCAGAAGGCCGGGATTCCCGAGGCCGACGGCTACGGTCTGCTGCCGGTCAGCGGCCGGTTCCTGCGCTGCGACAATCCCGAGATGGCGGCCGGGCACGACGCCAAGGTGTACGGGCGGGCGCTGTCGGGCGCGCCGTCGATCGCCATGCCGCACTTGGACACTCGCATCGTGAACGGGGAACGGGCGCTGCTGTTCGGGCCGTACGCGGGCGCGAATCCCCGCTTCCTGAAACAGGGTTCGCTGCTCGACGCCCCCGCCTCACTGCGGGCGGGCAATGCCGGGTCCATCGCGGCCATGTTGAAGGCGAACACCGAATTGCTGCGGTTGCTGGCCGGCCAGCTGGCCTCGACCCGGAAGAAGAAGCTGGCCGCGCTGCGCGAGTTCGTGCCCGAGGCGCGTGCCGAGGACTGGTCGCTGATCACCGCCGGGCAGCGCGCCCAGCTGGTGAAGCCGGACGCCGAACGCGGCGGGGTGCTCGAGTTCGGCACGGAGGTGGTGGCCGCGCAGGACGGATCGATCGCCGCGGTGCTGGGGGCGAGCCCGGGCGCGTCGACGGCGCCGGTGGTGCTGCTCGAGGTGCTGCAGCGCTGCTTCCCGCGCTACGCCCGGATCTGGGAGCCGCGGCTGCGGGAGCTGATGCCGACGCTGGGGCACAGTCTGGCCGACGACGCCCGGCTGGCCCGGCAGACCATGGCCCGGACCGCGGAGGCGCTGGGCCTGGCGGGCCGGGTGGTGGGCTGATTCCGCACGGGGTCGTGGGCTGATCCGGCAGGAAACTGCCAGGTCTCGGTCTCGGACCGCCGTGGACAAAGCGGCATCCCGCCCGGTATGTCTGTATCTACTCACAGAGTGGAACAGGTTTCAATTTCTATCGGCGGGAGACGCGATGGACAGCGCGAATGCGACCATGGGCGACATGGTGATGGCGGGCTTCAAGAAGCTCGGCTTCATCCAGTTCACGGGCATCGAGAGCGTCGAGTACGGCCCGGGCCGCAGCGTGGTCGCCATGGCCGCGCGCCCCGAGCACTTCAACCACAATGGCGATATCCACGCCGCCCTGCTGTTCGGCCTGGCCGAGACCGCCGCCATGGGCGCGTCCATCTCCGGCATCGTGGACCTGCTCGGTGACACCTTCATCGTGGCCCGCGACGGCCGCATCGAATACCTGGCCCGCGCCAAGGGCCAGGAGGGTCCGTTCACCGGCACCGCCGAGCTGACGCCCGAGACCATCGCCGAGACCCGCGCGAACATCGAGTCCCGCACCGAGATCGAGCTGGAGGTGCCGGTGATCATCGCCGATGTCACCGGCAAGGCCGTGGCCCGCGCCGCGTTCACCGCCGTCATCCGGCCGCGCCGCAAGTAGTCCATCCGGCCGCGCCGCGAGTGGTCTCAGCGCTCGCTGTCGAGCATGGCCATCTGCGCCGGGGCGTAGCGCCCGCCCGCCACCCGGTCGGCGGGCACCGCGGCCTCGATGGTTGCCAGCTCGGCGTCGGACAGCCGGATGTCCACCGCCGCAACGGCTTCGGCCCAGCGCTCCGGCTTCCGCGCTCCGATCAACGGCACGATGTCGGTGCCGCGCGACAGCGCCCACGCGATGGCCAGCTGGGCCACGCTCACCGCGCGCTCGGCCGCGATCTTGCCCAGCGCCTCCACCAACCGCAGGTTGGCGTCCAGGTTCTCGCCCTGGAAGCGCGGGCTGTGGGCGCGGAAGTCGCTGGGCGCGAACTGCTGTCCGGCCCGCACCGAATCGCTGAGCAGGCCCCGCGAGAGCACCCCGTACGCGGTGATGCCGATCCCGAGTTCCCGTGCGACAGGCAGGATCTCGGCCTCGATGCCGCGCGAGATCAGCGAGTACTCGATCTGCAGATCCGCGATCGGATGCACGGCCGCGGCCCGGCGCAGCGTCTCCGCGCCCACCTCGGAAAGGCCGATGTGGCGGATGTACCCGGCCTGGACCAGCTCGGCCAGCCCGCCGATGGTCTCCTCGATCGGGACGTTCGGGTCCAGCCGCGCGGGCCGGTAGATGTCGATGTAGTCGGTGCCGAGCCGCTGCAGCGAGTAGGCCAGGAAGTTCTTGGTGGCCGCGGGCCGGGTGTCGACGCCGCCGAAGCTGTTGTCCGGGCCGCGCAGCGCCCCGTATTTCACGCTGAGCAGGACGTCCTCCCGCTTGCGGTCGGCCAGCGCCTGCCGGATGAGCAGTTCGTTGTGGCCCATGCCGTAGAAATCGCCGGTGTCGATGAGGTTCGCGCCGGAGTCGAGGGCGGCGTGCACGGTGGCGATCGAGACGGCGTCGTCGGCCGACCCGTACATGCCCGACATCCCCATGGCGCCCAGGGCGATGCGGGAGACGGCGGGCCCGGTCTTGCCGAGCCGGCCGGTGCTGAGGTTCGTGGTCATGGGGACAACACTGCGCCCGATCCGGGGAGTGCGGGAGAGGAGCGCTGATCCAGGGATCGGCGATCCCTGGTTGCCGGGCCGGGCTGTGGACGGCTGTGGATGGATCCGCGCCCAGGCTGGGACCGCTGATACCTGGTTACCGGACCGGGGACGGGGGACAGTGGTGAGGTGGATCGAACCGAGCTGGCCGACTTCCTGCGCCGACGCCGTGAGCAGCTGCAACCGCAGACCGTCGGGCTGCCGCCGGGAGCCCGCCGTCGCACGCCCGGCCTGCGCCGCGACGAGGTCGCCCTGCTCGCGGGCATGTCGACCGACTACTACACCCGCCTCGAACAGGCGCGCGGACCGCGACCGTCGGTGCAGGTGCTGGCCGCGCTGGCGCGGGCGCTGCGGCTGACCGACAGCGAACGCGACCACCTCTTCCACCTGTCCGGGCACCAGGCCCCGGCCCGCGGCGGCGACAGCCACGTGGGGCCCGGCATCCTGCACGTGCTGTCCAAACTGGACGACACCCCGGCCGTGGTCATCTCCGACCTGGGCGAGGTGCTGGTGCAGAACCGCATGCACACCCTGCTGTCCGGGGACTACTCGCGGCGGCGCGGCCTGGACCGGTGCATTCCGTGGCGCTGGTTCACCGAGCCGGGCTCGCGCGCCATCTTCCCGCCGGAGGACTGGGAAGCCATGAGCCACAAGCACGTCGCCGACCTGCGCGCGGTCTCCGCCCGCCGCGCGGGCGACGCCGACGTCACCGAACTGGTGGCCCGGCTGCGCGCCGCCAGCCCGGAATTCGAGCGGCTGTGGCACGAGCACGAGGTCGGCACCGGCACCGGGCACGTCAAACGCATGATCCACCCGGAAGTAGGTGTGCTGGAACTGATCTGCGAGCCGCTGCTCACCCCCAGCGCCACCCGGCACGTGCTGATCTACTACCCCGCGCCGGGCACCGACACCCAGGACAAGCTGGATCTGTTGCGGGTCATCGGAACCCAGTCGATGACCGGCAGCTGATTCCTACTCGTGGGGGACGCCGCAGCGCCGTTTGCGGGGCTTCAGATGCAGTCCTGGCAGCGGGGGAGCGGGGATCCGCTGTTCGGGCGTGTGGCCCGCGATATCGGCGAACCGGCCGACATCGTGCTTCTCCCAGTCGTCGCGGGCCTGCTCGATCTCCTCGTGACTGCGGGCCACGAAGTTCCACCACATGACCAGGTCCTCGCCGAACGGTTCACCGCCGAGCAGCAGCAGGTGCGCGCCCGCGGTGTCGTGCACCCGGATCGCGTCCCGGTCGCTGCCCAGGTAGAACAGGCTGCCCGGCTCGACCACGGTGCCGTCCAGGCTCAGCGCGCCCGCGACCACCAGCACCGCGTACTCGAACGCCGGGTTCAGCGGCAGCGCGGTGTCGGCTCCGGCCGCGACGTGCAGGTCCGCGCC
Organism: Nocardia sp. NPDC005825; assembly: GCF_040630175.1. Lineage (NCBI taxonomy): Bacteria > Bacillati > Actinomycetota > Actinomycetes > Mycobacteriales > Nocardiaceae > Nocardia > Nocardia sp. NPDC005825. Next base: position 210,704 of record NZ_JBEXXC010000007.1, read on the forward strand.
GACGATCGGGGTGTAGGCGATGGCCGGGGAGGTGACCCCGTCCAGGGTGCCGATCAGGACCGTGCCCTCGATCGACGGCGCCCGGAAGGCGGGCAGTTCCCGATGCTGCTCGAAATGCGGTGCGATATCCCGGGATTCACCCGGCAGCGCCACCCACAGCTGCAGCCCGTGCCCCGAGATGTGGCCCGGCACCCGGTATTCCGAGTGCGCGATGCCGTGGCCCGAGGTCATGATGTTGAGCTGGCCGGGCGCGATCTCCACATCCGAGCCCACACTGTCGCGGTGCCGGATCCGCCCGTCCAGCGGCCAGGTGACGGTCTGCAATCCGATGTGCGGGTGCGGGTCGATGTCGTGGCCCTCGGGGTTGGCCTCCGACGCGCCGTCGAAGTGGTCCAGGAAGCACCACGCGCCGACCGTCGGCAGATCCCGCTGCGGCAGTGACCGGAACACGGTCACCCCGCGGACCCCGCCGAGCGGCACCTCCCGGGCCGGGAAGAACTCCGCCCGCGGCCCCGGACGGCCCGACGACTCGCACAGCGATTCCTCCGGCCGCGGCTCCAGATCACTCACACCGTGTCCTTTCCCTGCTCACCGATCCCGCTTGATGCCCTTGCCGACCACGTATTCGTCGAACTCCGGATGCTTGTCCAGCCAGCCCTTGATGAACGGGCAGCGCGCCACGATGGTGCGGCCGCGGGCGATCACATCCTTGATCGCCTCCTGCGCGAGCAGATTCGCCAGGCCCTTGCCGCTGAATTCCTGATCCACCTCGGTGTGAATGAAGGTGGTGTCGTTGTCGTCGCGCTCGCGGTACTCGCTGAATCCGGCGAGCGAATTCCCGTACCACACCTCGTACCGGTGTTGCGCGTCGTTACGAACGACTGTAGCCGCCACGGCCTGTTCGCTCATTGTTCAGTCTTCCTTCCGCACCCGCACCGGATGTTTGCTCATAATCGACGCTCGATTGAACGCGCCGATAGTGGTGGCAGCCCAGATGAGAACGGACATCTGGTCATCCGACAAATGTTGCCGCGCAGCAGCATACTCACGCTGCATGCTTTCCTCATCCGGCAATGAAGTGACGGTCTCGGCCACCGAGAGCGCCGCCCGCTGCAGTTCCGTGAACAGATACGGACTGCGTTGCCAGCCGGCGAGCACATCCAATTGCTGTTGCGTGGCACCGGCCTCGCGGGCCGCGCGGGTGTGCAGGTCGAGGCAGAACGGGCAACCGGTGAGCTGGGACACCCGCACGTTCACCAATTCCATGACGGTCCGGTCCAGATCGGCTGCCGCGGCGGCGTTCCGCACCGCGAGCGCGACGCCGTTGAGCGCGTGGAAGATCTCGGGTGACTGCTTGTCGATCCACACGCGGTCATGAGTAACAGGTGACTGCATAGTGGCTGCATCGTAAGCCGAGAAGGTGAACCGTGCGTTCTGGTCTGAAAATTGAACATTCCGGACCGTCGTGAAATATCCGGCCCGCATCCGTGGTTCACCAATCGACGACACGGTCCTCGGCCTCTGGAGCAATCAATGAGCAGCAGCCTCGCCGGCGTCCGCACCCGGGTGCGGATCCCGCTGGCCTTCGCCGACGGCTACTCGACCACCGCGCAGGCGGTCACCTTCGACGGCCTGGCGGACGGCCGCGAGCACGTCGCCCTCATCCTCGGCGACCCCGACCTCGGCGCCGCCACGCCGCTGGTGCGGCTGCACTCGGAATGCCTCACCGGCGACGTCTTCGGCTCCGCCCGCTGCGACTGCGGACCCCAGCTGCGCGAATCCGTGGAACGCATCACCGAGACCGGCGGTGTCCTGCTCTACCTGCGCCAAGAGGGCCGAGACATCGGGCTTTACAACAAGCTCGACGCCTACGCCCTGCAGGACGACGGCCTCGACACCTACCAGGCCAACACCGCCCTCGGCTTCGACGAGGACGCCCGCGACTACACCGCGGCCGCCCAGATGCTGACCGCGCTCGGCGTCGGCGAGCTGGACCTGCTCACCAACAACCCGGACAAGGTGCGGCAGCTCACCGCGCTCGGCGTCACCGTGCGCGACACCGTTCCGACCGGCGTCCACGCCAATCCCGGCAATCTGCGCTACCTCCGGGCAAAAGCCGAGCACACCGGGCACACCATCCGTCTGGTCGGCTGAACCGGACGCGTTTCGGGCCCCGCACCGAATCGGTGCCGGGCCCGAAACAGGATGGGCAGGGGGACTATTCGCGTCCGGCCGAGCTGAACTTCATGTCCGCGTAGCGATCTCCGGCCACCAGGGCCGCGATCGCGTCCAGGGTCTCCAGTTCCGCCGCGGTCAGTTCCACCGTCGCCGCGGCGACGTTCTCGGCGACCCGGGTGCGGCTGCGGGTACCCGGAATCGGCACCACCGGCAGGTCGTGCACCCGCGCCCGGGCGTGCACCCAGGCCAGCGCCACCTGCGCCGGGGTCAGCCCCCGCGCCGCCGCGATGACGTGCATCGGGGCCAGGATCTCGGCATTGCGCACCGCGTTGTCCCCCGAGAACCGGGGATGGCGGCGACGGTAATCCCCTTCCGGCAGTTCGCCGGTCGGCGTGACGGCGCCCGAGAGGAAGCCGCGACCCAGTGGCGAGTAGGGCACGAAGGTGACACCGAGTTCGGCCGCGGCCGGAACCACCGCGCGCTCCACGTCCCGCGAGAACAACGACCACTCCGACTGCACGGCCGCGATCGGGTGCACGGCGTACGCGGCGCGCAGTTCCGGGCCGGTCACCTCCGACAATCCCAGCTGCCGGACCTTGCCCGCCGCCACGAGTTCCGCCATCACGCCGACGGTCTCCTCGATCGGGACGCCGTCCTGCTTGCGGTGCATGTAGTACAGGTCGATCACGTCGATGCCGAGCCGTCCCAGACTGGCGTCCACGGCGGTGCGGATGTACTCCGGCGAGTTGTTGATACCCCGGAAGCCCGGGTCGTCCGCGCGGCGCTCCAGGCCGAATTTCGTTGCCAGCACCACGCTCTCGCGGTGCGCGCGCACGAATTCGCCGACGAACTCCTCGTTGTGGCCGCTGCCGTACATGTCGGCGGTGTCGAACAGGGTCACGCCCAGTTCGAGGGCCCGCTCCAGCGTGGCCCGGGCCTCGGCGGCGTCGGTCGGGCCGTAGAACTCGCTGATCCCCATGGCCCCGTAGCCCTGCGTGCCGACCCGGGTGGTCCCGAGCGCGCTGGTGGGCAACGCCGTTGTGCTGGTCATCTGTCAATCCCCTTGGTTGGCACTGCTCTTCGCCCGGACCGGCGGTGGTGCGCAGACCGGGCCGCCCTGATAGAGCGCGATCTTGCGGTCGAGGACCACCAGCGTCGATCGGAGTTCCTCGATCTGCGCCAGCACCTCCTCGCGGGTCCGGCGGAACATGGCGAGGCGCTCCGGGAAGGTGTGGTCGCCCTCGCGCACCAGCTCGGCGTAGCGGACCATGTCGGCCACCGACATGCCGGTGCTGCGCAGCTTGCCGATGAACCCGAGCCACTGCAGGTCGCGGTCGCTGAAGCGGCGCTGTCCGGAATGGTCGCGATCCACGTAGTCCATCAGGCCGATGCGCTCGTACCAGCGCAACGTGTCGCGGGTGAGCCCACTCTGCCCGGAGGCTTCGCCGATCGAATACCGCGGTCGCTCGAAGTCCACGGTGTCGCTCGTCGCCGGTGCTGCGTTCATCGGTCTCGCCCTCCTGTGCCGAACCCCGGTATCGACGCTACTGGGTTGGAGTGCACTCCAAGCAAGGGCTGGGAGCGCGAAGATTCGAACGGTCGGCGAATCGGCCGATTCCGGGCCTACCCTGGGGGCATGCCTGGAAAAGACATGGATCGGATCAGAGCGCGATCGGCTCTGGAGACGGCCAAGGAACAGCCGGTGATCACGGCCATCGCCGTACTGCCGGTGGTGGCGGTGCTCGGTGTCGTGTGGGCGCTCGCGGGTTTCGGCTGGGCGCTGCTGCTCCTGCTGATCATGGCGGGAGTCGTGGTGTGGAAGGGCAAGCTGTTCGGCTGAGCCCGAGCCCGCCCTGCCCGGGCGGCTAACGCGGCACGTGGAAGCGCACCAGCTCACCCGTGCCCGGGTCGGCGTCTGCCCACGCCCGGTCGAATTCGAGCACGGCCAGCGCCGAGGTGGGGAACTTCTCGCTCATCTCCCCGGCCGGGCCGGAGTTCCGGTTGGCCGCCAATTCCCATGCGGTCCAGGGCATTCCGGGGGAATGGCCGACCAGCAGCAGGGTGTCCACGGCCGGATCGGTGAGCTGCACCAGTTCGATCAGGGTGTGCGGGGACGCCTCGTAGATCGACTGCTCGTAGGACACCGGCGCGGTCACCTCGGTGGCCGCCAGCGTCTCCCGGGTTCGGGTCGCGGTGGAGCACAGCACGGCGTCGATCTCCGGCTGGGTGGCGCGCAGCCACTGGCCCGCCAGCGCCGCCTCGCGCCGCCCGCGCGCGGCCAGCGGACGGTCGTGGTCGGCCACGCCCTCGGGGTATCCGGACTTGCCGTGCCGCATCAGGATGAGAGTCCGCACCATACGCACTACGGTAGGTGTCCTCGAGTGGAGCCCGGAGACCGGACTCACAGCGGTGCGTGCCAGGTACCGCCGCGAGACACTGCTCACACTCGAGGCACACTGGTGGTTGGCGGCACACAGCTGTGCCGACACCCGTTGGAATGCCGCCTATATTAGAACGTGTTCTACCGACCCTGCTCGAACCCCGAGCGGAGTAGCACCACGCGACAGTTTCGAGGATCTGCGAGATATGGCCTATGTGATCACGCAGCGTTGTTGCAACGACGCCAGCTGCGTACCCGAGTGTCCGGTCGATTGCATTCGTCCCACGCCCGAGCAACGCGAGTTCGCGACGACCGAGCAGCTCTACATCGACCCGGATACCTGCATCGACTGCGGCGCCTGCGTCGACGCCTGCCCGGTCGACGCGATCTTCTCCGAGGACGATCTGCTCGCCTCGCTGGGGCGCTTCCGCGATATCAACGCCGCCTACTTCCAGCGCCACCCGCTGGAGTCCAACTTCGAGCCGCTGGTCGCCCCGACCCGCGCGCCCAAGGAGCTGGGCACGCTGCGCGTCGCGATCGTCGGTGCGGGCCCCGCGGCCTGCTACGCCGCCGAGGAGCTACTGCGTCGCGCCGACGTCGAGGTGGAGCTGTTCGACCGGCTGCCCACGCCGTACGGCCTGGTGCGCGCGGGCGTCGCGCCCGACCACCCGGGCACCAAGTCGGTGGCCAACCTGTTCGAGTCGGCCTTCCGGCGCGAGGCGCTGCAGTACCGGCTGAACGTGGAAGTCGGCAAGCACATCTCGCACGAGGAGCTGCTCGCCAACCACCACGCCGTGATCTACGCCGTGGGCGCGGCCACCGACCGCCGCCTCGGCGTCCCCGGTGAGGACCTGCCCGGCAGCCACTCCGCCACCGAGTTCGTGGCCTGGTACAACGGCCACCCGGACTTCGCCGACCGCGAGTTCGACCTGTCCGGCGAACGCGCCGTCATCGTCGGCAACGGCAACGTGGCGCTCGACGTGGCCCGCGTGCTCACCGTGAACCCGGACGAGCTGGCCAAGACCGACATCGCCGACCACGCCGTGGACGCGCTGCGCCGCAGCAACATCAAGGAGGTCGTGGTGCTGGGCCGTCGTGGCCCGCTGCAGGCCGCCTACACCTCGCCGGAGTTCCTGGCGCTGGCGCACCTGAAGGGCGTCGACATCATCGTCGACCCCGAGGACCTGGTCCTGGACCCGGCCTCGCAGGCCGAGCTGGACAGCCCCGAGGTCGAGCCGTCGCTGCAGCTCAAGTACACCCTCGCCCAGGAATACGCCGCCGGCGCCCGCAACCCGGACAACAAGCGCATCGTGTTCCGCTACCTGGTCTCGCCCACCGCCGTCACCGGTGAGGGCAAGGCCGAGGGCGTGGAGTACGTGCACAACGAGCTGGTCGAGGAGAACGGCCGCACCGTGGCCCGCGCCTCCGACCGCACCGGCAGCCTGGCGGCGTCGCTGGTGCTGCGCTCCATCGGCTACAAGGGCGAGCCGGTCGCGGACGTGCCGTTCGACGAGTCCAAGGGCGTCATCCCGAACGACAAGGGCCGAGTCCTGGCCGACGGCAACCCGGTTCAGGGCGTGTACGTCTCCGGCTGGATCAAGCGCGGCCCGCGCGGCGTCATCGGCTCCAACCGCGTCGACTCGACCGAGACCGTCGACCAGATCATCGAGGACTTCACCAACGGCAAGCTGGCCGCCCCGCAGGGCGACCGCGCTGCCCTCGATGCGCTGCTCGCCGAGCGTCAGCCCGACCAGATCGGCCGCGAGGGCTGGAAGGCCATCGACGCCGCCGAGAAGACCGCGGGCAAGGCCGCCGGCCGCCCCCGCGTGAAGTTCACCAGCGTCGAGGACCTGCTGAAGGCCGCCAAAGGGTAACTCCCTCGGAGGCTGACCACGCAACGACCGCGGCCCCACCCGGAAAGGGTGGGGCCGCAGTCGTTTTCGTGCCGATGGCTATTTGCCGAGGTTGATGAACAGGCCGTCCTTGGAGCACATGGAGCCGACCGTGGGGTTCGAGGGGACGGCGTGGCAGGACCAGCCGTCGATGGTGGCCTGGTCGCTGGTGCTGACCTGCTGGGCGTACTTGGTGGCGACGGTGATGGCCTCGGTGCAGCCGACCCGGCCCGCGGCGCCGGCCACCGCGGTGACCGAGCGGCTGCCGCCGCCCGCGTCGGTGACGGTGCCGCAATCGACATCGGGGAGCGCGGCTTCGCTGGTGGTGGGCGGGGGAGTCGTGGTCGGCGGGGCGGGCGGGTTGGGGGCCGCGCCGCCGCGCAGGCCGATCAGGAAGCCCTCCTTGAAGCAGATGTGCGGGACCGCGGCGTCGGGCTGGGGCTGGCAGGTCCAGCCGTCCACCTGGGCGGCGTCGCCGGTGCGGGTGGCCTGCACGTAACGGGTGGTGACGGTGATGGCCTCGGTGCAGCCGACAATGCCGCCGGAGCTGGCGTAGGCGATCACGTTGGCGCCCTGGCCGTTTGCTCCGGTAATCGGTCCGCAATCGACGTCGGCGGCGGTCTGGGTGGTGGGCACCGGCGGGTGGGTCGGGCCGGGATGCTCGGTGGTGCTGCTCACCGCGACAGTGGTCGACGTGGTGTTCTTCGACGAATCCTGGGAGCTGCTACAGGCCGTCATCCCGACGACCAGTGCGGGCGCCGCCGCGAGCAGCGCGATGTGAGCGAATCGCATGGCGAACGATCTCCTGTCCCCGATCGCCACCCCTGGGCGATCGACCTGCCGCTCAGTGTCGCAGGCAAACGTTCAGCGAACGCGTTGTGACGCGGGGAATGTCGCCGGAGGCCAATCGATTTCGCAGTTGCGACACCGCGGCGCAGGTGCGCAACACACCCGCCTCCAGGGTCGGCTCAGGCGCCGGGCAGCGGTCCGATCCGCACCGCGGTGGTCGTCACCCCGCCCACCACGAACCACAGCCGCAGCGAGGCGGGATGCCCGGCCCGGTCGCCCGGCTCGTACCGGCTGCGCACGCTCACGTGCTGGCGGGCCAGCACCGGCGCCACGTACTCGATGACCGCGCGATGCGGCCCGGCCAGCAGCTTCGGATAATCCACCAGATACTGCTCCACCGCCTGCCAGTAGGCCGCGTTGTTCACGTGGTTGTACTGGTCGATATCGGTGGCGCGGACCGGGAACGGCAGGTCCACATCCGATTCCGGCGGGGTGGGGTCGGTGAGCCAGGGCCGCCAGCGCAGCCGGTGCTCATCGGTGGTGCGGGCGAGTTCGGCCAGGCCCTCGTCGCTGATCCGGGTCGGCATATTGGTGAACTCGTTGATATTGATCCAGAAGCCCTCGGTCTCGATCAGGCCCCCGTTGTCGCTGGTGATGCGCACCCGCATATTGGTCCAGCGGGTCGACATGGCCGAGCACCAGCGGCGCAGCTCCACCCGGTCCGGCCAGTGCACGGGCCGGACCACGTCCACCACCGTGCGCCGCACGATCCAGGCCGGATCGGTGCGATGGAAGAAGCCGGATTGCATTTCCTCCCAGGCGATGTCCTGGAGGTAGCGGGCCGTGGCGTCGAATCGCAGCCGCTGATACGGGTCCACATCGCCGGCCCGCACCGGCCACGCGGAAGCGAAGCCCATGCCCTCCTGGGGAAGCGGGGCGAGTGGCTCATCGAGTGACACTGGTGCTCCTCGCGCTGCACGGTGTGCCGCATGTCTATCCAGCGGCGCCGGGGGTGCGGCGCCTGCTGACCGAAGTCGGTGACATGACTCTACGGGGCTCGCGGTACCCGTTCGCGCCGAGTCGAAGGAATGCCGGTGCGCTGTTCGAAGGAATGACACCGGGCCGTGCGCCCCGTAGCCTTTCCAGGTGTATCTCCGGTGGGTTCCCGGAGTGCATCCGGCGGTAGGGAGGACGACGCGGGTGGCCGCAGGGGAGAGGGCTGGTTCGCGGTTCGGGCAGTACGAACTGCGGCGGCTGCTCGGGGTCGGCGGCATGGGCGAGGTCTACGAGGCCTACGACACCGTGCGCGACCGGGTGGTCGCCGTGAAACTGCTCGATGTGGACCTGGCCCGGCAGCCCACCTACGTCGAACGCTTCCGCCGCGAATCCCGCACCGCCGCCAAACTCCAGGAACCCCACGTCATTCCGGTGCACGACTGGGGTGAGGTGGACGGGGTCCTGTTCATCGACATGCGGCTGGTCCGCGGCCGCGACCTCAAGGCCTACCTGTTCGAGGAGGGCCCGCTGCCGCCCGCGCGCGCGGTCGCCGTGGTGGAGCAGATCGCCGCCGCCCTCGACTCCGCGCACGAGAACGGCCTGGTGCACCGCGACGTCAAGCCCGCCAATATCCTGCTCACCGGCGACCTGTTCGCCTACCTGGTGGATTTCGGCATCGCGCACACCGAATCCGACGTGCAGCTCACCCAGACCGGCAATGCCATCGGCTCCTTCGCCTACATGGCGCCGGAACGCTTCGAGCACAACGCCACCGTCTCGCCGAGCGCCGATATCTACGCCCTGGCCTGCGTCCTCTACGAATGCCTGACCGGCGGCCCGCCCTTCCGGGTGACCGGCAATCTGGCCAATATCCGCGCCCACATGCTGACCCCGCCGCCGCGCCCCAGCGTCCGCACCGGCGTCCCGGTCGGCCTGGACCAGGTAGTCGCCATCGGCATGGCCAAGGAGCCCGGCCGCCGCTACGCCACCGCCGGCCAGCTCGCGCGGGCCGCCCGTGCCGCGCTGCTGCGTGCCGCGCACGGCGAACCGACCCGCACCACGGTGCCGCCCGCCCCGCCGACCATCGGCAATCCGGCCGTCCCGCCCGGTCATTCGGAACCGCACTATCTCGACAACCCTTCGGGCCCGGCCGATCCCGCGCGCCAGATGAATCCGCCGGTCGGCGGCCCGGTCCGAGGCGTCGACCCGTCCGGTCCGATGCGGTATCCGTCCGGACCGCAGACGCACCCGTCCGCGCCCGTGGACAATTCGCGCGCCGCACAGGCGTTCCCGGCGGGGCCTGTGGATCACCCCCTTGGGATGCCTGTGGACAACTCTCGGGTCGGCCCTTCCGCCGGTCCGGCGGATTACTCACGCGGAGAGCAGGTCCCCGGGCAGCCGGCCCCGGTCGCGCCGGGACCTGTCGATCCGACGGTGCGACGGCAGACCGTCGCCGGGCAGTCCGGGTATCTCCCCGGGTTCGTCGATCGGTCCGCGGCGCCGCGCGAACATCCTTCCGCGCCATTGCCGTTGCCACCCAAGGACCGTGGCTCGCTGCCGCTGGTAGTGGGAGCGCTGCTCGGCGTGGTCCTGGTGCTCGGGTCGGTGCTGGCCTGGGTGTTGTTGTCGGGCAACGATTCCGGCGGCGGCAACGAGGGCGCCACCGTCACCACGACTCGCGCGGGGAACAGTGCGGGCACGTACACCACGTCGGTCGCCGTCCCGACCACCTCGCTGCGCCCCTTGAGCGCGAACGTATCCAATGCGGATGCACAAGGTTTCTTCGACAAGCCGCGGTGCGATTCGTCTGAATCGGCCATGGTGATCGGGCGTACCGAGAAGTCGCGGCTGGTCGTGTGCCTCAGTACCATCGGCCGTTACTACTACAAGGGTTTGCGTATCAGCGATGGCGCGACCATCCAGATCATGGATCCACAGCCCGACGCCGACGGCGGCTTCACCGTCACCAACCCCACCGACGGCACCCAGTACCGCATCACCGCGTACGGCCTGGTCATCACCAAGGACGGTCAGGTCGCGGCCAATGAATCCATGGTCGAGTACGCCCACCGCTGAGCCCGGTTCCGCGAGAAACCTCGTGTCCGATGGATGATCGTTGGCAGGGTGTGTCCGTATCGGCTAGTTTCGGCAGGTATCCGCCGGTGGATTGATCGGAGTTGATCGCGAATGCGCGCAGCCGTGGTGAGCAAGCTGGAAGGCCCGGAAGCGATCGAGGTTCTCGATATTCCGGAGCCGGTCGCCTACCCGGGCGGTGTCGTCATCGACGTGCACGCCGCCGGGATCGCCTTCCCCGACGTGCTCATGACCCGGGGGCTCTACCAGATGAAGCCGCCGCTGCCCTATGTCGTGGGCTGCGAGGTGGGCGGCATCGTGCGGGAGGCCCCGGCGGGCGCGCACGTCCAGGCCGGGGACCGGGTGATCGCGCTGACGCTGCTCGGCAATGCCGCCGCGGAGGTCGCGGTCGCGCCCGTCGACATGGTCTTCAAGCTGCCCGACAACGTCTCGCTGGAATCCGGCGCGGGCGTGCTGTTCAACGACCTGACCGTGCACTTCTGCCTGCGCAACCGCGGCCGCCTGGCCCCGGGCGAGACCGTGCTGGTGCACGGCGCGGCCGGCGGCATCGGCACCTCCACGCTGCGCATGGCGCAGGCGCTGGGCGCGGGCCGGGTGATCGCGGTGGTCAGCACCGAGGAGAAGGCCGAGGTGGCGCGTGCCAACGGGGCCACCGACGTGGTGCTCACCGACGGCTGGCTGGCCGCGGTCAAGGAACTGACCGGCGGCCGCGGCGTCGACATCGTGCTGGACCCGGTGGGCGGCGACCGCTTCACCGACAGCATCCGCTCGCTGGCCTCGGGCGGCCGCGTCCTGGTGGTCGGCTTCACCGCGGGCGACATCCCCACCGTGAAGGTGAATCGCCTGCTGCTCAAGAACGTCGAGGTGATCGGCGCGGCCTGGGGCGAATGGGTCATGAGCCACCCCGGCTACCTGCGCGAACAGTGGGCCGAGGTGGAGCCGCTGCTGGCGAACGGCAAGATCACCCCGCCGGAGCCGCTGCTCTACAGCCTCGCGCACACCGCCGAGGCGGTCTCCGCGCTCGACAAGCGCACCGCCACCGGCAAAGTCGTCGTCACGCTCCGCTGAATTCGGACGTCACGCTCGCCGTGACGCGAGCCGCGATCGGGCGCTGACACGGGCGAACCGGTCGCGGCTCACGTAGCGTCGACGAGCGTGAAGCTGTCCACCCGGGTCCTGAACCGGACTCTGTTAGAACGCCAGCACCTGCTGGAACGGTCCACGCTCGGCGCCCACGACCTGTGTGACCATCTCGTCGGCCTGCAGGCGCAGGACATGCTGCCGCCGTTCGTCGCATTGTGGTGCCGCACCGCCGATTTCGACCCGGCCACGGTGTCGGCCGCGCTCGACGACCGCTCACTGGTGCGAATCACCTTGATGCGCGGCACCATTCACCTGGTCACCCCGCCGGACGCGCTGCGCATCGCCCCGCACATCCAGCCGGAACTGGAGAAGATCCCGTTCCGCAAGGGCTTCAACTACGGCGCCCTGGTCGGCCTGGACCCGGAAGAGGTTCGCGCCCAGGGCGAATCGGTGCTCGGCGACGACCCGACCCCGGCCGCCACCCTGCGCGAGCACGCGGCCGCGCGCTACCCCGACCGGGATCCGGGCGCGATCGTCCAGGCCTGGCTCTACCAGCTGCCCGTCCTCCAGACCCCGCCCCGCGGGCGCTGGGGCGACAGCAGCCGCCCGGTCTGGTCCCGCGTCCAGTCGTGGCTCGGCGCACCCCCCGACCCCGGGTATCCCATGGAAGAACTGCTGCTCCGGTACCTGCGCGCCTTCGGCCCGGCCACCACCATGGACATGCAGACCTGGTCCAAGCTGACCGGCATGAAACCCGCCGTCGCGAAACTGGGCGACCGCGTCCGCACCTACACCGACGACCGCGGCCGCACCCTCTACGACGCCGCCGACGCGACCCTGGCCGACCCGGACACCCCCGCCCCCGTGCGCCTGCTCGGCTGGTACGACAACGCCCTGCTGTCCCATCAGGACCGCACCCGCATCGTCCCCGACGGCAATGCCCCGCCCCTGCGCGCCTTCGCCAACCAGGTCTCCCCGATCCTCGTCGACGGCTTCCTGTCCGGCGTCTACAAGGTCTTCACCAAAGGCGACACCGCGGCTCTGCGCATCAGCCCGCACACTGCCTGGTCCACCGCGGATCGTGCCGCGGTAGAGGCGGAAGCCCATGCCCTGCTGGCCTTCTCGGAACCCGATCGCACACCGACCGTCGAGATCCTCGATCCCGGAGCCGACCTGCGCCCGTGATCAGTGCGCGGCGCGATACGCCGGGGCCTTGCTCGATCCCGACGGCGTGAGCGTCCGCAGCAGCGGCAGCGTGCGGTGGGGGACCACCGTGGACAACACCACCACGCTGTGCGACCGCACCACCGAACTGGTCCGGTCGATGCTCAGCAGCACGGCCTGCAACCCGGCGTGCGAGTCCGCGCCGATGCGGCACAGCACGTCCCCGGAACCGGTGGTCGCGTAGGCCTCGAGCACGCCGGGGATGGCCTCGAGGTCGACGGCGACCGCGTCCAGCGCGCCCTGCGCGATCTCCAGGGTGACGAAGGCCTGCACGTCGAAACCGGCCGCGGTGACATCGATCTGCGGGTCGTAGGAGGAGATCACCCCCGCCTCCTCCATCCGCGCGATGCGGGACTGCACGGTGGCGCGGGCGACCCGGGTGCGGCGGGAGAGTTCCAGGATGCCCGCCTTCTGGTACTCGTGCATGGCGGTGAGGATGGCCAGGTCGAGTTCATCCAGCCGGGCGGGCGTGCGGGACATCGCGGAGCCTCCACTCAGGGGGTCGAGCGGAACCTCCGCTCGTGAGTTCGCTGCTATTCAAATTGTCCAGCACCCGGCGGCGGATGGTGGTGCGATTCACCACAGTGTTCAGTGAATTTCGGCGATATTGCCTAGTGGCGACCGCTGGGCTTTTCCTGATCACATGAGCATCGACGCAGGACACCAGCGCCCGCGGTCCGGCGACCTGCCCGGCGACGACGAACTGCGCCGCCTGGTCGGCCTGATCGACCACGACGACGCCACGGACCCCTTCCCCGTGCTGGGCTGGGACGCGCTGGTGTGGGTGGTCGGCAATGCCACCCAGACCGCGCACTACCTGCAATCCGCGTTCGGCATGCGGCTCGAGGCCTACGCCGGGCCCGAGACCGGCAATCGCGACCACAAGGCGTTCGTGCTGCGCAGCGGCGGCGCCCGCTTCGTGGTCAAGGGTGCGGTCGACCCGGCCAGTCCGCTTGTCGCACACCACGATCGGCACGGGGACGGGGTGGTGGACATCGCGCTCGAGGTGCCGGACGTGGACCGCTGCATCCGCCGCGCCCGCGCCCAGGGCGCCACCGTCCTGGTCGAACCGCACGACGAGGGCGACGAATACGGGGTCGTCCGCTCCGCCGCCATCGCCACCTACGGCGACACCCGGCACAGCCTCGTCGACCGCTCCCGCTACTACGGCCCGTATCTGCCGGGCTATCAGCCCCGCCGCTCCGGCTACGCCCCGCGCCCCGGCCAGCCGACGCGCATCTTCCAGGCCATCGACCACGTGGTCGGCAATGTGGAACTCGGGCGCATGGACCAGTGGGTCGAGTTCTACCGGCGCGTCATGGGATTCGAGAACATGGCCGAATTCGTCGGCGACGACATCGCCACCGACTACTCGGCGCTGATGAGCAAGGTCGTGGCGAACGGCAACCACCGGGTCAAGTTCCCGCTCAACGAACCCGCCCCGAGCCGCAAGCGCTCCCAGATCGACGAGTACCTCGAGTTCTACCGCGGCCCCGGCGTCCAGCACATCGCCCTGGCCACCGGCGACATCCTCACCGCGGTCGACGTGCTGCGCCGCGAGGGCATCGAATTCCTCGACACCCCCGACAGCTACTACGAGGATCCGGAACTGCGCGCCCGCATCGGCCACGTCCGCGCCCCGGTCGCCGAACTCCAGCGCCGCGGCATCCTGGTCGACCGCGACGAGGACGGCTACCTGCTCCAGATCTTCTGCAAGCCGATCACCGACCGCCCCACCGTCTTCTTCGAGCTCATCGAACGCCACGGCTCCCTCGGATTCGGCAAGGGAAACTTCAAGGCGCTCTTCCAGGCGATCGAGCGTGAGCAAGAGTTGCGCGGAAACCTCTAGGCGCCAATTCCGGTACCGTCCAGACCATGAACTCAGATGGTTCGCGGCCGTCTCGATTCTGGACTGACGGAGCGGGGGAGCGAAGCGGAGGAGCGGAGGAGGGAAGAATCGAGACCTCGGGGCCGCGAACCCGCCCCGTAGCGAAGCGGAGGGGCAAATGGGGCACCTCGTCAGCGATCGTTGCGGGGTCGGTCCTCGCTCTGGTGCTGTCGGCGTGTGGGGGGACCAAGGATTCAGAGGACGCTCCGGGGTTGCGCACGCCACCCAAGGTGGCGACGCTAGGGCCGTTCGTGGGGGAGTGCGGCCACCTCACCGACGACGAGGTCCGGGACCTGGGCGGGCTCGGGACCCTCACCACCGTCTTCAAGAACTCCACCGGCTGCAATTGGCAGGCGGGCGGAATCAGTTCCTCCAGCGTGACTTTCGCCTCCTACCGTGGCAGCCCCATCGATCGCGAGAAGGCGTGGGTGGCCAGTGTCGGCCGCACCCCCGCCAGTATCGAGGTCGGCGGGCGCAAGGGCTTCCAGGCGCTGGACCCCAGCAACGCGGTCTGTGATCTCGCGGTGCAGCTCGACGACGACTTCTTCGAATGGTCCATCTCCTACGGCGCGTTCAGCAGCGGCAATCTCGGCAATCCCTGCGACCGCACCCGCAAGATGGCCGAACTGACCGTGCAGCGGCTCGGATGAGGAGGACCGCCATGCCGCGTCGCAGCAAGCTGGCCGTCGCCGCGTCTGTGCTCGCCCTCACCGCGGCCCTGGCGGGTTGTGGCAAGACGGTGCCGGGCACCGCGCTGCCCGCGGGCGGCACCACCGGAACCGGCGGCTCGCCCCGCATCAACACCAACTTCGACAAGCTGCTGCGCGAATGCCAGGTGGTCGCGGTCGACGACATCGGCAAGGCGGTCGGCGACAACATGTATGTGGAGCCGTCGTTCAACGGCGCGGTCTGCATGTGGAATCTGACCGGCGGCGCCGCGGGCAGCGGCATGGTCACGCTGAGCTGGTACGAGCTCGGCTCGCTGGCCAACGAGAAGGCCAACAACGACCGCCTGAAGTATGTGACCAACGACATCACCGTGCAGGGCCGGCGCTCGCTGGAGACGCATCGCCCGAACGATCCGGACTCGTGCGGCGTGAGCGCCCCGGCCGCGGATACCGGCATCGTCGGCTGGTGGGTCAACTACCGCAATGGATCTCGGCACGCGGACCCCTGTGAAGCGGCTCGCAAGCTGGTGGAGTTGACGTTGAACCTGGCTCGATAAGGGCTCTACCAGCCCCGGCGGGGGGACCCTCTTTTGCCCCGCATAGAGCCCGCGGGTATCGTGGACCGCTGTGCCCGGAAGCATTCGGGCAAGTTGATGCGCAGTACGTAGGCCAGCGAGAGCGGCTGACCTTTTCAGCGTGCCTTGAAAAGGGCTCCGAGCTGCGTACGACACGCCCGACCCCGTGGCGGCGAAATGCCGCGGGAACTGGGCGGAAAGCTCGAATGACAAAGACATGAAGTTCCAGACACCTGGTTACTAATAAGGAAAGCCGGTCTATGCCAACCATCAACCAGCTGGTCCGCAAGGGTCGCCGCGACAAGGTCGCCAAGACCAAGACTGCGGCCCTCAAGGGGAGCCCGCAGCGTCGTGGCGTGTGCACTCGCGTGTACACCACGACCCCGAAGAAGCCGAACTC
Source organism: Nocardia sp. NPDC005825 (assembly GCF_040630175.1). Lineage (NCBI taxonomy): Bacteria > Bacillati > Actinomycetota > Actinomycetes > Mycobacteriales > Nocardiaceae > Nocardia > Nocardia sp. NPDC005825. The sequence continues at coordinate 226,871 of NZ_JBEXXC010000007.1, forward strand.
CGCGCTCCGTAAGGTCGCGCGTGTTCGCCTGACCAGCGCGGTCGAGGTCACGGCCTACATCCCCGGTGAGGGCCACAACCTCCAGGAGCACTCGATGGTGCTCGTGCGCGGCGGTCGTGTGAAGGACCTCCCGGGTGTGCGCTACAAGATCATCCGCGGCTCGCTCGACACCCAGGGTGTCAAGAACCGCAAGCAGGCCCGCAGCCGCTACGGCGCCAAGAAGGAGAAGAGCTAATGCCGCGTAAGGGTCCCGCTCCCAAGCGTCCCCTGATCAACGACCCGGTCTACGGCTCGCCCCTGGTGACGCAGCTGGTCAACAAGATCCTGCTGGACGGCAAGAAGTCCACCGCCGAGCGCATCGTCTACGGCGCCCTCGAGCAGGCTCGCGAGAAGACCGGCACCGATCCGGTCGTCACGCTGAAGCGCGCGCTGGACAACGTCAAGCCCGCCCTCGAGGTCAAGCCCCGCCGTGTCGGTGGCGCCACCTACCAGGTGCCGGTCGAGGTCCGTCCGGGCCGCGCCAACACCCTGGCGCTGCGCTGGCTGGTCAACTACTCCCGCGCTCGCCGCGAGAAGACCATGGTCGAGCGTCTGGCCAACGAGCTGCTGGACGCCAGCAACGGCCTGGGCGCTTCGGTGAAGCGTCGCGAGGACACCCACAAGATGGCCGAGTCGAACCGGGCCTTCGCGCACTACCGCTGGTGACCTGTGGCCCGGCCCTCCGTTCGGAAGTGCCGGGAGACGAGTCACATGTCGGGCGCGACCGCCGAGCTGCTGCAAGCGAGGCACTTACGCGTCGCGCCCGACGTTGACACCGATGGCCCAGGAACCCCAGGGCCTATCCCGTTGAATCCCAACTAGCTACGAGCGGGGAAGATTTCCGTGGCACAGGAAGTGCTCACCGACCTGAACAAGGTCCGCAACATCGGCATCATGGCCCACATCGATGCGGGCAAGACCACCACCACCGAACGCATCCTGTTCTACACCGGTATCACGTACAAGATCGGTGAAGTTCACGATGGCGCCGCCACCATGGACTGGATGGCGCAGGAGCAGGAACGCGGCATCACCATCACGTCCGCCGCGACGACCTGTTACTGGAACGACAACCAGATCAACATCATCGACACCCCCGGCCACGTCGACTTCACCGTCGAGGTGGAGCGTTCGCTGCGCGTGCTCGATGGCGCCGTCGCGGTGTTCGACGGCAAGGAAGGCGTCGAGCCGCAGTCCGAGCAGGTGTGGCGTCAGGCCGACAAGTACGACGTGCCGCGTATCTGCTTCGTCAACAAGATGGACAAGCTGGGCGCTGACTTCTACTTCACCGTTCAGACCATCAAGGACCGCCTGGGCGCGAAGCCGCTGGTCATCCAGCTGCCGATCGGCGCCGAGGACACCTTCGAGGGCATCGTCGACCTGGTCGAGATGAACGCCAAGGTCTGGAAGGGCGAGACCAAGCTCGGCGAGCAGTACGAGGTCGTCGAGATCCCGGCCGACCTCAAGGAGAAGGCCGAGCAGTACCGCCAGGAGCTGCTCGAGACCGTCGCCGAGTCCGATGAGGCCCTGCTGGAGAAGTTCTTCGGCGGCGAGGAGCTCTCGGTCGAGGAGATCCAGGGCGCGATTCGCAAGATGACCGTCAACTCCGAGCTGTACCCGGTGCTGTGTGGTTCCGCGTTCAAGAACAAGGGCGTCCAGCCCATGCTCGACGCGGTCGTGGCCTACCTGCCGTCGCCGCTGAACGTCGAGTCCGTGCAGGGCCACGTGCCCGGCAAGGAGGACGAGGTGCTGACCCGGAAGCCGTCCTCGGACGAGCCTTTCGCGGCGCTGGCGTTCAAGATCGCCACCCACCCGTTCTTCGGCAAGCTGACCTACGTCCGTGTGTACTCCGGCAAGGTCGACTCCGGCGCTCAGGTCATCAACGCGACCAAGGGCAAGAAGGAGCGTCTGGGCAAGCTGTTCCAGATGCACTCCAACAAGGAGAACCCGGTTCCCGAGGCCGTGGCCGGCCACATCTACGCGGTCATCGGTCTGAAGGACACCACCACGGGTGACACCCTGTGCGATCCGCAGAACCAGATCGTGCTGGAGTCCATGACCTTCCCGGACCCGGTCATCGAGGTGGCCATCGAGCCGAAGACCAAGGCCGACCAGGAGAAGCTGGGCACCGCGATCCAGAAGTTCGCGGAGGAGGACCCCACCTTCAACGTGAAGCTGGACCAGGAGACCGGCCAGACCGTCATCGGCGGTATGGGTGAGCTCCAGCTCGACATCTACGTCGACCGCATGAAGCGCGAGTTCAAGGTCGAGGCCAACATCGGTAAGCCGCAGGTGGCCTACCGTGAGACCCTGACCAAGGCGGTGGACAAGTACGAGTACACCCACAAGAAGCAGACCGGTGGTTCGGGTCAGTTCGCCCGTGTCATCATCGCTCTGGAGCCGCTGGTCGACGCCGAGGACGGCGCCACCTACGAGTTCCAGAACAAGGTCACCGGTGGCCGCGTTCCGCGTGAGTACATCCCTTCGGTCGACGCTGGTATCCAGGACGCCATGCAGTACGGCGTGCTGGCCGGCTTCCCGCTGGTGAACGTGAAGGCTTCGCTGCTCGACGGCGCCTACCACGAGGTCGACTCCTCGGAAATGGCGTTCAAGATCGCCGGCGCGATGGCCCTCAAGGAAGCGGCCCGCAAGGCCGGTCCGGTGATCCTCGAGCCGCTGATGGCGGTCGAGGTCACCACGCCCGAGGACTACATGGGCGAAGTGATCGGCGACCTGAACTCCCGCCGTGGCCAGATCCAGGCCATGGAGGAACGCAGTGGTGCCCGTGTCGTCAAGGCGCTGGTTCCGCTCTCGGAGATGTTCGGCTACATCGGTGACCTGCGGTCGAAGACCCAGGGCCGGGCGAACTTCTCGATGGTGTTCAATTCGTACGCGGAGGTTCCGGCCAACGTGTCGAAGGAGATCATCGCCAAGGCGACCGGCGAGTAATTCGCTGTCGGGGCGGATTCTCGAGAGTCCGCCCCGCGTGGTCGTCGAACGACCCCCTGTTATACAAACCGCACTGCTGCAAAAAAGCACGCACTAACTAGTCCAGGAGGACCACAGTGGCGAAGGCGAAGTTCGAGCGGACGAAGCCCCACGTCAACATCGGCACCATTGGTCACGTCGACCACGGCAAGACCACGCTGACTGCCGCGATCACCAAGGTGCTGGCTGACACCTACCCGGACGTGAACGCCGCGTTCGCGTTCGACCAGATCGACAAGGCGCCGGAGGAGAAGGCTCGTGGTATCACGATCAACATCTCCCACGTCGAGTACCAGACCGAGAAGCGCCACTACGCGCACGTCGACGCCCCCGGTCACGCGGACTACATCAAGAACATGATCACCGGTGCCGCCCAGATGGACGGCGCGATCCTGGTCGTGGCCGCCACCGACGGCCCGATGCCGCAGACCCGTGAGCACGTGCTGCTCGCCCGCCAGGTCGGCGTGCCCTACATCCTGGTCGCGCTGAACAAGTCCGACATGGTCGACGACGAGGAAATCCTCGAGCTCGTCGAGATGGAGGTCCGCGAGCTGCTGGCTTCGCAGGAGTTCGACGAGGACGCCCCCGTCGTGCGCGTCTCCGGCCTGAAGGCGCTCGAGGGCGACCCGAAGTGGACCGCGTCCGTGCTGGAGCTCATGAACGCTGTCGACGAGTCGATCCCGGACCCGGTCCGTGAGACCGACAAGCCGTTCCTGATGCCGATCGAGGACGTCTTCACGATCACCGGTCGTGGCACCGTCGTCACCGGTCGTATCGAGCGCGGTGTGATCAACGTGAACGAGGAAGTCGAGATCGTCGGCATCCGCGAGAAGTCGCAGAAGACCACCATCACCGGTGTCGAGATGTTCCGCAAGCTGCTGGACCAGGGCCAGGCGGGCGACAACGTCGGTCTGCTGGTTCGTGGTCTGAAGCGTGACGACGTCGAGCGTGGTCAGGTCGTCGTGAAGCCGGGCACCACCACCCCGCACACCGAGTTCGAGGGCCAGGCGTACATCCTGTCGAAGGACGAGGGCGGCCGCCACACCCCGTTCTTCAACAACTACCGCCCGCAGTTCTACTTCCGTACCACGGACGTGACCGGCGTCGTGACCCTCCCCGAGGGCACCGAGATGGTCATGCCCGGCGACAACACCGAGATGACCGTCAAGCTCATCCAGCCGGTCGCCATGGACGAGGGCCTGCGTTTCGCGATCCGTGAGGGTGGCCGCACCGTCGGTGCCGGTCGCGTCACCAAGATCATCAAGTGATTCGCTGAATCACCTGGTGATTCCTTGAATCGCTGACAGACGGCGTCGCTCCGAAAGGGGCGGCGCCGTCTGCCTTTTCGGCGTCTGTCGAGTCGCCGCATGCGAAAGGGCCGCTTCCCTTGGGGGAGCGGCCCTTTCGCATGTCCGGGGGAGCGATCAGGAGGCGGTGAGCCGGTCCTCGCAGGTCGCGCCGAGCAGGCGGCCGGATTCGAAAGCCGCTGCGGCGGAAGGCAGTTGGGCAAGACGCCCGGAGGCCAGGATGCGGACGGCGCCCGCCCCCGCGGTGGGCCGTCCGAGGGCGTCCATGCGGCGCAGGGTCTGCCCGGCGACGGCCTCGGCGCTGTCGAAGACGCGCACCCCGGTGGGCAGCGCGGCGAGGATGTCGTCGAGGACGAGCGGGTAGTGGGTGCAGCCGAGCACGATGCCTTCGGTGTCGGCGGGGGTGCGGGCGGCGGCAGCGGCGATGGCCTCGGCGATGACCGGCAGGTCGCCGCGGTCGATGGCGTCGGCGAGCCCGTGGCAGGCGACCCCGGTGACCTCGGCGTCGCCGCCGAACTGCGCGATCAGCCCGGCCTGGTAGGCGCTGCCGGTGGTGGCGGCGGTCGCCCAGACGGCGACCTTCGCGCAGGCGGCCGCGGCGGGTTTGATGGCGGGCACGGTGCCGATCACCGGCACCTCGGGCCCGACCATGGCGCGGACGTGTTCGAGCGCGGTGACGCTGGCCGTATTGCAGGGCAGCACAATGACTTCCGCGCCCTCGCGCAGGGCGAGGCGCGCGGTGTCCAGCACCCGGTCGATGACCCACTGCTCGGGCTTGGGGCCCCAGGGCGCGCCGTCGGGGTCGTTGAGCAGCAGCAGGTCGAGATCGGGCCGCAGCTTCCGCAACCAGGCGGCCGTGGGCAGCAGCCCCAGTCCGGAGTCGATGAGCGCGACGATCACACCCTGCACGGTAGTGAAAGCACCGGCCTGATCGCGAACCGCGGGTCGGAATGTCGTGGTTGTCGAGGTGTAACCGAGCGGTTCCCGGCTCCCGTTCAGCCCGCGGTAGCCACCGGCTGGAGGTTCGCGGCGAGTTCGCCGCGGGCCTTCATGACCTTGCCCGCCATGCTCGCGCCGACCACGGCGACCAGCGTGCCCGCGCGGCGGTAGTGGGCCAGGAACTTGCGGCCCTTGTCCTCCACGATCTCGATCTCGTCGGCCAGCGCCGGGATGCCGAGCACCTGGATCTTCATGTCGTACTGGTCGCTCCACACGTACGGCACCTGGATCTCGGCCGGGGCGCCGCCCAGCAGCGCGGCGGCCAGCACCTGCGCCTGCTCGCCGGCATTGGTCCAGTGCTCGACGCGCTTGTTGCGGCCGATGGCGTGCGGCCAGGCGGCCACGTCGCCGAGCGCCCAGACGCCGGGGACCGAGGTGCGCCCGGTCTCGTCGGCGAGCACGCCGCCGCCGTCGGCGGGCGCGGCCAGCGGAATGCCGGAGCCGTCGAGCCACTCGGTGACGGGCACCGAGCCGATGCCGATGACCACCAGGTCGGCGTCGACGACGCTGCCGTCGGCGAGCCGGACCCCGCGCACCGAGTCGCCCTCGGTGACAAGCGTTTCCACCCCGACGCCGCAGCGCAGCTCGACGCCCTCGGCCTCGTGCAGCCGGGCCACCAGCGCGCCGACCTGCTCGCCGAGCGCGGCGTACAGGGGAGTGGGCTGCGGTTCGACGATGGTGACGTCGAGCCCGCGCGCCCGGAAGCTGGCCGCGAGCTCGCAGCCGATGAACCCGGCGCCCACGATGACGGCCTTCCGGGCCGAGCCCAGGTGTTCGCGCATCGCCGCGGCGTCGTCGTGCGAGCGCAGCACGTGCACGCCGGACACCTCGGGCAGTCCGGGGATGCGGCGCGGCCGCAGGCCGGTGGCGATGACGAGGGCGTCGTAGGCGGCTTCGGTGCCGTCGGAGAGCCGGACCCGGCGCGTGTCGGTGTCGACGCCGGTGGCGGTGACGCCCAGGCGCAGCCGGATGTCCTGTTCGGCGTAGAACTCGGCGGGCCGCAGCGCGGTGTCGTCGGTTTCGCCGCGCATGTACTGCTTCGACAGCGGCGGCCGGTCGTAGGGGGCGTGGTTCTCGTCGCTCAGCAGGGTCAGTTCACCGGTGTAACCGGCACGTCGGAGCTCCTCTGCGGTGCGCAATCCCGCGAGTCCACCACCGACAATTAGAACCTGTTCTACCGAGTGCGACATGTGCCCACCTTAGCGGTTCCCGCAGGCCCCCACCGACGTGTCGGCCGTCACACCCGAGATGCGGCCCAATCGTATCCGCGCATTTATTGATCGGGCGGTCAATCAGGATTACAACGGGATCAGAACATATTTCCTGGCCTTTCAAAGGAGGCATTCCATGTTCACCGTGAGTCGCGCGGAGCACGCCTTGACATTCGTGCTCGGCGTAGTAGCCGCGCTGTCCCCGATCTGGGTGGCGCACAGCGACCGCGCACTGTGGACCCTCGTCGTGCTCGGTGTGCTGATCGCACTCGCGGGCCTGGCGCAGTTGCGCGATATGGGTACCGCGATGACGGGCCGAGCGCTCGGCGTCCTCGGTGTCCTGATGTTCATCTCCCCGTGGGTGATGAACTTCCACTCCTACAGCAACGCCTCCTGGGTCGCATGGATCGTGGGCGCGTTGACGGTCGTGGTCGCGTTGGCCGAGATGCCGGAGGTTGCGGGCCGATTCGGCACCGCGGCGCACCACTGACCGGGTCGCGGCGCGCCGGCCTCGTTCTCCTGTGAAGGGCGGGAGATCCCACGAGGCCGGCGCGCCCTTCGGCGTCGCAGCCGCGCGATATGCTTGTTCCCTACGTCCGCCCGACCGGTGGCGGCCGCCTCCGCTTCGAAGCGTGAGGAGGAAGTCGAGCAGTGCCTGCACCACGGAAACGTCGCAGCAAGAAGGTCGACGGGGACGCTCGCCAGCTCATCCTCGATGCCGCCGAGAAGCTGTTCGCGGCCAATGGTTTCGACGCCACGGCCACCGCGGCCATCGCCGAGGCCGCCGGGGTTCCCAAGGGCCTCGTCTTCTATTACTTCCCGACCAAGGATGCGATTCTGTCGGCTCTGATGGCCGAGCGCGTCCCGCCGGAGCCGATCGATGACATCTATTCGGTGGTGGTGCCGGGTGATCCGGCCAAGAGTCTGGTCAATATGGATGCCGCGCTGAATCTGCGCGATCACCATTCCTCGGTGCTGCGCGTCATCATGTGGCGCGAGGCCGATACCCATCCGGATGTGCGCAAGCAGTTGCGCCGCATGCGGGATCAGCTGCTGGACGCGACCGCGCGGGTGCTGGCGGCGAGTGCGCCGGGCCCGGTGCAGCCGGGGACGCTGCGGGCCTGCGCGGCGGCGTGGGTGTCGGCGATGCTGGCCATCGCGAGCACGGATCGGTTGCACGCCTTGGACGGGGTGCCGTTGCCGACGGCCGACGAGATCCTGAATGTGGCGAACGTGGTGGCCGCGGGCATGACCCAGATGGGCTGAGTTCGCCGCGACATCATGATTGCTGGCGTGTCGCTGTTCCTTCTCTGAGCTTCGCAAACCACACTCCTTGTGGGGCAAGCATGCGATTCTCACTGCGAAGTTCGTGGAGGAACTGGTGAAAGCCAAGCTGTTGCTGCGTGTTTTCGGATTGTTCTCGGCGGGTCTGGCTCTCGCGGCGATGGCGCCTGCGGCGCACGCGGATCCGATCTTTCCCGCGCCCGACCCGGATCCGTTCTACGCGCAACCGGCCGATATCGCCGACCACGCGCCGGGCGACGTGCTGGCGACGCGGCCCATGCCGCCGCTGCTGACGTTCCCCGACACCACGGTCACCATGGTGAAATTCCGGTCCACCAGCTCCGAGGGCGGCCCGATCGCGGCGGTCACCACGGTGCTCACACCGCGCGAGCATCAGCCGGGCGGGCCGCTGCTGTCCTATCAGCACATCATCAACGGCCTCGGCGCGCAGTGCGCGGTGTCGCGGGTGCTGTACACCAGCGACCCGAATCTGTATGTGAAGGAAGCGGTGGCTCTGAACGTGGCGCTGCGGCGAGGCTGGTCGGTGGCGCTGCCGGACCACCTCGGACCGAATTTCGCCTATGGCGCGGCCAAATTGGGCGGGCAGATCACCCTGGACGGGATTCGCGCGGCCAAGCGGACGCCGGAACTGGGCCTCGGTGACAGCCGGGTCGCGATGGCCGGATACTCCGGCGGCGGCATGGCGACCGCGTGGGCGGCGGCGCTGGCCCCGAGCTACGCGCCGGAGCTGGAGATCGCGGGCGCGGCCACCGGTGGCGTGCCGATGAATCTGGAGAAGATGGTGCGCCAGCTGGGCTTCCAGTCGCATCCGGCGTTCGGGCTGGCCATGGCGGCCGCCATCGGCCTGGAGCGGGAGTATCCGGACCGGCTGCCGATCAGCGCCCAGATGAACGCCGCGGGCTTGTCCGCCCGCAATGCCATGGCCAATGGCTGCACCAACGAGATCATGGCCATCGGGGCGGGCCACAACGCGCGCGAATTCGCGGCCAGCACCTCGCTGATCGACGATCCGACGGTGCTGTCGGTGCTGCAGGAGAACAGCCTGGAGCTGTACGACGGTGTGCCGAATACGCCGATCTTCGAATGGCATTCGCCGACCGATCCGCTGATCCCGGTGGATGCCATCGTGAACACCGACCGCCGGTACTGCGCGGCGGGGGTGCCGGTCGACGTCAATCTGAACTCGTCGCCGGAACACCTGTCCGCGGCGGTGCTGGGTCTGCCCGCGGCGCTGGACTGGGTGGACGCCCGGTTGCGCGGTGAACCGGCCCCGACCACCTGCTGAGCCGATCCGCCGCCGGGTGGCGCGCGCGTCAATGCCCCAATACCGTTGGTCGTGAGCCGGTTTCGTGGTGCCCGGGCGCGCGGTCGGACCGTAGCCCGACTCGCACCGGCTGCCACCGCCCGGTAAGAATGGCGGCCATGGATGCCGATTTCACCACCGGCCCGGGGGATTCGCGTTCCGCGCGTCAGCCGGGTTACCGCCTCACCCACCCGGACGCGCCGGGCACCTCGCCGAATCCGGTGCTGACCGGCATCGATACCGGCGCGCACGCCGGGTTGTCCCGCAACGGACACGACGGCCTGAGCCGCAACGGCCACGACGGTCTGTCCCGCAACGGGCACGACGGGCTGAGCCGGAACGGCCACGACCAGCAGGTGCAGTGGTCGTCGGCGCCCGTAACCCTGCGCAGCACACCGGAATCGGAGGCCCTGTCGCGCCGGATCGCGCCTGATCTACCGCAGCGCTCCCCTGACCTGCCGCAGCGCAATTTCGACCTGACCCAGCGTGCGCCGGAGTTGCCGCAGCGTGCTCCGGAGCCTCCGCAGCGCGCCCCCGAACTGCCGCAGCGCACCTCGGACCCGGAGGCCGTGGCTGCCCGGCTGGCCGCGGACGAGCCGTTCTCGGCCCGCATCACCACCGACAGTGAGCCGTTCGCGGTGCCGGTCAACGGTGAGCCGTTCGGAACGCGCCCCGCCGCCAACGGGTCGCCGTTCGCCCGGTCGATCAATGACAGCGGTGCGCTGACTCGTCCCGCCGACAGCGGGCAGTTCACTCGTTCCGCCCCGGAGAGTGAGCCTTTCGCGGCGCCGTCCGCCATGGACAGCGACACGCTGGGCCTGCGTCCCGCCCCCGAGGTTCAGTCCTTCGCCCTGCCGGCCGAACCGCGGGACAGCGTCTTCGGCGCGAGCCCCGCCGTCGAATTCGAGCCTCCGGTGTCGCGCCGCTACGCGCCGGACCCCGAGCCGCCCGTCCGGTACGAGATCCCGGAGCGGCTGGAAACCCCTGAGCGCCTGGAGACCCCGGAGCGACTGGAGGCTCCGGCCCGGCTGGAGAGCCTGGAGGCCCCGGCCAGTCTGGAGAGCATGGAGGCGGTCGCCGCGTCCCTGCGCGAGAGCGTGCACGAGGCGCCCCGCGAGTCCGCCCGTCCGGCGGGCGCTCCCTCGCGTCGTCGCGCTGCCCCGGAACCTGTTGTCGAGCAGCAGGTTTCGAGCATTCCCGAGCCCGTCGCCGCGCTGTCCGAGCCCGTCGCTGTGCTGTCCGAGTCGGCAGCTGTGCTGTCCGAGCCGGTGGCCGCGCTGTCCGAGCCGGCGCACGCCCTGGCGGAGCCGACGCCCGTCGTGACCGAGTCGGCGGTGGTCGCGACGGAGTCGACGGTCATCGCGCCCGTGTCGACCGCCGCGCCGGAGTCGAAGGCCGCCGCCGAGTTCCGCACCAGCGACGCCACCATCGATCTGCACCACATCATGCGCCTGCTGGTCGCCAGTCACGATCTGGAAGTGGCCGCCACCGCCGCCGAATCCGGTGAGGCGGATATCGCGCAGTTGGCCGACGCCGCGCACCGGACCCGCTCGGCGGCCGTGGAATTGGTCGCCGCCTGGTACGGAGGGGCGGACCACATGCGAAATTTTGGCGAGGTCCTCTTACGAGCCGCGGCGGAAACACGGTAAAGCTCGTGGACGTCCCCGGCGAGTTACCCGGACCGTTATGGAATGAGGCGTCACTTTAGGATTCGTTCGACAGGCCTCGGATCACTGACTCGGGAGGCGCGATGAGCGGCACCGGTGCGACGTCGAATGGTTTGACCGCCGATGCGGTGCGAGCGGATTTGGCGGCGCTGGCCGATCCGGCCGACGCGGTGCATCTGCAGCGCTTTTTCAAGACCGGGCCGGGGGAGTACGGCGAAGGGGATGTATTCATCGGCGTCCGGGTTCCGCAGACCCGGAAGGCGGTGAAACGGTTTGCCGGGATGCCGCTTTCGGAGATCGACGCACTGCTCGACAGTCCGGTGCACGAGCATCGGCTGGCGGCGCTGGTGATTCTGAATGGGGAGATGACGAAGGCGTCGCGCAAGCGCGGAGGCGATGCGGCGCGGCAGCGCGAGATTGTCGAGTTGTATCTGGCGGCGGTGCGTCGGGGCCGGGTGAACAACTGGGATCTGGTGGATGCCTCGGCGGAGTTCATTCTGGGCCCGTGGTTGCTGGAGCGTCCGCGCGATCTGCTCGAGAAATTCGCGGCGGCGGATTCGCTGTGGGAGCGGCGGGTGGCGTTGCTGACCACGTTCGCGTTCATCAAACAGGGGGATACCGCCACCACCGTGGAATTGTGTGAGCGCCTGCTCGACGACCGCCGTGATCTGATCCAGAAGGCGGTGGGCTGGATGCTGCGCGAGATCGGCAAGCGGGTGGATCCCGCGATTCTGACCGGATTCCTGGACGCGCACGCGGCGGCGATGGGCCGGACGGCGTTGAGTTACGCGACCGAGCACCTCACCCCGGAGCAGCGGGCGCACTACCGCGCCCAGCGGTGAACGCCGCGACGTAGCCCACGCTGTCGGGTTGCTGTGATGCATTGCTCGATGGATTTGCCCTGACTGTTCACCCTGTGTTCAGTTTACGTTCATTTGTCGAGACCACTCTGTGATCAGTCGGCAATAGCCGATACCAGCCCGAAATGAGCTGGAGCACCCCACGCGGAGACCGCCGCCTTCGGCGAGAGCGTGAACGAACGGTGATAGCTGGGAAATATCCCGAATCTCGTTCCGCCACCTTGCACATCACGATCCATGCAGTGCGTCGGCAGGCTCCCGAGGGACACCCGCCGTGGTCAGCGCTGCGCCACGAGATTCGCCATGCATAAATTCTTCGCTCAGCCCGTCAGAAAAGTCACCGGCCTCGCCGCCGTCGCGCTGGCCGCCTCGGCCATCGCCGCCGGCACCGCCTCCGCCGACGTCAACGGTGTCCCGCCCGAGTTCCAGGGCACCGCCCAGCAGGTCCAGCAGCAGGCCACCGACCTCAACAACTCCCTGCCCGCACCGCAGCAGGACCAGGTCCGCGCCGCGGTGCAGGGCCTGCCCGCCCCCTTGAATCAGCTGCTGCCGCCGGTCTTCGCCGACAATCTGGACGGCTGGATCCAGAATGCCCTGCACGTCATGAACCAGCGCGGCATTCCGGGCAGCTACGACGGCATCTTCCGCAACATCCAGCGCGAGTCCGGCGGGAACCCGCGTGCCATCAACCTCTACGACTCGAACGCCGCGGCGGGCATCCCGTCCAAGGGTCTGCTGCAGGTCATCGACCCGACGTTCCAGGCGTACCACGTCGACGGCACCTCGTGGGACATCTACGACCCGGTCGCGAACATCTCCGCCGCCTGCAACTACGCGGCGCACCGCTACGGCTCGATCGACAACGTCTTCTCGGCGTACTGAGCCCCGGAGCCACGACAGCAATCGGCCGCCGCGTGAATCACGCGGCGGCCGACTCGTTTCCGTGGTCTCAGAACTTCAGTGGTCTCAGAACTGGATCTTCAGGCGGTCCGTCACCGGCCGGGCCTGGCAGCCCAGGATGTAGCCGTTGGCGATGTCCTCGGGGTCGAGGATCTCCGCGTTCTCCATCTCCACCTCGCCCTCCAGGACGGTGCAGGCGCAGGAGCCGCATTCGCCCTCGAGGCAGGAGTAGGGCACGTCCAGGCCCTTGGAGAGCATGATGTCGACCAGGGTCTGGCTGCGCGGCCAGGTCATCTCGTGGGTCTCGCCGTCGAGTTCGACCTCGACGCTGGCGGCGTCGGCGGCCTCCTCGGCGCTGATCTCGACCGGGGCGACGTCGGCGAACGGGTCGCCGGAGAGCGAGTTGAAGACCTCGGCGTGGGTGCGGTTGCGCGGCACGCCGAGCTGGCCGAGGGCGTCGTGGACCCGGTCCATGAACGGCTTGGGGCCGCACATGAACGCCTCGTGGGCGGTGTAGGGCGAGACCAGGGCGGCGAAGGCGTCGGCGGTCGGCAGGCCCTGGAGGGCTTCGAGCCAGTGGATGACGACGACCCGCTGCGGGTTCTTGTCGGCGAGTTCGCGCAGCTCGTTGGCGAAGATGACCGATTCGTGGTCGCGGTTGGCGTAGACCACCACGATGCGGCCGTTGCCGCGGGCGAGCGCCGACTTGAGGATGGACATCACCGGGGTGATGCCGCTGCCGGCCGCGAACAGCAGCAGGTCCTCGTCGAGGTTCTTGGGGGTGAAGACGCCGGACGGCGGCAGCACCTCCATGGTGTCGCCGGCTTTCACGTTGTCGCACACCCAGTTCGACGCGTAGCCGTCGACGGTGCGCTTGATGGTCACCTTCGGCTTGTCGTCGGTGTGTGGCGAGCTGGCCAGCGAGTAGCAGCGGGCCACGGACCCGGTCAGGTCACTGGGGATGCGCAGGGTCAGGAACTGGCCCGGCGTGTAGGCGAAGCGCTCGCTGAGTTCCTCGGGCACGTCGAAGACCAGCGAGCAGGAGTCGGCCGTCTCGTTGATGACCGCGGAGACCCGCAGCACGGCCGATCGCGAGCTGTGCGGTACGTCGACGGTGGTCATAGTGTCCTCTCGAACCCGGCGATGATGGTCAGCCGGAGCAGTCTACCCAAACTAGAACGTGTTCTAGTTTGACTATACGTGGCTGTCGCGCTGCCGGACAAGCTGAGCTTCCAGACCGGCGATCAGCACGTCCATCGAGAAGTCGTAGGAGAACTTGCCGCGCAGATCCGCCATGTGTTTGGTGGCGCGTTCCACCGCCTCGGGCAGCACCCGGTCCAGCAGCGACGAGCGGTCGCGCGGGTTCACCTTGGAACGACCGAACAGATAGGTGTGGATGGTGGCGTAGGCGGAGAGCACATTGCGCTCGTCGAAACCGGCGTCGAAGAGGATTTCCATCACGGCCGCGATCAGGTCGAGCTGTTTGCCGAGCATCTGCTCGATCAGGACGTCGCCGAGACCCGGGTGCTTGCGCAATTTCTCGTCGATCTGGTCGATGAGATCCCGCAAACGCATTTGCCACGTGCCGAATTCGGGTGGCGGCTTGCGGACGCCGGTCAGCGCCGCGGTCGCCACCAAGTCGAGTAGCTCCCGCTTGTCGGCGACGTAGTAATAGGGGGCCATCGGCGAAACTCCGAGTTCGCGGGAGAGTCGTCGCATGGACAGCTTCTCCACGCCGTCCTGCCGGACCACCCGCAGGGCGGCCTCGACGATCTCGGATTCCGAGAGGGTGTTACCGCCCCCGCCTGTCTGCATGCGCCCGACTCCCATACCGCCTCGACCACCACGGGCACGGATTTCCGTCCCCTACCTGTTCAACTGCCGATTTTCCTCCCGCAGTGTAGAGCGCACCCGACTCTGCTGGTCGAGCTACGGTCCGATGTGCACCCAAGGTTCGCGGCCGTCTCGATTCTGGACTGACGGAGCGGGGGAGCGAAGCGGAGGAGCGGAGGAGGGAAGAATCGAGACCTCGGGCCGCGAACCCGCCCGGAGCGAAGCGGAGGGCAAAATTAACACAGCCAGCGTGGCAATCATCATTGCCAGTGGTGTGCTGACTTAGCATTCGGGAATGCGCCATGATCGCCTTCCCGATGGTTTCGGGGTGCGAATCGATCCCAAGGTGCGCACTTATTCCGGTGGACGGCTACTGGTCGGCGGCACGCCGACGAGGTTGCTACGGCTCGCTCCGGAAGCTGCGGCCTTGATCGGTGACGGGTACCTCGAGGTGACCGACCCGGCGTCGGCGCGGGTTGCCAGACGTCTTCTCGATTCCGGTGTCGCGAACCCGCGCCCGCGGCTGTTGCCGTCGCTGGAGGACGTCACCGTGATCGTGCCGGTGCACAACAACACTCCCGAGCTGTCGCGGCTGTTGTCGGCGCTGCGCGGCCACACCGTGATCGTGGTGGACGACGGTTCGGATCAGCCGGTGCGGATTCCGGAGGCGCGCAGCCGATGCCGGATCACCGTGCTGCGCCGCGATCGCCGGCACGGGGCGGCCGCGGCCCGCAATTTCGGATTGCGATCCGCATCAACCGAATTCGTGGCCTTCCTGGATCCGGAGGTGGTGCCCCGGACCGGCTGGCTGGAGGTCATGCTGGGCCATTTCAGCGATCCCAAGGTGGCGCTGGTGGCCCCGCGCATCCTGGCTATGGATCCCGATTCCACGCTGCTGGCCCGCTACGAGCACACCCGCGGTTCGGTGCATCGCGGCCGTCGCGAGTCGGCGGTGCAGGCGCACGGCCCGGTGCCGTACGTGCCGAGTTCGGCGGTGCTGGTGCGCCGGCTGGCCGTGCTGGGCGAGGGCGGTTTCGACGAATCCATGGGCGCGGGCGGCGATGTCGACCTGTGCTGGCGGCTGGACCGCGCGGGCTGGCGGCTGCGCTACGAGCCCGCAGCCCGGGTGGCGCACAGTAATCCGGTGTCGCTGCGAAAGTGGTTCGCCCACAAGGTTACCCATGGGACAGGTGTGGCGCCCCTGGCGCAGCGGCACAAGGGGATGGCCGCGCCGCTGTCGCTGCCGATCTGGACGGCGGTGTCGGCGGGTCTGCTGAGCACCGCGTCGGGCTGGGGCATCTTCGGCGGGGTGCTGACCCTGGGCGCGACCCTGGTCCGATTGCGCCGAGTGTTCGCCGGGCTCGACAATCCGACCCGGGTGGCCGCCATCTATATGACGCGCGGTTTCGGTGGTGCGGTGTGGCGGCTGGCGTCGGCCATGTGCCGGCACTATTGGCCGGTGACGCTGCTGGGCATGCTGTGCTCGCGCCGGATCCGGCACATCGCGATCACCCTGGCCATGGCGGAGGGCTTGGCGGACTGGTTCACCCATCGGGAGCCGGGCAGCCTGGATCCGATCCGCTACGTGTTCTGTCGGCGGCTGGACGATGTGGCCTACGGGACGGGCGTGTGGTGGGGCGCGGCTCGCACCCGCAGCGCGGCGGCGCTGAAACCGACGCTCCCGTCCAGTTGATCAGCGGTAGTAGATCTATCTACTCTTCCTCCCCGCGCGCCCGCAGCCGGACCGGCATGTGCCGGACGCCGGTGTGCTTGTTGCTGCGCGTGTATTCGACGGCCCCGGTGAGTTCGGCGGTCTCGACCCGGTCGAGCAGTGCGTCGAACACCACCCGCATCTCCATGCGGGCCAGATTGGATCCGAGGCAGAAGTGCCCGCCGCGTCCGAAGGCGAGGTGCGGGTTGGGCCGCCGGGTGATGTCGAAGGTGTGCGGGTCGGCGAACACGGCCTCGTCCCGGTTCGCGGAGGTCCACCACAGGGTGACCTTGTCCCCGGCCTTGATTCGCTGACCGCCGAGTTCGGTGTCGCGGGTGGCGGTGCGCCGGTTGTAGGAGGTGGAGGAGGCCCACCGCAGCATTTCGTCGACGGCCCCGTCCAGTTGGGAGCGGTCCTCGCGCAGGCTGCGCCAGACTTCGGGCCGTTCGATGAGCGCCAGCATCCCGACAGCGATGGAGTTGCGGGTGGTCTCGCTGCCGGCCGCGATGAGCAGGCTGAACAGCATGGCCTTCTCCATATCGGTGAGCGGCTGCCCGTCGATGGTGGCGTGCGCGGCCAGCGAGAGCAGGTCGTCGGCGGGCGCGGCGGTCTTGGCGGCGAGCAGTTCCCGCCCGTAGGCCCGGGTTTCGGCGACGGCACGCTGGGTGCGCGCGGTGGCCTCGCCGAGGTCGCGATCGTCGTAGTCCAGGGCGACATTGGCCCAGCCGAAGAGCCGGTGCCGGTCCGCCTGCGGCACCCCGAGCAGTTGGGCGACGGCCTGCAGCGGCAGTTCGGCGGCGAGGTCGAGCAGAAAGTCGCACTCGCCCTTGGCCAGTGCCGCGTCGACCAGGTCGGCGGCGCGTTGCCGCAGGTCGTCCTCGATGAGTTTCAGGGTGCGCGGCGCGACGCTGGGCATGAGCAGTTTCCGCACGCCCGCGTGCCGGGGGTCGTCCATCATGTTGAGCAGCACGCCGACGGCCCAGTCCACGGGCAGGTCCTCGATGAGGGTGCCGCCGCCGCGCCGTTCTCCGCCGCTCTCGGAGGAATAGGTGACCGAATCCCCGGCCACGGCAACGATGTCGGCGTACCGGCTGATCACCCAGAACCCTTCCCCGTCGGGGGTGTGCGGGGTGGGCGGATGCCACCACACCGGCGTGTCGGCCCGCAGCCGGTCGAAGACCGCGTGCGGGAAGCCGCGCGCGAAGCGGTCCAGATCGGTCAGGTCGATGTCCTCCACCTCACCCACCCTGGCACAGTGTCGGCACTCGGGCGGTACATTTGGTGAACCGTGTAAACGTGAAAGCCCGGGCACCGCAAGGATTTCGAGGAGGGGTGGGCGGCCGGGGGCCGGTCCGCAGCGCCACCGCAACCTTGCCGCGCCGGGCGCGACGCGCGGACCACACGCAGTGACTGAACACGGCGTGTTTAACAAGATGCTGCGTAGCTCACATTTCCGCGGGGCGCGGTTGCTGTGTGACCTGCCGGACAAACGTACAGCTTCCGCCTTGGGCTCTCAGGTCCGCCGGTACCCTTTGGGTGCGGAAAGAAAGGCAAATGGTCAGCAATCTTGCGGGTGGGGGAAACCCTAACCACGGCGCCGAACCGGGCAGTCAACTCGGTGCGCTCGAAACATATGCCGCCCAGGCACACGGATATCTCAGCCTGGGTGGAGATCAGCTGGGGCAACTGCCCGGCTTGTTACGTCCCATGGTCCTGGAATCATGGCTGCGGAGCGTGCGCGGCGGCGTGGACCCGATGGACGATGGGGACGGTCGCGGCCTGCGCGGCGCGGACCTCGAGCGCTATCGCGACGCGCATCCGATCGCCGCGGTGATGCCGCTGGTGGACAAGCTGTTGCTGCGGGACGCGACCAGTACCGGATTGATCGTGGTGGTGGCCGACCAGTTCGGCCGCGTGCTCTCGGTGCACGGCAATGCCGACCGGGTGCAGCCGGCCGCCGAGGCGGGATTGCGGGAGGGCAACGACCTGAGCGAGCGCCGGGTCGGCACCAACGCGGTGGGCCTGGTGGTGCGCACCGGCCGCGCGGCCTGGATCCACGGCCCCGAGCATTTTCTGCACCGCATGCACCAGATCACGGGAGCGGCTGCGCCGGTGCACGATCCGGACGGCCGCCTGGTGGGCGTGCTGATGATCGCGGGCGGGGTGCGGGTGGCGCGTCCGGAGATCCTGGCGCTGGTGAAGGCGGCGGCCACGGCCGCGGAGATGGATCTGCTGCTGGCCGCGGTGCGTTCGGGTCAGGATCGGCGTTCGTCCGCCGACGCGCCCGCGCCCGAGCGGCTGGGCCTGGAGGTGCTCGGACTCGGGCAGCCGCAGCTGACGGTGGCGGGGGAACGGGTCCCGTTGTCGCAGCGGCACGCCGAGATCCTGTTGCTGCTCGCCGAGCATTCCGAGGGGCTGTCGGCCGATCATCTGGCCCTGCTGCTCGATGACGCCGATCTGGACAACGCCACGATTCGCGCCGCCATGTCGCGGCTGCGCTCGGTGGTCGGTTCGAACGTCTTCGGCTCGCGCCCGTACCGGTTGCGCGTGCCGATCGCGACGGATGTGGAGGCGCTGCGCGCCGCCCTGGATTCCGGGGATGTGGACGCCGCCGTGCGGCTGTACGCGGGACCGGTGTTGCCGCGCTCGACGGCTCCGGGAGTTATAGACATTCGCGATGAATTGCGTGTCCGCTTGAGAACGGCTGTATTACGTTCCGGCGACGCTTCGGTCCTGAGTCGGTGGACGGCGGGCGCCGAGGGGCGCGACGACGCGGCGGCGTGGGCGGCCTATCGGGCCACCGTGGACCGCGAATCTCCGCTGTATGCGCAGATCGAGGCCAAGATCCGGGTGCTGGACCGGCGGCTCGGCGCCGATGCAACGCAGTTGCAACGTTTCGACTCCTAATCTCCACATCCGAAAGTGTGGTCGGTCACACTGCTGCCTTGTTATGTGGTCTGACCCACATTCATCGCGATCTTCGGGCCCGATCGGCTCCCAACTAGACGCTCGTCCAACTTTTTTTCAGGAAAAAGTTCCTTTTTATTGTGTAAACGCCTAGTGTCCACAGTCATGAACGGCATCCCTGTGATGCAGGTGACAGTTGGAGGAGATCGGCAGTAGGACAGTCCGGATGCGATGACCCGGAGGCAACCGCATCCCGGCCGGCGAGCCAGTAAGCCCGGCCGCTTCGAGCACTAGTTGGATCACGCGCGGATTCGCCGCGCATTCGTCGAAAAACCCAGGGCGATGCGATAACTCGCGGCCTGGTGCGCCCTCGTCAGCCGAGCGCACTCAGGTCTATTTCGTGATGCCTTGAAACGTTGGCCGACATAGCAATTCGCCATGACATGGGAGGCTCTGGTGCAGGGTACGGACTCGAGTGGTCTCGGACCGAGTGAAGTTCCGACGTCGACTGAATTGTCTACGCCGTTCCCGCTCGGGCCCGCACAGATCGGGCTCTGGTACGCCCAGCTGCTGGCTCCCGAGGTGCCTCTCAACCTGGTCCAGTACATCGATCTCGAAGGCGACCTCGACGTCGACCTGCTGATGCGCGTGGTCGAGGACGGCGTCCCGATCTGGCGCTCGTCGCAGGTGCGTTTCACCGTCATCGACGGGCAGCCCCACCAGTACATCGACCCGACCGCGGGCCACAACACCAAGACCATGGATCTGCGCGGCGAGGCCGATCCCATTGCCGTGGCCCAGGAATGGATGCGCGCGCGGGTGGTCGAGCCGATCGACGTGCTCACCGGCGAGCTCTTCTCCCCGACCCTGATCCGGGTCGCCGACCAGCGCTGGTTCTGGTTCTTCGTCGGCCACCACATCGTGGGTGACGGCTACGCTGCCCTGAACACCATGCAGTGGACCGCCCGCCGCTACACCGCGCTGGCGCGCGGCCTGGAACCGGAGACGGTGAAGGTCGGCACGCTGCGCGAACTGGTCGAGTCCGAGCTGGCCTACCGCGAGAGCAGCCGGTTCCGCACCGACCGTGAGCACTGGCTGGAGCGCACCGCGGGCCTGGACGGCACCATCTCGATCAAGGGCCGCACCGCGCCCGCCCGCTCGGACAACGTCCGGGTCGGCATGGTGCTGCCCGACGAGCTGCTGCGCCGCGCCGAAGCGTGTGGCGCGCAGCATGATTCGGGCCTGGCCGGCGTGGTGATCGCCGCTTTCGGCGCGTACGTGGCCCGGCTCACCGGTCAGGACGAGGCGGTGCTGAGCCTGCCGGTCACCGCCCGCACCACCGCGGTCATGCGCCGCTCCACGGGCATGCTGTCCAATATCGTGCCGATGCGCATGGCGGCCGGTCCGGACACCACCTGGGCGGAGCTGCTGACCGCGGCGCGGTTGGAGGTCTCGGGCGCGCTGCGCCACCAGCGCTACCGGCACGAGGACATCCGCCGCGACGCCGCCGAGCGGCAGGGCGCGCCGGCCTCGCGCGAGCTGTACGGCCCGATGGTCAACATCATGCTGTTCCATCCGCAGCTGGACTTCGGCGACATCCACGGGCGACTGAACCTGCTGTCCACCAGCCCGGTCGAGGACATGAGCCTCAACCTCTTCTACGGCGAGAACGACCGGGTGCGCCTCGATTTCGAGGTCAACCCGAACCTGTACACCGAGGACGAGACCCGCCGCCACGTCGAGCGTTTCGTGGCGTTCCTCGACCGGCTGGTGGCGCTGGACCCGGCCGCCCCGCTGTCGTCGGTGCAGGTCACCACCGAGCGTGAGCGCGAGACGGTGCTGCGCGAGTGGAACGACACCGCGTTCGCGGTGGACCCCGAGCTGACCCTGGTGTCGATGTTCGAGGCGCAGGCCGCCCGGACCCCCGAGTCCACGGCCGTGCGTTTCGGCGGCGAGCCTGCCTGCGATCTCACCTATGCCGAGTTCGCCGCCCGCGTGAATCGGCTTGCCCGCTACCTGATCTCGCGCGGCATCGGCCCGGAGTCGCTGGTGGCGTTGCACCTGCGCCGTTCGCCGGAGCTGCTGGTCGCGGTGTACGCCGTGCAGGCCGCCGGTGGCGCGTACGTGCCGCTGGATCCCGATCACCCGGCCGATCGCATCGCGCACATCCTGGACACCGCCGCGCCGGCGCTGGTGCTGACCACCGCCGCCGATCGTCCCGAGACCGCGACCGCCGTCCTGGATATCGCGGAGCTGACCGAGGCCGCGCTGGCCGGATTCTCCGCCGCGCCGCTGACCGACGGCGACCGGCTGTCCCCGCTGCGCCCGGCGAACACCGCCTACGTCATCTTCACCTCGGGTTCCACCGGCCGCCCCAAGGGCGTGGCGGTGAGCCACCGCTCCATCGTCAACCGCATGGTCTGGATGCGCGAGACCTTCGACCTGAGCGCGTCCGACGTCATGCTCCAGAAGACGCCGATGACCTTCGACGTCTCGGTCCCGGAGCTGTTCTTCGCCTTGCAGATCGGCGCGACCCTGGTGCTGGCCGCGCCGGACGGTCACCGCGATCCCGCCTACCTGCGCTGGGTGATCGCCGAATTCGGCGTCACCGTGGTGCATTTCGTGCCGTCGATGATGGACCCGTTCGTGGCCGAGTTGGAGGCCGCCGCGGCCGCGGGTGAGCCGCCGCTGCGCGTGCGCCAGCTGTTCGCCTCGGGCGAGGCGCTGCCGGGCCCGATCGCGCACCGGCTGCGCGCGCTGACCGGCGAGCCGCCGCTCCACAATCTCTACGGCCCCACCGAAGCTGCGGTCGAGGTCACCTCGCACGAGGCGACCGCCGCGGACACCATCGCCGTGCCGATCGGCGCGCCGGTGTTCAATACCCGGCTGTACGTGCTCGACGCACGCCTGCGGCCGGTTCCGCCGGGGACTCCGGGTGAGCTGTATCTGTCGGGGGTTCAGCTCGCCCGGGGTTACCTGGCCCGTCCGGGTCTGACGGCGGAGCGTTTCGTCGCCGACCCGTTCGCCCAGGGTGGGTCCGGGGGCGGCGATACCGGTGAACTCATGTACCGCACCGGCGATCTGGTCTATTGGACCGACAACGGTGAGATCGAGTACCTGGGCCGCACCGACTTCCAGGTGAAGGTGCGCGGCCTGCGTATCGAGCTGGGCGAGATCGAGACCGTGCTCGGCGATGTCGAGGGCGTGTCCCGCGCGGTGGTGATCGTGCGCGACGATCAGCTGGTCGGCTACGTGGTCGCGACCGACGCGGTGGACGCGATCAAGCTCAAGGCCGCGGCCGCGCGGGCGCTGCCCGCCTACATGGTGCCGAGCGCGTTCGTGCTGCTGGAGGCGTTGCCGGTCAATGCTTCCGGCAAGCTGGACCGGGCCGCGCTGCCGGATCCGGTCCGGGTCGCGGTGGTGCACGAGGCGCCGGTGACGGTGACCGAGCGGGCCGTGGCCGCCATGTTCGCCGAGGTGCTGGGCACCGACCAGGTCGGCCGCACCGACGACTTCTTCGCCCTGGGCGGCAACAGCCTGATCGCCACCCAGGTGGCGTCGAGGCTGAACGCCGAGCTGGGCTGCCACCTCACGGTGCGCGAGATGTTCTCCGCCACCGGCGTGGCCGAGCTGGCCGCTGCCATCGATGCCCAGTTCGTGGACGCCGACGCCGAGTCCGGCAGCGCGGTCGCCCTGGTGCGCCGCGATCGGCCGGAGGCGCTGCCGCTGTCCCCGGCGCAGCAGCGCATCTGGTTCCTGAACCGTTTCGACACCGCGAGCGCCGGCTACAACATGCCGTTCGTGGTGCGCCTGCGCGGCGAGGCCGATCCGGAGGTCATGCGGGCCGCGCTGGCCGACGTGCTGGGCCGCCACGAGGTGCTGCGGACCGTGTTCCCGACCACCGCAGCGGGTTTCGCGACGCAGCAGGTGCTGCCGGTCGCGGTGGCGACCGAGCCGGTGGCGCAGGAGTCCTGTGACGCCGACGAACTGGACGCCCGCCTGAGGAGCTTCGCCGCCCAGGGTTTCGACCTGGAGCGCGAGATCCCGTTCCGTGCACGACTGTTCACCGTTACCGGCGCCGTCGCTTCCGATTGCGGACTGGGCGGTCCGGTCCTGGTTGACGCCACGGACCTCGACGTCCCCGAGTACGCGGTCGCCATCGTGCTGCACCACATCGCCGCCGACGGCCTCTCGCTGCCCATCCTGGCCCGCGACCTGATCACCGCCTACCTGGCCCGCACCGGCGGCCAGGCGCCCGCCTGGGAGCCGCTCGCGGTGCAGTACGCCGATTACACGCTGTGGCAGCGGGATCGGCTCGGCGCGGCCGACGACCCGGAGTCGCTGCTCTCGCGGCAGCTGGACTTCTGGCGCGGCACCCTGTCGGGCGCGCCGGACGTGCTCGAGCTCCCGGCCGACCGTCCCCGTCCCGCCGTCGCCACCGGCCGCGGCGGCAAGCTCGACGTCGAGCTCACCGCGGAGTTGCACGCCGCCATTTCGGAAACGGCTCGGGCCGAGGGCATTTCGACCTTCATGCTGATGCACACCGCGCTGGCGGTGCTGCTGTCCCGGCTTTCCGGCGAATCGGACATCGTCATCGGCACCCCGGTCGGCGGACGCGGCGCGCGCGAACTCGACGACCTGATCGGCATGTTCGTCAACACGCTGCCGCTGCGCACCGAGATCGACGGCGAGCTCAGCTTCCGCGACCTCGCGCACCGGGTCCGCGACATCGATCTTGCCGCGTTCGCGCACGCAGACGTCCCTTTCGAGCAGCTCGTCGAGACCCTGAATCCGGTGCGCTCGGCGGCCCGGCATCCGCTGTTCCAGGTGGCCCTGTCGTTCACCGCCGCCGGAGACATCAGTCTCGAACTGCCCGGGTTGCTTGCCACGACGAGTACCCTGGACACCGAGGTGACCAAATTCGACCTGTCGGTCGCGGTCACCGAAAGCTTCGCCGGTGCCGGTCCCGGGGAAGGTCCGGCACCGGCGGGGATCCACGCGGAGTTCGAATTCGCGGTGGATCTTTACGATCCCGCCACCATCGAGGTCTTCGCGCGCCGCTATGTGCGCCTGCTCGAGGCGATCACCGCCGATCCGGCAGTGGTCGTGAACGCGCTGCCGCTGCTGTCCGAGGCCGAATACACCGATCTGACAACCCGTTCCGGCGGGGCCGTGGACGCGGTCCGCCTGCTGCCGGAGATCATGGCTGCGGCCGTGGCGTCGGCCCCGGACCGGGTCGCCCTGATCGAGCGCGATGTCCAGTTCACCTACACCGAACTGGACGCCCTCTCGAATCGCTTGGCGCGCCTGCTGATCGAGCGCGGCCTGGGCCCGGAGCAGCTGGTGGCCGTGAGCCTGCCGCGCTCGATCGAGTACATCGTCGCCGTGTGGGCCATCGCCAAGACCGGCGCCGCCTGGGTGCCGGTGGACCCCGCCTTCCCGGCCGACCGCATCGAGTACATCGTGCGCGATGCGGGCGCGGTGCTCGGCCTGACCGTGGCGCCGGTGCGCGCCGCGCTGCCGGACACGCTGCCCTGGCTGCTGCTCGACGACGCCGAATTCACCAGCGCCCGCACGGCCTTCCCGGCCGATCCGATCACCGACGCCGACCGCGCGCGGCCGCTGCGTGCCGCGAATGTCGTGTACTCCATCTACACCTCCGGTTCGACCGGTCTGCCCAAGGGCGTCGTGGTCACCCACACGGGCCTGGCGGGTCTGTCCGAGGCGCAGTACGAGCGCTTCCGCGGTTCCGCCGACGCGCGGGTGCTGCACGTGACCAGCTCCTCGTTCGACGTCTCGATCGGCGAGCTGCTGCTGGCCCTGCGGTCGGCCGCCACCCTGGTGGTCGCCCCGACCGGCGCGCACATCGGCGACGAGCTGGCGGAAGTCATTCGGGCGCACGGGGTCACCCACGTCTTCATGACGCCCTCGGGCGCCAGCACCATCGATCCGTCCGACGTCCCCACCCTGCGCCACGTCGCGGTCGGCGGCGAGGCGCTGTCGCCGGAGATGGTGCGGCGCTGGGCCGAGGCCGGACGCGACATGATCAACGCCTACGGCCCCACCGAGGCCACCGTGGTCGTGAACATCACCGGCGCGCTGGCGGCGGGCGAGACCGTCACCATCGGCCACCTGGTGCCGGGTGCGCGCGAGTGGATCCTGGACCAGCGGCTGCGGCCGGTGCCGGTCGGCGCGATCGGCGAGCTGTACCTGGGCGGCCTGCCGGTCACCCGCGGCTACCGCAATCGCGCGGAGCTCACCGTGAGCCGGTTCGTGGCCTGCCCGTGGGCGCCCGGTGAACGCATGTACCGCACCGGCGACCTGGTGCGCTGGACCGCGGACGGCCAGGTGGAGTACCTGGGCCGCAACGACTCCCAGGTGAAGCTGCGCGGATTCCGCATCGAGCTCGGCGAGATCGAGGCCGCGCTGGCGGCGCTGCCGCAGGTGCGCCGGGCCGTGGTGGTCCTGCACCACGACGCGTCGCGCGGCGACCAGCTGGTGGCCTACCTGGTGCCGGCGCCCGGCGGTGTGGAGGTCGCCGAGATCAGGACCGCGCTGGCGGAACGCCTGACCGCGTACATGATTCCCGCGGCCTTCATGGTGCTCGACGCCATGCCGATGACCGTCAACGGCAAGCTCGACTACCGCGCGCTGCCCGCCCCGATCTTCGCGGCCCGCGAATTCCGCGCTCCCGCAACGCCGATCGAACTGCTCGTTGCCGAGGTCTTCGCCGAGGTGCTGGGTCTGGCCCCGGCCGCCGACGCGACCCCGGTGGACGCGGCGCTGGCCACCGCGGTGGCCGCGGTCGCCGTGGACGCGGCTCCGTCCTCGAACAACGCTCCGGTGCACCTGGATTCGGCCGTCGAGGCCGACGCGCCCGCCGCCGGTGTCGGCGCGGACGACGACTTCTTCGAGCTCGGCGGCAACTCGCTGATCGCCACCCAGGTGGTGGCCCGCCTCGGCGCGGCCCTGGACACCACCGTCCCGGTGCGCCTGCTGTTCGAGGCGTCCAGCGTCGCCGAGCTGGCGGCCCGGCTGGCCGATCTGGCCGGTACCGGCGGTCGCGCGCCGCTGGTGGCGGGGGAGCGGCCCGAGGTGGTGCCGCTGTCCTACGCGCAGCAGCGCATGTGGTTCCTGAATCGCTTCGACAACAGCTCGATCGCCGACAACCTGGTCGCGGCCATCCGCCTGGACGGCCCGCTGGCCGCGGACGCGCTGGCCGCCGCGGTCACCGATGTGGTGGCGCGGCACGAGACGCTGCGCACCGTGTACCCGGCCGTGGACGGCGTGGGCCGTCAGCTGGTGCTGGAGGTCGAGAACTCCGGTGTCGCGCTGGCGGTCGAGCAGATCGCCGCCGCCGACCTCGAGACCCGGATCTTCGAGCTGGCCGTGCTGCCGTTCGCGGTGGACGAGCAGGCTCCGGCCCGGCTCACCCTGCTGCGGGTGGCGCCCGAGACCCACGTGCTGGTGCTCGCCGTGCACCACATCGCCGCCGACGGCTGGTCCATCGCGCCGCTGACCCGGGATCTCATGCTGGCCTACGCGTCCCGCAGCGCGGGCGCGGCCCCGGCGTGGACGCCGCTGCCGGTCCAGTACGCCGACTACACGCTGTGGCAGCGTGACCTGCTCGGCGCCGAGGACGACCCGGAATCCCTGCTGGCGGACCAGGTTCGCTTCTGGCGCGCCGAATTGTCCGGTCAGCCCGACACTCTGGAGCTGCCCGGCGACCGGCCGCGCCCGGCCGTGGCGACCCGCCACGGCGCCCAGTACCGCTTCGCAGTCTCCGCCGAGCGGCATGCCCGCCTGCGCGAGCTGGCCGAGGGCGATCGCGCCACCCTGTTCATGGCGCTGCACGCGGCCTACGCCACGCTGCTGGCGAAACTGTCCGGCAGCGCGGACATCTCGATCGGCTCGGTGGTCGCCGGGCGCGGCGAGCAGGCGCTCGACGACCTGGTCGGCATGTTCGTCAACACCCTGGTGCTGCGCACCGAGGTGGCCCCCGACCGTTCGTTCCGGGAGCTGCTGGCCCAGGTGCGCGAGACCGATCTGCGCGCCTTCGCGCACGCGGACGTCCCGTTCGAGCGCCTGGTCGAGGTGCTCAGCCCGATGCGCTCGCAGGCCCGCCACCCGTTGTTCCAGGTGGCCCTGGATCTGCAGAACACCACGCAGACCAGCCTCGAGCTGAACGGCCTGACCGCTTCGCGGGTGGAGCTGGACCCGGGCATCGCCAAGTTCGATCTGCAGCTGTCGCTGGTCGAGGACCGCGCGGCGGGCGGGCTGGACGCCGTGTTCACCTACGCCACCGACATTTTCGACGAGGCCACCGTCGCGGCCTTCGCCCGTCGCCTGGACGTGGTGCTGGACGCGGTCACCGCCACCCCGGACCGCCCGGTCGGCGATATCGACCTGCTCACCGACGCCGAGCGCGCCCAGGTGCTGACCGGCTGGAACGACACCGCCCACGACATCCGTTCGGCGCTGCCGGTGGGCCCGTGGGGCGAGGCCACCCCCGCGACCCTGGTCGCCCTGTTCGAGTCGCGCGCTCTGACCTGCCCGAACGCCCCGGCCGTCGAATTCGACCACGCCGATACCTCCCAACCGGCTACGACTCTGTCCTACGGCGAGTTCGCCGGCCGCGTGCACCGCCTGGCCCGCAAGCTGATCGAGTGCGGCGTCGGCCCGGAATCCCGGGTGGCGCTGGCGATCCGCCGCTCGCACGACCTGCTGGTCGGCATGTACGCGATCCTGGCCGCCGGCGGCGCGTACGTCCCGGTCGACCCGGATCAGCCCGAGCAGCGCACCGACTATGTGCTGGACGCGGCGGGCCCGGTGCTCGTGCTGACCACCGCCCGCGACGGTTTCACCACCGCGCGCGACCTCCCGGTGCTGGCCGTCGACACCCTCGATCTGGCCGGCTACGCCGCGACCCCGCTCACCGACGCCGATCGTCTCGCGCCGCTGCGGGAGTCGAACGCCTGCTACGTCATCTTCACCTCCGGTTCCACCGGCCGCCCCAAGGGCGTGGCGGTGTCGCACGCCGCCGTGGTGAACCGCCTGGTGTGGGGTCAGGACCGCTACCGGCTGACCGCCGACGACGTGGTGCTGCAGAAGACCCCCTTCACCTTCGACGTGTCGGTGTGGGAGTTCTTCTGGCCCTTGCAGATCGGCGCCAAGCTGGTCGTGGCCGCGCCCGACGGTCACCGCGACCCGAAGTACCTGGCCGAGTTGATCATTCGCGCGGGCATCACCCACGCGCACTTCGTGCCGTCCATGATGGCGGTCTTCGTGACCGAGCCGGCCGCGGCGAACTGCACCGGCCTGCGCCAGGTGTTCGCCTCCGGTGAGGGCCTGCCCGTCGGCACGGCCGCCAAGCTGCGCGAGCTGACCGGCGCGCGCCTGCACAACCTGTACGGCCCGACCGAGGCCGCGGTCGAGGTGACCCATCACGAGGTGATCGACACCGACTCGGCGTTCGTGCCCATGGGCCGCCCGGTGTGGAACACCCAGACCTATGTGCTCGACGGCCGCCTGAACCCGGTCGCGCCGGGTGTCGCCGGTGAGCTGTATCTCGCGGGCGATCAGCTGGCCCGCGGCTACCTGGGCCGTCCGGACCTGTCCGCGGATCGCTTCGTGGCCAACCCCTTCGGGAGCGGCGCGCGTATGTACCGCACCGGCGACCTGGTCACCTGGAACGCCGACGGCGAGCTGATCTACCTGGGCCGCACCGACTTCCAGGTGAAGCTGCGCGGTCTGCGCATCGAGCTGGGCGAGATCGAGGCCGCGCTGCTGGCGCAGCCGGGTGTGAACCAGGCGGTCGTGCTGGTCCGTTCGGACCCGCACGCGGGCGATCAGCTGGCGGGCTACCTGCGACGCGAGCCGGGCCACGCCATCGACCTGGACGCGGTCAAGGCGGCGCTGGTCGGCCTGTTGCCCGCGTACATGATTCCGGCCGCGTTCGTGGTGCTCGACGAGTTCCCGGTCAATGCCTCCGGCAAGCTGGATCGCGCGGCGCTGCCCGCCCCGGTCTTCGAGACCGCGGCCTACCGCGCGCCCGAGACCGTGGCCGAGGACGTCGTCGCCGGGGTCTTCGCGGACCTGCTCGGCGTCGACCGGATCGGCGCGAACGACGACTTCTTCGCGCTCGGCGGCAGCTCGCTGCTGGCCGCCCGCGTGGTGGCCCGGGTCGGCGCGGCGCTGGACGCCGAACTGTCGGTGCGTGACCTGTTCGACGCCCCGAGCGTCGCCGGTCTGGCCGCGGTCGCCGAATCACGTTCGGGCAGTGGCACACTGGTGCCGCTGACCGCGCGCCCGCGCCCCGCGCTGGTGCCGCTGTCGGACGCGCAGCGCCGCATGTGGTTCCTCAACCGCTATCACGCCGACGCGACCGGGGTCGGCCCCGGCGCGGCGGCGGACAACATCCCCATGGTGCTGCGGGTGACCGGCCCGCTGGCCGCGGCCGCCCTGCACGCCGCGCTGCGGGATGTGGTGGCCCGCCACGAGACCCTGCGCACCGTCTACCCCGACGGGCCGGACGGTCCCGTGCAGCGGGTGCTGGCCGAGGGCGACGCCCGCCTGGTCACCGCCCCGATCTCCGCGGACGAACTGACCGCCCGGGTGGCCGAGGTCGTCGCCCGCCCGTTCGACCTGACCACCGAAACCCCGGTGCGCGCGGCCGTTTTCAGCCTGTCGCCCACCGATCACGTGCTGGTGCTGGTGGTGCACCACATCAGCTCGGACGGTTTCTCGATGGGCCCGCTGGCCGCGGACTTCATGACCGCGTACCAGGCCCACCGCGCCGGTGTGGCGCCCGCCTGGGCCCCGTTGCCGGTGCAGTACGCCGACTACACCCTGTGGCAGGCCGAGCGCCGCGGTGACGAGACCGACCCGGCCTCGCTCGCGCACCGGCAGCTGGCGTTCTGGCAGCAGCGCCTGTCCGGGCTGCCCGAGCAGCTGGAGCTGCCCGCGGACCGCCCGCGTCCGGCGGTGGCCTCGCTGCGCGGCGGCACCCACCGCATGAGCGTGGACGCCGAATTGCACAGCGGCCTGGTCGATCTGGCGCGCGCCCACGACACCACCCTGTTCAGCACCGTGCACGCGGCGCTGGCCGTGCTGCTGGCCCGGATCTCGGGCAGCACCGACATCGCGATCGGCACCCCGGTCGCGGGCCGCGGCGAGCAGCAGCTCGACGCCCTGGTCGGCATGTTCGTCAACACCCTGGTGCTGCGCAGCGAGATCGACCCGCGCGCCGGCTTCGGCACCGTGCTGAACGCGGTGCGCGCCGACGACATCGCGGCCCTCTCGCATGCCGAGGTGCCCTTCGAGCGCCTGGTCGAGGTGCTGTCCCCGGCCCGCTCGCAGGCCCGCCACCCGCTGTTCCAGGTGGCGCTGACCTTCCACAACTACGCGCTGCCCGCGGTGGAGCTGCCGGAACTGACGGTGCGCCCGGAGGCCTTGGACGCCGGGGTGTCGAAGTTCGATCTCCAGTTCACCGTGCTCGAGCAGCACGGCCCGGACGGCCGCCCGAATGGCATGGACATCGAGATCAGCTACGCCAGTGAGCTGTTCGACGCCGACACCATCGCCGCCCTGGCCGGTCGCTTCGACCGGGTGCTGGCGTCGGTGGCCGCCGACGACACCGTGGTGGTCGGCGACATCCCGCTGCTGACCATCGAGGAGAGCGCCCGCGTCCTCCACGAGTGGGCCGGCACCGGACCCGACATCGCCGAATTCACCACGCTGGCAGACCGTTTCGCCACCGCGGCGGCCATCGACCCGGCCGCCCCGGCGGTGCGCTCCGGCGACGTCACGCTCAGCTACGCCGAGCTCGACGCCCGCTCCAACCGCCTGGCCCGCTGCCTGATCGCCGCCGGCGTCGGACCGGAATCCCTGGTGGCCGTGGCCCTGCCGCGCACCGAGGACCTGGCGGTGGCGCTGCTGGCCGTGATCAAGTCGGGCGGCGGCTACCTGCCGATCGACCCCAACTACCCGGCCGACCGCATCGAGTACGTGATCGACGACGCCCGCCCGGTGTGCGCGATCAGCAGCGGCGCGGCCCAGCTGCCCGCCGGCTGGTTCGGCGGCCCGGTGGTTTGCCTCGACACCATCGACCTGGACGGCTACGACGCCGCCCCGGTCACCGACCGCGACCGGCGCGCCCCGCTGCGCCCGGCCGACACCGCCTACGTCATCTACACCTCGGGCTCCACCGGCCGCCCCAAGGGCGTGGTGATCCCGCACCGCAATGTGATCCGGCTGTTCGACAATGCCCAGGGCCACTACGGTTTCGGGCCCGCCGACGTGTGGACCATGTTCCACTCCTACGCCTTCGACTTCTCGGTGTGGGAGCTGTGGGGCGCGCTGCTGTACGGCGGCAGCGTGGTGGTGGTCGACTACTTCACCTCGCGGTCGCCGCAGCAGTTCCGGGAACTGCTGTCCACCGCGGGCGTGACCGTGCTCAACCAGACCCCGTCGGCCTTCTACCAGCTGATCACCGCCGACGCCGAGAGCGACTCCGAGCTCGCGCTGCGCTACGTGATCTTCGGCGGCGAAGCGCTGGAGCCGCAGCGGCTTTCGGGCTGGTTCGCCCGGCACCCGCAGGGCCCGGCCCTGATCAACATGTACGGCATCACCGAGACCACGGTGCACGTGTCCTACCGCCCGATCACCCCGGACACCGGTTCGGCCAGCGTGATCGGCGGCGCGCTGCCGGGTCTGACCGTGCGCGTGCTGGATTCGCGGCTGCGCCCGGTCCCGGTCGGCGTCCCCGGCGAGATCTACGTCTCCGGCGGTCAGCTGGCACGCGGCTACCTGAACCGCCCGGCGCTCACCTCGGGCCGCTTCGTGGCCGATCCGTACGGCGCTCCCGGCGAATCCGCCTACCGCACCGGCGATCTGGCGCGCTGGACCGCCACCGGCGACCTCGAGTACCTGGGCCGCATCGACCAGCAGGTGAACCTGCACGGCTTCCGCGTGGAGCTGGGCGAGATCGAGGCGGCGCTGCTGCTGGATCCGGCGGTGCGCGAGGCCGCGGTCATCGTGCGCCACGACGAGGCCGCCGAGGTCTCCCGCATCATCGGCTACGTGGTGCCTGCGGCCGGATCCGTGGTGTCCACCACCGACCTGCGCACCGCCCTCGCCCGGGAACTGCCCGAGCACATGGTCCCCGCCGCCGTGGTGGTCGTGGACCGGATCCCGTTGACCGTCAACGGCAAACTGGATCGCGCGGCGCTGCCCGCTCCGGTCTTCGAGGGCACCGAGTACCGCCAGCCCGCCACCGTGGCCGAGGAACTCATCGCCAATGTGTACGCGGACCTGCTGGGCATCGAGCGGGTCGGCGCGGACGACGACTTCTTCACCCTGGGCGGCAGCTCGCTGCTCGCGGCCAAGGCGGTCGCCCGCATCGGCGCGCTGTTCGACACCACCGTCGGCGTGCGCGCGCTGTTCGAGGCCCCGACCGTGGCGGCGCTGGCCGCGCGGGTGCAGGCCGAGGCCGACGGCCCGAAGCGGCCGGTGCTGGCCGCGGGCGCCCGTCCCGAGCACCTGCCGCTCTCGCCCGCCCAGCAGCGCATGTGGTTCCTGAACCGCTTCGACCGCTCGTCGACGGCCTACAACATCCCGGTGGCGCTGCGCCTGACCGGCGAGCTGGACGCCCCGGCGCTGGAGGCCGCGTTCGCGGCGGTGATCGAACGCCATGAGACCCTGCGCACGGTCTACCCGGAGCTGGCCGCGGGCCCGGCGCAGGTGATCCTGCCCGCCGCGGACGTGATCGCGGAGCTCAAGCCGGTCGACCTCACCGAGGCCGAACTGGTCGGCAAGGTCACCGAATTCGCCATGACCACCTTCGACGTGACGGTGGACGTGCCGGTGCGCGTGCTGCTGCTGCGCATCGTGGACGCCGACGGCGTGCCGACCGGTGACCACGTGCTCGCCGGTGTGCTGCACCACATCTCGGCCGACGGCTCCTCGGTGGTGCCGTTCGTGCGCGACCTGATGATCGCCTACAACGCCTGCCTGGGCGGCGCCAAGCCGTCCTGGACGCCGCTGGTCGTGCAGTACGCCGACTACGCGCTGTGGCAGCGCGCGCTGCTGGGCTCGGAGGACGATCCGGAGTCGGTGGCCGCGGGCCAGCTCGCCTACTGGCGCGAGACCCTGGCCGGGCTGCCCGACCAGCTGGACCTGCCCGCCGACCACCCGCGTCCGGCGCGACAGAGCCTGCGCGGCAGCTACATCCGGCTCCCGCTGGACGCCGAGCTGCACGCCGGCCTGACCGAACTGGGCCGCCGCCACGGCGCGACCCTGTTCATGGTGGTGCACGCGGCCTGGGCCGCCCTGCTGTCGCGGCTGTCGGGCACCTCCGACATCGCGGTCGGCACCCCGATCGCGGGCCGCGGCGACGCCGCCCTCGACGACGTGATCGGCATGTTCGTCAACACCCTGGTGCTGCGCACCGGAACCGATGGCGCCGAGTCGTTCACCGATCTGCTGGCCCGGGTCCGCACCGGCGACATCGCCGCCTTCGGCAATGCCGACGTGCCGTTCGAGCGTCTCGTCGAGGTGCTGAACCCGGCCCGGTCCACCGCCCGGCACCCGCTGGTCCAGGTCGGCCTGTCCTTCCAGAACCACGAGCGCGCCAACCTCGAGCTGCCCGGCCTGACCGTGTCGGAGGTCGAATTCGACACCCACGTCGCGCAATTCGATCTGCACCTGTTCGCGGTGGACCACTACGCCGAGTCCGGCGCGCCCGCCGGCCTGGAGCTGACCCTCGGCTACGCCCACGACCTGTTCACCGAGGCCACCGCGCAGCGCTTCACCGCCGCGCTGGCCCGGTTGCTGGAAACCGTGGTGGCGCAGCCGGAGACGGCCATCGGCGATGTCGATCTGCTGGGCGCGGGCCTGCGTCAGCGCATCCTCCACGACTGGAACGCCACCGCGCGCCAGCTGGCCCCGGCCACCCTGGCCGACCTGGTGGACGAGCAGGCGGCCGTCGCCCCCGGCGCGGTCGCGCTGCTGGACGGCGCCGGAACCTCGCTCACCTACGGCGAATTCGATGCCCGGGTGAACCGCCTGGCGCGTCGCCTGATCGCCGCGGGCGTCGGCCCGGAGACCGGCGTGGTGCTGGCCATGCGCCGCGGCATCGACCTGGTGGTCGCCATGTACGCGGTGGTGAAGGCGGGCGGCGCGTACGTGCCGATCGACCCCGACCACCCGGCCGACCGCATCGCCTACATCGTCGAGACCGCCGCGCCCGCCGTGGTTCTCACCACCTCGGCCGACGGCGTGCCGTTCACCACCGAGGCGCCGGTGTTCGAGGTGGACCGGCTCGACCTGTCCGCGCTGTCCGCCGCCCCGGTCACCGACGCCGAGCGGGTGCGCGCGCTGCGCGTTCAGCACCCGGCCTACGTCATCTTCACCTCCGGCTCGACCGGGCTGCCCAAGGGCGTGGCGGTGCCGCACGCGGCCATCGTCAACCAGTTGCGCTGGCTGCGGGCCACGTTCGAGCTGGGCGCGGGCGACCGCGCGCTGCTGAAGACCCCCGCCACCTTCGACCTGTCGGTGTGGGAGTTCTGGTCGACCCTGACCACCGGCGGCAGCCTGCTGGTCTCGGCCGCGGGCGAGGAGCGCGATCCGGACCGACTGCGCGCCCTGATCGAGGGCCACGGCGTCACCGTCCTGCACCCGGTGCCCTCCCTGCTGGGCATGCTGCTGGCCGGCGGCCCGCTGCCCGAGTCGGTGCGCGCGGTGCTGGCCATCGGTGAGGCGCTGCCCGCCGCCACGGCCGCCGAGTTCCTCGACCACCACGGCGAGAACGCTTCGGGCGCACAGTTGTTCAACCTGTACGGCCCGACCGAGGCGGCCGTCTCGATCACCGCCTTCGAGGTGACCGAGCGTCATCGGCAGGCCGTGCCGATCGGCTCGCCCGCCTGGAACAGCCGCGTGTACGTGCTCGACGCCCGGCTCTCCCCGGTCCCGGTCGGCGTGCCCGGCGAGCTGTACCTGTCGGGTGCGCAGCTGGCCCGCGGCTACTTCGGCCGCCCGGCCCTGACCGCCGACCGTTTCGTGGCCGACCCGTTCGCGGGTGGCCGCATGTACCGCACCGGCGACATCGTCCGCTGGCGTGAGGACGGGGCGCTCGAGTACATCGATCGCGCCGACTTCCAGGTCAAGATCGGTGGTTTCCGGATCGAGCTCGGCGAGGTGGAGACCGCGCTGCGCCGCCAGCCCGGCGTCACCGCCGCGGTCGCCGTCGCCCGTACCGCGGGTGACGCGGGGTCGCGCCTGGTCGCCTACGCCGCAGTGCCCGGCACCGTCGACGAGAACCGCGACGAGGTGTCGGCCGCGCTGCGCGCCGCCCTGGGCGCGGAGCTGCCGAAGTACATGGTCCCGGCCGCGCTCATGGTCCTGGACGCCCTGCCGCTGAACGCCAACGGCAAGGTGGACCGGGCCCAGCTGCCGGAGCCGGTCTTCGCGGTCGCGGCCTACCGCGAGCCGACCACGGCCGTCGAGCAGGCGGTCGCGGCGGGCTTCGCCGAGGTGATCGGCGCGGCCGACGACGTCCTCATCGGTCTGGACACCGACTTCTTCGCCCTCGGCGGCAACTCGCTGATGGCGACCCGCCTGGCCGCCCGGCTCGGCGCGGATCTCGGTGTGCGGGTGCCGGTCTCGGCCCTGTTCGAGGCGCCGACCGTGGACGGCCTGGCGACCTGGATCGCCACCGCCGACCACGCCGACGCGCTGCCGCCGCTGGTGCGCCGCACCGACGCGGGCCCGGCTCCGCTCTCGCTGGCGCAGCAGCGGATGTGGGTGCTCAACCGCCTGCAGCCGGAGTCGGGCGCCTACAACGTGCCCGCCGCCATCCGCCTCACCGGCGACCTGGACCGTGACGCCCTCACCGCCGCCCTGCGGGATGTGCTGGAGCGTCACGAGATCCTGCGCACCCGCTACCCCGAGGTGGACGGTGAGGCCGTGCAGGTGGTGCTCGACCTCGGTGAGCTCGACGGTGAGCTCACCCCGATCCCGGTCGCGGAACAGGAACTGAACGCCCGCCTGCTCGAGGTCGCGACCGCCGGCTTCGACGTCACCACCGCGCCGCCGGTGCGGGTCCAGCTGTTCGAGCTGGCCCCGGCCGAGCACGTGCTGATCGTGGTGCTGCACCACATCAGCGCTGACGGCTACTCGGTGCTGCCGATGACCCGGGACCTGGTGGTGGCCTACACCTCCCGCCTGCACGGCTCGGCTCCGGCGTGGGCGCCGCTGGAGATCCAGTACGGCGACTTCGCCGCCTGGCAGCGCGCCGCGCTCGGCTCCGACACCGATCCGGAGAGCCTGCTGTCGCGGCAGCTCGCGTTCTGGGTGAACGAACTGTCCACCGCCCCCGAGCAGTTGGCAATCCCCACCGACCGGCCCCGGCCGGCCCGGCGCGAAATGCTCGGCAAGACCATCGGTTTCGAGATCGCGGGCGAGACCGTCGAGAAGCTGTCGGAGCTGTCGCGGGCCAACGGCGCGACGCTGTTCGGCGCGGTGCACGCCGCGTTCGCGGTGCTGCTGTCGAAACTGTCCGGGCAGCGCGACATCTCGGTCGGCGTCCCCGTCTCCGGTCGCGGTGAGCGGGCCCTCGACGACCTGATCGGCATGTTCGTCAACACCGTGGTGCTGCGCGCCGAAGTGGACGCGAAGCTGTCCTTCACCGAGCTGCTGCGCCAGGTGCGCGACCGCGACCTGGCCGCGTTCGACCACGGCGACGTGCCGTTCGAGCGCGTGGTCGAGGCGGTGCTGTCGGCCACCGGCCGGCCCCGCTCGGCCGCGGGCAGCCCGCTGTTCCAGGTGGCCTTCGCGTTCCAGAACATGGCGCCGGTCTCGGCCGAACTGCCCGGTCTTCGGGTCGAGGCGCTGGAACCGGAGCTCACCGAGGCCAAGTTCGACCTGCAGCTCACCGGTATCGAGCAGCATGACGACACCGGCCGGGTGGTCGGCCTGGACATGCGATTCACCTACGCCACCGACATTTTCGACACCGACTCGGTGCACCTGCTGGCGCAGCGCTTGCAGCTGGTGCTCGACGCCGTGGTCGCGGATCCGGCGGCGGCGGTGCGCGCCATCGACATCCGGACCGAGGCCGAGCGCACCCGCCGCCCCGGCACCGGTGCGCCGAAAACTGGATCCGTTGCACCGCAGCGGGTTCCGGGAGCGGCCGCGACGTCCTCTGACGCCGCTCCGGCCGACCTGCCCGCCCTGATCGCCGCCGCGGCGGCCACCGCCCCCGAAGCGGTCGCCCTCGCGCACGGCGAGCACACGGTGACCTATCGCGATCTCGCCGAGAAGATCGCGGTCACCGCCCGCGCCATGGGCGCCGCCGCGAAGCCGGAGGCGCTGGTCAACGTGGCACTCGCCGGGCTGGTGCCCGGCATTCTGGCCGCCCTCGGCGCGGCCGGACTCCGTCAGGCCCTGAGCACGCTCACCGCGGACGCGCAGGCCCTGGTTCTTCGCTCGGAAAGCTCGTCGGAAGGGAGCCTCTGATGCACTACGCAGAGTCGATCGCCACCACTCGGACCGGACGCGCCACGGCCTTGCGCCGGGCCTACGGTGTGGGCGACCTACCATGCTTGATCGCCGTTGTGGCCGAGCTGGACGCCGACCGCACGGCCCTGCGCCATGCCGGCGACACGGTCACCTACGGTGTGCTGGCCACCGAGATCGCCATGCTCAGCGAGGCCATGGGTGGCGCCCTGGAACCCGAGGCGCTCATCCAGGTCGTGGTGTCGGGACAGCTGCCCGGCCTGATGGACGGTGCGGAGGGCGGCCTGACCGCGGCGCTCGAGGCGCTGGTCGACGACGCCGTGCTGGCCGCCGCCGACATCCTGGACCCGAAGCTGGCGCCCATCGAGACGCTCAGCACGCAGTTCCGGGCGCAGGTGCGGCGCACGCCCGACGCGATCGCCCTGGAGTCCGACGGTGAGACCCTCACCTACGGCGAATTCGCCACGCGCGTCACGACTCTCGCGTGTCATCTGCGCACCCTGGGCGTCGGCCCGGACGTACTGGTGGGCCTGGCCGTGCGCCGCTCCTTCGAAATGCTGGTCGGCATGTACGCCGTGCTCGAGGCGGGCGGCGCGTATGTGCCGATCGACCCCGACCACCCGGCCGACCGCATCGCCTACGTGCTCGACGTGGCGCAGGTGGCGGTGGTGCTGACCACCACCGCGGACCATCCGGACTTCGCGATCGACGCGCCGGTGCTGCGCATCGACGAATTCGAGGACAACGCACGGGAACTGGGCATCAACGGCGATCGGCTGCTGTCCCCGGCCGACGACCCCGAGCTGCCGCAGCCGGGCCCGGACAACCTGGCCTACGTCCTGTTCACCTCGGGCTCCACCGGCCGGCCCAAGGGCGTGGCCGTCACCCACGCCGCCATCACCACCTTCCTGCGGTGGCAGCAGCGCCGCTTCCTGCTGACCGAGAACGACCGCGTCCTGGTCAAGACCACGATCGTGTTCGACGCCTCCGTGTGGGAGGTGCTCAGCCCGCTGCAGATCGGCGCGCGGCTCGTGTTCACCACGCCGTACGGCCACCTGGACCCCGCCTACCTGGTGCGCGTCATCCGCGAATCCGGGATCACCGTGGCGGTTTTCGTGCCGTCCATGCTGTCGGTGCTGGTCTCGGAGGTCGAGCGCGGGGGCGAGGAGCTACCCGACGCGCTGCGCTACGTGATCGCGGGTGGCGAGACCCTCACCGTCGAGACCGCCGCTGGCCTCCGCAGCGTCAGCGGCGCGACTCTGGTGAACGGGTACGGCCCGACCGAGACCACCGTGATCGTCACCGCCCACGAGGTCACCGCCGAGGACGTCGATTCCATTCCGATCGGCGCGGCCGGCGATGACGTCGACCTGCTGGTGCTCGACGAGGATCTGCGTCCGGTTCCGGTCGGTGTGGTGGGTGAACTGTACGTGGGCGGCGTGCAGCTGGCCCGCGGCTACCTCGGCCGGCCGGGGCTGTCGGCCGAGCGGTTCGTGGCCAATCCCGAAGGCCCGGCCGGTGATCGGATGTACCGCACCGGCGACCTGGTGCGCTGGGTGTCGAAGGTCGAGGGCGGCCCGGACGAGCTGGAGTACGTGGGGCGCAGCGACTTCCAGGTCAAGCTGCGCGGCCTGCGCATCGAGCTCGGCGAGGTGGAGTCCGCGCTGCGGCGCGACGCCGCGGTGGCGCAGGCGGCGGTGCTGATGCACACCCGCCCGAACGGCGAGCAGGCCCTGGTCGGCTACGTCGTGCCCACCGACGGGTTCGAGATCGATTCCGCCGCCGTGCTTTCCGCGGTGCGCGCGCACATCCCCGAGTACATGGTGCCGTCGCTGCTGGTGCCGCTGGCCGAGATGCCGGTCACCATGATCGGCAAGCTGGATCGGCGCGCCCTGCCCGAACCGGTGTTCGCCGACGTGACCCGCGAGTACCGTGCGCCCGCCACGCCCGCTGAGGAGGCGGTCGCGGCCGTCTTCGCCGACCTGCTGGATCTGGCCGTGGTCGGCGCGGACGACGACTTCTTCGCCCTGGGCGGCAACTCGCTGATCGCCACCCGCGCCATCGCCCGGATCCGGGAGGCGCTCGGCGTCACCGTGGACGTCCGCGACTTCTTCGAGCGCTCCACGGTGGCGGCGCTGGCCTTGCTGGCCGACGGCGCGGGCGCGGCGGCGCGGCCGCCGCTGCGTCCGGTGTCCCCGCGCCCGGACCACATTCCGCTCTCGCCCGCCCAGCAGCGCATGTGGTTCCTCAACCACTACGCGCGCAGCGAATACGACTCGTCCTCCGACGAATTCGATCCGGCCGCGGTGGACAACATCCCGTTCGCGCTGCGCCTGCGCGGCGACCTGGACACCGCGGCGCTGGCGGACGCCTTCGCCGACGTGGTCGAGCGCCACGAGTCGCTGCGCACCTACTACCCGGCCGGCGAGCAGGGCCCGGCCCAGATGGTGCTGCCCGCCGCGGCGGTCGACCTGACCCCGCGCGAGGTGCCCGAGGACCAGCTGGTCGCGACCGTGCTCGGTTTGG
This sequence comes from Nocardia sp. NPDC005825, assembly GCF_040630175.1. Lineage (NCBI taxonomy): Bacteria > Bacillati > Actinomycetota > Actinomycetes > Mycobacteriales > Nocardiaceae > Nocardia > Nocardia sp. NPDC005825. Next base: position 266,940 of record NZ_JBEXXC010000007.1, read on the forward strand.
CCGCACAGGGATTCGACGTCACCGCCGAGGTGCCGCTGCGGGCCCGGCTGCTGCGTTCGGGCCCCGGCGATCACACCCTGGTCGTGGTGGCCCACCACATCGCCGCCGACGGCGCCTCCATCGGGCCGATGGTGCGCGACCTGGTGGTGGCCTACGTGGCCCGGCAGTCGGGGCAGCGTCCCCAGTACCAGCCGCTGGCCGTGCAGTACGCCGACTACGCGCTGTGGCAGCGGGAGTGGATGGGCGACGAGGCCGATCCCGAGTCGGTGTCGGCCCGCCAGATCGCCTTCTGGGCACAGGAACTCGCCGAGCTGCCCGCCCAGCTGGACCTGCCCGCCGACCGCCCGCGTCCGGCCGCGTCCAGCGGCCGCGGCGCCATCGTCGAGACGGTCCTCGACCCCGAGCTGCGGGACGCGGTGGACCGGCTGGCCGCCGCGCACCGCGCCACCCCGTTCATGGTGCTGCACGCCGCGCTGGCCGCGGTGCTGTCGCGGCTGTCGAACACCGCCGACATCGCGATCGGCACGCCCGTCGCGGGCCGCGGCGACGAGGCCCTCGACGACCTGGTCGGCATGTTCGTCAACACCCTGGTGCTGCGCACCGAGGTGCGCGGCGCGCAGACCTTCGGCGACCTCATCGCCCATGTGCGCGACCGGGATCTGCGCGCCTTCGCCCACCGCGACGTCCCCTTCGAGCGCCTGGTGGAGGTGCTCAACCCGCCCCGCGCCCGCAACCGCCACCCGCTGTTCCAGGTCGCGCTGTTCATGCAGAACCTCGGCGACCTGAGCGCCGGGCTGCCGGGGCTCACCGCCGAGGAACTGGACTTCGATCCGGGCATCGCCAAGTTCGACCTGCAGCTCACCGTGAACACCGCGGGGGAGGGCTACAAGGTCGAATACACCTACGCCACCGACCTTTTCGACGATCACACGGTGCGCGAGTTCGCGGCCAAGTTCACCCGCCTGCTGACCGCGGCCACCGCGGACGCCACCGTCGCGGTCGGCGACATCGAGCTGCTCGACGCCGGCGAATACGACTACGTCACCTCGAGCTGGAACGCCACCGGCGCGCGCGTCCCGGACCTGTTCCTGCACCAGGGTTTCGACGCCCAGGTCGCCCGTACTCCGAAGGCCCGCGCCCTGGTCTTCGGCGACACCGAGCTGACCTACACCGAGTTCTCCGAGCGGGCCAACCGGCTCGCCCGCCACCTCATCGCCGCCGGTGTGGGCCCGGAATCGCTGGTCGTGCTGGCCATGGCGCGCTCGGTGGACCTCGTGGTCGCCATGTACGCCGTGCTGCGCGCGGGCGGCGCGTACGTGCCGGTGGATCCCTCGCACCCGGCCGAGCGCATCGGCCACATCCTCGCGACCGCCGGCCCGCACTCGGTGCTCACCACCCGCCGCGACGGTTTCACGCTGCCCGAGACCATCGACGTCCCACTGCATCACCTCGACGAGCTGGACCTGTCGGAGATCTCCGCCGCCAAGATCGGCGACAAGGAGCGGCGCGGGGTCCTGCACCCCGACCACCCCGCCTACGTGCTGTTCACCTCCGGCTCCACCGGCAAGCCCAAGGGCGTCGCGGTCACCCACCGCGCCATCGCCAACCAGCTGGCCTGGATGCAGGCCGAGTACGGCATCGGCGTCCGGGACGTCTACCTGCAGAAGACCGCCACCACCTTCGACGTCTCGCTGTGGGGCTACTTCCTGCCGCTGCGCGCGGGCGCGACCCTGGTGGTCGCCGCCCCCGACGGCCACCGCGACCCCCGCTACATCGCCGAAACCATTGCCCGGCACCAGGTCACGCTGACCGACTTCGTGCCGTCCATGCTGTCGGTGTTCGCCGCGCACGCCGAGGCGGGCGAACTCGACTCGCTGCGCGACATCTTCGTCATCGGTGAGGCGCTGCCGCCCGAGACCGTGACCGCCTTCTGGGCGGTCAGCGACGCCGGGGTGCACAACCTGTACGGCCCCACCGAGGCCGCGGTGTCCATCACCTTCCGGGAGGCGCACCGCTCCGACACCCTCGCCGTCCCGATCGGCGAGCCGGAGTGGAACTCCCAGGTGTTCGTGCTGGATTCGCGCCTGCACCCGGTCGCCATCGGCGTACCCGGCGAGCTGTACCTGGCCGGAACCCAGCTGGCCCGCGGCTACCACGGCCGCGTCGACCTCACCTCGGATCGCTTCGTGGCCAACCCCTTCGGCCGACCGGGCGAGCGCATGTACCGCACCGGTGACCTGGTGAAGTGGACCGAGGACGGCGAACTGGTCTACCTCGAGCGCCTCGACTTCCAGATCAAGTTCCGCGGCCAGCGCATCGAACTGGCCGAGATCGAGAGCGCCCTGCTGCTGGCCCCCGAGGTCGCCCAGGCCGCGGTGCGCCTGATCAGCGCCGACTCCGGCGACTTCCTGGCCGGATACGTGGTGCCCGCCCCCGGCGTCGAGCTGGACCCGGAGACCCTGCGTGAGGGCCTGACCCGGGTGCTGCCGCCCTACATGGTGCCGACCGCCCTGACCGCGCTCACCGAACTGCCGCTCAACTCCAGCGGCAAGCTCGACCGCAAGGCGCTGCCCGTTCCCGAGCTGCGCGCCAAGGCCTTCCGCGCGCCCGCCGACCCCGCCCAGCGTTTGGTGGCGGCCGTGTTCGCCGAGGTGCTGAACGCCGAGCGCGCCGGTCTGGACGACGACTTCTTCGCCCTCGGCGGCAGCTCCCTGGACGCCGCCCGGGTCACCTCGCGCATCGGCGCGGAACTCGGTGCGCGGGTGCCGGTCCGGCTGCTGTTCGAGTTCTCCACCGTCGAGGGCCTGGCGGCCGCGCTGGTGGCGGCCAACCCCGACGCGGCCCGGCCGGTGCTGGCCGCCCGCCCGCGCCCGGACCGCATTCCGCTCTCGCCCGCCCAGCAGCGCCTGTGGTTCCTCAACCGCATCGAGGCCGAGGCCGGCGAGCACAGCGCCTACAACCTGCCGATCGTGCTGCGCCTGCGCGGCGAGCTGGACATCGCCGCCCTGGAACAGGCCGCCCTGGACGTACTGGCCCGCCACGAATCGCTGCGCACCAGCTACCCGGACTCCGAAGCCGGTCCGTACCAGCAGATCCTGGACGTCACCGACATCGGTCTGAGTCTGAGCCCGGTGCCGGTCGCCGCCGCCGAGATCACCGGCGCGATCACCGCGTTCGCTTCCGCCGGATTCGACGTCACCGCCGAACTGCCCTCGCGCATCGGTCTTTTCGTGATCGACCAGGAGTCCGAGGCTCCCGAGTACGTGCTGGCCGTGGTCGTGCACCACATCGCCGCCGATGCCCTGTCGCTGCAGCCGCTCGTCGGCGACCTGCTGCGCTCCTATCTGGCCCGGGCGGCGGGCCGGGAGCCCGGCTGGGAACCGTTGCCGGTCCAGTACGCCGACTACAGCCTCTGGCAGCACGAACTGCTCGGCGACGCCGCCGAATCCGGCACCATCGCCCACCAGCAGATCGAATTCTGGCGCGCGACCCTGGCCGGTCTGCCGCCGCAGCTCGCCCTCCCGGTCGACCGCCCGCGGCCCGCCGTCGCCACCAATGCCGGTGCTGCCGTGCCGTTCTCGGTCGACGAGACCGTCGCCGCCGGCCTGCGTGAGCTGGCCCGCGCCCACGGCGTCACCCTGTTCATGGTCGTGCACGCCGCCTTCGCGGCCCTGCTGGCCCGCAACTCCGGCACCGCCGACATCCCGGTGGCCTCCCCGATCGGCGGCCGTGGCGAACGCGAACTCGACGCCCTGATCGGTATGTTCGTCAACACCCTGGTGCTGCGCACCCGGGTCGACGCCGAGCTGTCCTTCACCGACCTGCTGGACCGGGTCCGCACCGCCGACCTGGCCGCCTTCGGTCACGCCGAGCTGCCCTTCGAGAGCGTCGTGGACGCGCTGGCCGTGGACCGCACCACCGGTGCGCCGCCGCTGGCCCAGGTCATGCTGTCGTTCAACGATGCCCGGATGAGCGGCGGGGCGGGCGCCCTCGAGTTGCCCGGACTGGCCGTCACCCCGGTCGAGATCGACGACCCCACCGTCAAATTCGACCTGCACCTGGTGGTCGGCGAACTCGGCGAGGACGCCGGGCTGACCGGCAACCTGCGCTACGCCACCGAGATGTTCGACGCCGCCACCGCGGCCTCGCTGACCGATCAGTTCGGCCGCCTGCTGGCCGCCGTGGCCGCCGACGCGACCGTCGCCGTCGGTGACATCGAGCTGCTCGGCGACGCGGAACGCGAACTCGTCGTGCGCGGCTGGAACGACACCGCCTTCGACGTGGACGCCGCGCTCGCGCTGTCCCCGGCCGCCGACGCGGACGCGAAGACCCTGATCGCCCTGTTCGAGGCACAGGTCGCCCGCACCCCCGACAACATCGCCCTCACGTTCGAGGGAAGAAGTCTGTCCTACGCCGACTTCGCCGTCCGCGTCCGTCAGCTCTCCCGCTGGCTGATCAGCGAGGGCGTCGGCCCGGAATCCCTGGTGGCGCTGGGCATGCGCCGCTCGCTGGACCTGGTGGTCGGCATGTACGCGGTGTCCGCCGCCGGTGCCGGTTACCTGCCGCTGGACCCCGACCACCCGGCCGACCGGCTCGAGTACATTCTCGAGACCGCCGACCCGGTGACCGTGCTGACCTCCGGCACGGACCTGCCGATCGACACCGCGCAGGTGCGCATCGACCTGCTGGACCTGACCGGCATCTCCGACGAGCCGGTCACCAACGCGGACCGCCTTGCGCCGCTACGGGATTCGAATACCGCGTACGTCATCTTCACCTCCGGCTCCACCGGCCGCCCCAAGGGCGTGGCCGTCACCCACGCCGCCATCGTCAACCGGCTGGTCTGGGGGCGCGAGGCGCACGGCCTGACCGCCGGCGACGTGGTACTGCAGAAGACCCCCATGACCTTCGACGTGTCGGTCCCGGAGTTCTTCCTGCCCTTGCAGATCGGCGCGCGCCTGGTGGTCGCCAAGCCCGAGGGCCACAGCGACCCGGCGTACCTGGCCGAACTCATCGCCGCCGAGGGCATCACGGCCGCGCACTTCGTGCCGTCCATGATGACCGTCTTCGTCGCCGAGGAAGCCGCTGCTCGCTGCACCTCGCTGCGGATCGTCTTCGCCTCCGGTGAGGCGCTGTCCTCGAAGCCCGCGCACCGGCTGCGCGAACTGACCGGCGCGGAACTGCACAACCTGTACGGCCCCACCGAGGCCGCGGTCGAGGTGGCCTACCACCGGGTGACCGACACCGACGTGGACGCCGTGCCGATCGGCCGCCCCACCTTCAATACCGAGCTCTACGTGCTGGACGCGCGCCTGCGCCCGGTGCCGGTGGGCGTCGCGGGCGAGCTGTACCTCGCCGGTGACCAGCTGGCCACCGGCTACGTGGCCCGCCCGGGCCTGACCTCGGATCGCTTCGTGGCCAACCCGTTCGGCGGCGCCGAACGCATGTACCGCACCGGCGACCTGGTCAAGTGGAACCGCGACGGCGAGCTGGAGTACCTGGGCCGCACCGACTTCCAGGTGAAGCTGCGTGGCCTGCGCATCGAACTCGGCGAGATCGAGGCGGCGCTCACCGCGCACGACACCGTCGCCCAGTCGGTGGTCGTGGTGCACGGCGCCGGAACCGATGCCCAGCTGGTCGCCTACCTGGTGCCCGCCGCGGGCGCGGAGATCGCGGCGGCCGAGCTGAAAGCCGAACTGGCGCAGCGACTACCGGTGTACATGGTGCCCGCCGTCTACGTGACCATGGACGCCTTCCCGGTCAACACCTCCGGCAAGCTGGACCGCGGCGCCCTGCCCGCACCGGCCGCCGCCGCCACCGTGTTCCGCGCGGCCACCGGGCCCGAGGAGCGCATCGTCGCGGAGGTCTTCCAGTCGCTGCTCGGCGCGGACCGCGTCGGCGCGGACGACGACTTCTTCTCCCTCGGTGGCAACTCGCTCATCGCCACCCAGCTGGTCGCGCGTCTCGGCAAGGCCGCGGGCGTGCGGATTCCGCTGCGCGCGGTGTTCGAGGACGCCACCGTGTCCGGGCTGGCCGCCACGATCCGCGCGGCCGACGCCGAGATGCTGGTCGAGCTGCCGCCCGTGGTCGCCCAGGAACGCGGCGAGCACATCCCGCTGTCCATCGCCCAGCAGCGGCTGTGGTTCCTCAACCGCTTCGACATTCGCGACGGCTACACCATCCCGTTCGCGCTGCGCCTGACCGGTTCGCTCAATGTCGAGGCGCTGCGCCAGGCCGTGGCCGACGTGGTGGACCGCCACGAGACCCTGCGCACCATCTACCCCGAGCGCGACGGCCAGGCCGGCCAGGTCATCCTGCCGTCCGGCACCCGCCTGATCGACCTGGTCGCCGAGCCGGTCACCTCCGGCGAGCTGCCCGGCATGGTGGAGTCGGTGGCGCGCACCGCCTTCGACATCACCGCCGAGGTGCCGTTCCGCATCCGGCTGCTGGAGATCACCGACGAGCCGGGCACCCACCTGCTGGTCATGGTGGTGCACCACATCGCCGCCGACGGCTGGTCCTTCGGTCCGCTGACCCGCGACATCGCCACCGCCTACGTGGCCCGCTGCGCGGGGGAGACCCCGCGCCTCGCGCCGATGGCCGTGCAGTACGCGGACTTCGCGCTGTGGCAGCAGGCCGCGCTCGGCTCGGCCGAAGACGCGGACTCGGTCATGGCCCAGCAGCTCGCGCACTGGACCCGCCGCCTGCACGGCCTGCCCGACGTGCTGGCGCTGCCCAGTGATCGTCCCCGTCCCGCCGTGGCCAGCGGCCGCGGCGCGGGCTACAGCGCCCGCCTCGACGCCGAACTGCATTCCGCCATCCTGGATTTCGCGGCGCAGCAGCGGGTCACCCCGTTCATCGTGTTGCACACCGCGCTCGCGGTGGCCCTGTCGCGACTGTCCGGCACCGGTGACATCGTCATCGGCGCGCCGGTCGCCGGTCGCGGTGACGAGGCCCTCGACGACCTGGTCGGCATGTTCGTCAACACCCTGGTGCTGCGCACCGAGGTGACGCTGGACGCGCCCCTGGGCGCACTGCTCACCCAGGTCCGCGACACCGATCTGACCGCCTTCGACCACGCCGTGGTGCCGTTCGAGATGCTGGTCGAAGCGGTGAATCCGGTGCGCTCCCAGGCGCACGCGCCGCTGGCCCAGGTCACCCTGACGCTCCAGAACCACGCCCGGCCCAGCGTCCAGCTGAACCGCCTGGCCATCGAGGCGCTCACCGTCGAGGCCACCGCCACCCAGTTCGACCTGGACTGGACCCTGGCCGAGACCACCGGCGCCGACGGCCTGCCCGGCGGCATCGAGGTCTACATCACCTACGCCACCGACCTTTTCGACGCCGTCACCGTCGGCGGCTTCCAGGCCGTCTTCGAGCGCGTGCTGCGGGCCCTGCTCGCCGACCCGCGCGCCGTCGCGGGCGATGTGGACATCATGTCGCGTCACGAGCGCGGCCTGCTGCTGGTGGACTACAACGCCACCGGCCACGACCTGCCGGTCGAGGTGCTGGCCGGGCTGCTCGACGCCCGCGCCGCCCAGGACCCGGACCTGGTCGCGCTGCTCTTCGAAGGCGAGACGGTGCTCTACGCGGACCTGGCCCGGCGCGCGAATCGCTTGGGCCGCCTGCTGATCTCGGAGGGCGTCGGCCCCGACGCCATCGTCGGCGTCACCGCGCACCGCTGCGTCGACATGGTCGTCGCCATGCACGCCATCGTGAACGCGGGCGCCGCCTACGTACCGGTCGAACTGACCTACCCCGCCGACCGCATCGCCCACATCCTCGGCACCTCCGAATCCACCCTGGTGCTGAGCGTCGGCGGCGCGACCCTGCCGGACATCGACGGCGTGCGCGTCCTCGACGTCACCGCGGTGCGGGAAGCCGGTGGGCTGGAAGGCTTCTCGGACCAGCTGATCACCGATGCCGACCGCCTCGGCGTACTGCACCCCGACAACCTCGTGAACGTGCTGTACACCTCCGGCTCCACCGGTCTGCCCAAGGGCGTGGCCACCAGCCACCGCTCGCTCATGAACGAGCTGCGCTGGCTCGAGGGCCGCTATGAGATCACCCGCGAGGACCGCTTCATGCAGCGCTCCCCGCTGACCTTCGACGTCTCGGTGTGGGAGGTCTTCCTCTCCGCCATGGTCGGTGCGCCGCTGATGATTCCGCGCCCGGGCCCGCTGGACCTGGACTACCTGGCCGGGATCATGCGCGAGTTCGGGGTCACCATCGACGAACACGTGCCGTCGGTGCTCGCAGCCCTCCTCGCCGAGGGCCACGGCGACGCCCTGAAGTCCTTCCGCCACCTGCACACCGGCGGCGAGGCGCTGCCGGTCGAGGTGATGGGCCGGCTGCGGGAACTGGTCGGCGGCAAGGTGCACAACGCCTACGGCCCGACCGAGGTCGCGATCTCGACCATCTACCACGAGTTCTCCGACGCGGACCCGGATTTCGAGGTGGCCATCGGCCGCCCGAACTGGAACACCCGCGCCTACGTGCTCGACACCCGCCTGCACCCGGTGCCGGTCGGCGTCGTCGGCGAGCTCTACCTGGGCGGCGTCCAGCTGGCCCGCGGCTATCAGGGCCGAGGCGCGCTGACCGCCGACCGCTTCATGGCCGACCCGTTCGGCATCCCCGGCGCGCGCATGTACCGCACCGGCGACCTGTGCAAGTGGAACCGCAACGGCGACCTGGTGTACCTGGGCCGCAACGACTTCCAGGTCAAGCTGCGCGGCCAGCGCATCGAACTGGGTGAGATCGAGGCGGCCCTGATGGCGCGGCCCGAGGTCGCCAACGCGGTCGTGGTGCTGGCCAAGGACACCACCGGCGCGGACTGCCTGGTCGGCTACATCACCGGCGACCAGCTCGACGCCGAGGCGGTGCTCGAGCACGCCCGCACCATGCTGCCCTCCTACATGGTTCCGGCCCACGTCGCGGTGCTCGACGAGATGCCGCTGACCACCGTCGGCAAGCTCGACCGCACCGCCCTGCCCGCGGTCGAGTTCACTTCCGCCACCGCCGAATTCCGGGAGCCCGCCCCGGGCGCGGAATCCACCATCGCGGCGCTCGCCGGAGACCTGCTCGGCGGCGTCACCCTCGGCGCCGACGACGACTTCTTCGCCCGCGGCGGCAACTCGCTGCTCGGCATGCGCCTGATCGCGCGCGCCAACGCGGCACTGGGCACCGAACTGTCGGTGCGCCAGCTGTTCGAGGCCCCGACCGTCGCCGGACTGGCGGCCCTGGCCACCGGTGCGGGCAGCGCGCTGCCGCTGCGGCGGATGGACCGGCCCGAGCGAATCCCGCTGTCCCCGGTGCAGACCCGCATGTGGCTGCTCAACCGCCTGGACCCGGCGTCCGCGGCCTACAACCTGCCGTCCGCGGTCCGGATCACCGGCGTGATCGACACCACCGTGCTGACCGCCGCCTTCGGCGACGTGGTCGCCCGCCACGAGGCGCTGCGCACCATCTACCCGTCCGACCAGCAGGGCCTCGGCTACCAGCTGATCCTGCCCGCCGAGACCGCCCCGCTGCCGCTCGAGATCCACACCGGAGCGAACGCGGCGGACCCGGCCTGGATCGAGACCTTCGTCTCGACCGGCTTCGACGTCACCACCACCGTGCCGATCCGGGTGGCGCTGCTGCGCGAAACCGACGACACCCACGTGCTGGTGGTGGTGCAGCACCACATCGCCGGTGACGGCCAGTCGATGAACCCGCTGCTGCTCGACACCATCACCGCCTACCTGTCCCGGGCGGCCGGACACGCGCCGGAGTGGACGGAACTGCCCGTGCAGTACGCCGACTTCGCGCTCTGGCAGCGGGCCACCCTGGAGCTCATCGGCGCTCGCGAGCTGGACTTCTGGTCGGAGACGCTGCGCGACCTGCCCGACGAGCTGCCCCTGCCCACCGACCGGCCCCGGCCGGAGGTGGCCTCCGGGCGCGGCGCGTACCTCAACACGCATCTGGACAGCGAGCTGGCCGCCGCGGTCAAGCGAATCGCGGAGGCGCACAACGTCACCCCGTTCATGGTGTGGCACGCGGCGCTGTCGCTGTTGCTGGCCCGCCTGTCGTCCAGCACCGATATCGCCATCGGCACCCCGATCGAGGGCCGCGGCAACGCCGACCTCGACGGCCTGGTCGGCATGTTCGTCAACACCCTGGTGCTGCGCACCCAGGTCGACCTCGGCGCCGGCTTCGACGCGCTGCTGGCGCAGACCCGCGCGGGCGACCTGGCCGCCTTCGACCACGCCACCGTGCCGTTCGATCAGGTCGTGGACGCCCTCGGGGTGGCCCGCACGCAGGCCCGCAATCCGCTGTTCACCGTGGGCCTGACCTACGTGAATCTGGAGACGCCGTCCTACTCTGCTCCCGGCCTGACCCTGGAGGGCATCGACTACGTGGCCCCGGTGGCCCGTTTCGACCTCCAGGTGACCGTGTCCGACGAGCCGGACGCCGACGGCCGCCTGCCCATCGAACTGAACTACGCCACCGATCTTTTCGACGCCGAGACCATCGCGGCCTTCGCCGAGCGGATGGAACGCGTACTGCGGGCCGTGGCCGCGGACGCGACCGCGCCGATCGGCGACATCGACCTGATGGAGGCGGACGAGCGCCACGCTGTCACCGAGCTGTGGGGTCGCGCGGGCGACGGCGTCGGCCCGACCGACGACACGCTGCCGAGCCTGTTCGACGCCGCGGTGGCCGCCCACTCGGACCGGGTCGCACTGACCTTCGGTGACGGGGAGCTCACCTACGCCGCGCTCGATCGCCGCGCGAATGCGCTGGCGCGCAGGCTGATCGCGGGGGGTGCGGGCCCGGAGTCGCTGGTCGCGGTGCTGCTGCCGCGCTCGGCCGATCTGGTCGTGGCACTGCTGGCCGTGCTGAAGACCGGTGCGGGTTACGTGCCGATCGATCCGTCCTACCCGGCCGACCGCATCGCGTACGTGCTCTCCGATGCCGCGCCCACCAGTGTGATCACCGACTCGACCGTGCAGGCCGAGCTTCCCGCCGAGCTGAATGTGATTCGGCTCGACGGTGATTCGCGGCAGTGGCCGGATGCGCCGATCACCGCGGCCGACCGTCTCGCGCCGCTGCGCCCCGATCACGTCGCCTACGTCATCTACACCTCCGGCTCCACCGGCCGCCCCAAGGGCGTGGCCGTGGCGCACCGGAACGTGGTGCAGCTGATGGCGAACATCGTGCCCGAGTTCGGATTCGACCACGAGGACGTGTGGACGCTGTTCCACTCCTGCGCGTTCGACTTCTCGGTGTGGGAGCTGTGGGGTTCGCTGCTCTACGGCGGCAGGCTCGTGGTGGTCGACTACTACGCGTCACGCTCCCCGGAGCAGTTCCTGGAACTGCTGCGCCGCGAGCAGGTCACGGTGCTCAACCAGACCCCGTCGGCGTTCTATCAGCTCGCCGAGGCGGATCGGGTCGCCGCGCCCGGCGACGGTCCGGACCTGGCGCTGCGGTGGACGATCCTCGCCGGCGAGGCCCTGGAGCTGCGCCGCCTCTCGGATTGGGTGGCCCGCCACGGTGATTCCGCTCCGACCCTGGTGAATATCTACGGCATCACCGAGACCACCGTGCACGTGTCGCACCGGACCCTCGATGCCGCCACCATCGCCGCCGCCACCGGTTCGCTGATCGGCGCCGCGATCGACGGCTTGCACGTGTACGTGCTCGACGAGCGACTGCATCCGGTGCCGGTCGGAGTCGCGGGCGAGTTGTACATCGCCGGACCGCAATTGGCGCGCGGCTACCTGGGCCGCCCCGACCTGTCCGCGTCTCGATTCGTGGCGAGCCCGTACGGTGCGCCGGGCGAGCGGCTGTACCGCTCCGGCGACGTGGTCCGCTGGAACCGCGCGGGCGAGCTCGAATACGTGGGCCGTGCCGACGATCAGGTCAAGGTGCGTGGTTTCCGCATCGAGATCGGTGAGATCGAGTCCGCGGTGCTGGCCCAGCCGGGCGTCACCCAGACCGCGGTCATCGTGCGCGAGGACCAGCCGGGCGATCTGCGGATCGTGGCCTACCTGGTCCCCGAGGACGGTGTCACGCCCGCCGTGGACGCGATCCGCGACGGCGCGGCCGAGCTGCTGCCGTCCTACATGGTTCCGTCGGCGTTCGTGGTGATCGACTCGATCCCGTTGACCGTCAACGGCAAACTGGATCGTCGCGCGCTGCCGAAGCCCGAAGTCCGCACCGCGGAGTTCATCGCGCCCCGGACCGAGGCCGAGACCACGGTCGCCGAGGTCCTCGCCGCCGTGCTCGGCATGGAGGACGGACAGCGGGTCGGCATCGCCGACGACTTCTTCGCCCTCGGCGGCAACTCGCTCACCGCGACCCAGCTGGCCGCGCGACTGAGCGCCGCGTTCGGCGCCCAGGTGCCGGTGCGGACGGTGTTCGAACACACCACGGTGGAGGCGCTGGCCGCCGCCGTGCTCGCGGTCGACGCGAGCACCCCGGCCCGCCCGCCGCTGCTGCCGCGCACCGGCGACGGCCCGGTTCCGGTTTCGCCCGCGCAGCAGCGCGTCTGGTTCATGAACCGGATGGACCCGGACTCCACGGCCTACAACATCCCGCTGCCCATCCGGCTCACCGGACCCCTGGACGTGGCCGCCCTGCACGCGGCGCTCGCGGATGTGGTGGTCCGGCACGAGGTGCTGCGCACCGTGTACCCGGAGACCCCGGAAGGTCCGGCGCAGGTGGTGCTGCCCGCCACCGCGGTCACGGATCTGCCCGCGCTGGAAGCGATTCCGGTCACCGAGGCCACCGTCGTCGGCGAGGTCGCGACCATGATCGGCCGGGGCTTCGACGTCACCACCGCGGTGCCGCTGCGGGCGGCGCTGTACGCGCTGGCTCCCGAGGACCACGTGTTCGTCGTGGTCATGCACCACATCGCGGGTGACGGCACCTCGCTGGTCCCGCTGGCCCGCGACGTCATGACCGCCTACGCGGCCCGCAAGGCCGGACAGGCCCCCGCGTGGCAGCCGCTGCCGGTGCAGTACTCCGACTTCGCGGTCTGGAAGCGCGATCTGCTGGGCTCCGAGGACGATCCGGCCTCGCTGATCTCCCGCCAGCTCGGCTTCTGGCGCGACCGGCTGGCCGGACTGCCCCCGCAGCTCGAGCTGCCCGCCGACCGGCCCCGGCCGGCGCTGTTCGAGACCGCGGGCCGCCGGGTCGACTTCACCGTCGACGCGGAAACCCATGCGGCGCTGGTGGATCTGGGACGCGCCCGCGGCGCGACCCTGTTCATGACGGTGCACGCGGCCTTCGCGACCCTGCTGTCGCGGCTGTCCGGCTCGGCCGACATCGCGGTCGGCACTCCGGTCGCCGGTCGTGACGACGTCGCGCTCGACGACCTGGTCGGCATGTTCGTCAACACGCTGGTGCTGCGCACCGGCATCGACCCGGCCGAGAGCTTCGACGCGCTGCTGCGCCGGGTCCGGTCCGAGGACATCGCCGCCTTCGGCCACGCCGACGTGCCGTTCGAGCGACTGGTCGAGGTGCTCGCCCCGGAGCGTTCGACCGCCCGCAACCCGCTGGTCCAGGTCGGCTTCTCGTTCAACAACCAGCAGCCGGCCGCCTTCGACCTGGACGGTCTGACCGTCGCCGCCGTCGAATTCGATGGCGACGACACCCAGTTCGACCTCCAGTTGGTGATCGTGGACAACTACGACGCCGACGGCGCGCCCGCCGGTTTCACCGCGACCATGACCTACGCGACCGCACTGTTCGACGCGGCCACCGTGGCCCGCTTCGCGGACCGGTTCACCCTGCTGCTGAAGACCGTCGTCGCGCAGCCGGAACTGCCCGTCGGCGATCTCGACCTGATGGCCGAGGGCGAACGCACCCGGGTGCTGCACGACTGGAACGACACCACCGCCGCCGCGGACCTGCTGCGCGCCGTCTCCGGCGATGCGGGCGAGACCCTGGTGGCGCTGTTCGAAGCCCAGGCCGCGCGGACCCCGGCCGCGACCGCGCTGAGCTTCGAGGGCGCGGAACTGTCCTACGGCGAGTTCGCGGCCCGGGTGAACCGCCTGGCCCGCCGCCTCGTCGAGGCGGGCGTCGGCCCGGAATCGCTGGTGGCCCTGCATATCCGGCGCTCGATCGAGTTCATGGTCGCCTCCTACGCGGTGATCACCGCCGGTGGCGCGTATGTTCCGGTGGATCCGGACCAGCCCGCCGAGCGCATCGGCCACGTGCTGGACACGGCGAACCCGGTTTGCGTGCTGAGCACCTCGAGCTCGGTGTTCGCGGCCGGTGCCTACCCGGTGCTGGAGGTCGACACCGCCGACCTGTCGGGCTACTCCGAGCAGCCGGTCACCGATGCCGATCGGCGTGCGCCGCTGCGTCCGCAGCACCCGGCGTACACCATCTTCACCTCGGGCTCGACCGGAAAGCCCAAGGGCGTCAGCGTCTCCCACGCCGCCATCGTCAACCAGATGGACTGGATGCAGGCCGAGTACCGGCTCACCGCCGCGGACGTGTACCTCCAGAAGACGCCGAGCACCTTCGACGTCTCGCTGTGGGGCTACTTCATGCCGCTGCGGGTGGGCGCGACGCTGCTGCTCGCCAGCCCGGACGGGCACCGCGATCCGGCCTACCTGGTCGATCTGATCGATCGGCACGGTGTCACGGTCACCGACTTCGTGCCCTCGGTGATGAGTGTCTTCGCCGCGCACGGTGATCGGGAGCGGCTGCGGACCCTGCGTCAGGTGTACGTGATCGGTGAGGCGCTGCCCGCCGAGACCGTGCGCGCCTTCGGAGCGGTGAGCACCGCCGAGGTGCACAACCTGTACGGCCCCACCGAGGCCGCGGTGTCCATCACCTACCGCGACGTCACCGGCGAGGTCGACCGCTCGGTCATGCCGATCGGCCGCCCGCAGGGCAACAGCACGGTCTACGTGCTGGATTCGCGCCTGAACCCCACTCCTCCCGGGGTGGCGGGCGAGCTCTACCTGGGCGGCGTCCAGCTGGCCCGCGGCTATGTCGCGCGCCCGGACCTGACCTCGGACCGGTTCATCGCCAACCCGTACGGCGCTCCCGGTGAGCGCATGTACCGCACCGGCGACCTGGTGCGCTGGGACGTCAGCGGCGAGCGCGCCGAGCTGGTGTACCTGGGCCGCACCGACTTCCAGGTGAAGTTCCGCGGCCAGCGCATCGAGCTCGGTGAGATCGAGCTGGCGCTGACCGCGCTGCCGGAGCTCGCGCAGGCCGTGGTCCTGGTGTGGCCGGGCGCGAGCGCCGGCGACGAGCACCTGGTCGCCTACCTGGTGCCCGCGGCGGGGGTGGCCGCGCCCGACACCGACGCCATCCGCCGTGCCCTGGCGCAGCGCCTGCCGTCCTACATGGTGCCGTCGGCCTATGTGGCGCTGGATGCGCTGCCGCTCAACACCTCCGGCAAGCTGGACCGCAAGGCCCTGCCCGCACCGGAGTTCGCGGCCCGCGAATTCCGGGCTCCGGAAACGGAGTTGGAAGCCACCGTGTGTGCCGCCTTCGCCGAGGTGCTGGAGGTCGAGCGGGTCGGCCTGGACGACAACTTCTTCGAGCTCGGCGGCACCTCCCTGGTCGCGGCGCGGCTGGCCTCACGGCTCGGCGAGCTGCTCGGCCGCAAGGTGCCCGTACTCCTGCTGTTCTCCGCGTTCACCCCGGGCGAGCTGGCCCGGGAACTGGGCGCGGCGACCGGCGCGAGTGCGGAGGCCGCGCTGGACGTGCTGCTGCCGTTGCGCCGGGAGGGCAGTGCGGAACCGCTGTTCTGCATCCACCCGGTCGGCGGCATCTCCTGGTCCTTCGCGGGCCTGGCGGCGCAGCTGGACTCCGATCGCCCGATCTACGGCCTCCAGTCCCCGGCACTGAAAGCCGGTGGCGTGCTGCCGGATTCGATCGAGGCGTGGGCGGCGGAGTACGTGGCGGCGATCCGGTCGGTGCAGCCGTCCGGTCCCTACCACCTGCTCGGCTGGTCGCTGGGCGGCGTGATCGCCCACGCGGTCGCGGTGCGGTTGCAGAGCGAGGGTGAGCAGGTCGGCACGCTGGCCATGCTGGACAGCCACCTGACCTCGGCCGCCCCGGCCGCCGCCGACTCCGGCGCGGCCCTGGCGGAGGTCCGGGAGGTGCTGGGCGGCCTGCTCGGTGACCGGTCCGACGAGCTCGACCTCGACGGCGTCACCCAGGCATCCGAACTCGCGGCCCGCCTGGTCGCGCTGCCGGAGCGGGGTGACGGGCTGAGCCTGGCGGCGTTCGGCGCCGACCGGATCACCGCGATCCTCGAGTCCAGCCTGCGGTCGATGGACCTGATGCGGGCCTACCGCCCGCGGACCTTCCACGGCGACCTCACGTATTTCACCGCGGCCCTGGAGGAACCGGCGAGCGCCGGTGCTGCCGGGTGGACCGCCGCCGTCGACGGCACGGTACGCGATCACGCGGTCCCGGCAACCCATTGGCAGATGACCGCGCCCCAGGCGCTGGCACCCATCGCACGGACACTGTCGCAACTGTGGCACTGAAGCACCGAGGTTTCTGAAAACGCTGCGGTTCTGAATGCACTGTGGTACTCAACTTCCCAGGTGAGAAAGGCTTGATCCACCATGAGCAATCCATTCGATGACGAGAACGCCCAGTTCTACGTGCTCGTCAACGAAGAGGCCCAGCACTCGCTGTGGCCGGTCTTCGCCGCCATCCCCGGCGGCTGGACCGCCGCGCACGGTCCGGCGCTGCGGCAGAGCTGCCTGGACTACGTCGAGGCGCACTGGACCGACATGCGACCGGCGTCGCTGGTCCAGGCCATGGCGGTCGAGCCCGAATAGGCCTGCGGAGCACCGAGTTCAGAATCCACAGACCCGGGGTCACAAAGGCCCCGTGCGGCGGTCCCGAGAAAAAACACACATCGAGGGGGTCTGTCCGCGTCGTGAAAGAAAGGGAATCACCATGACCACCACTCCTCCGGATCCCGGCACCGCGCCCTCCGTCGACATCGGCGCCGTCGTGTCCCAGGTGCTGAAGTTCCTGGGCGCCGGTTCCACCGCGAGCTACAACCCCAAGGGCCCGAAGCTCAAGACCCACAGCGCGAAGTAATTCGCGCCGCACTCACGAAATTCTCGAAAGGAAATCGCTGTGGATTTCTACACTGGCAGCGGTATGACCGATCTGCTCATCGCGATCGCGAAGGTCATCGGCTCCGGCTCCTCGACCTCGGTCACCCAGCCGGGCGGCACCACTACCCCTACCCCGACTCCGGTCGTCTAGGAGGCCTGCATGTTCAGCGGTAGTGCTGTGAACGACTTTTTCAGCTTCCTGGCGAAGTCGCTGGGCTCCGGCTCCTCCTTCACCTGGCCGCCGGCGACTACGTAGTAGCTTGCGCGCAGGTGTGTGAAGGCCGCCAGGACAACCCGTCCTGGCGGCCCCCCGGGGCTCAGCGCCGCAACCGGTCCAGGACCCAGCCCGCGGTCTCGGCGCTGGATCGGATCAGTGAGTGGTCCACCGGCGCCGCGTCCGGGAACAGGTCCTCGTAGACCACGTTCTCGACGCCCGGTTCGTCGAGGGTCGAGCACTGCGGCGCGGGCGTGGCGAGCTGATCCCGGCGCGTCGCGATCACCGAATAGGTGACCCCGGGCTGGGTGACCTGCGTGTCGAAAATCGCCTTGTACACAGGCGAATCCGGTGTCATCTGCAAAGCCGTGGCCAGTTCCGGCGAGGCCGCGGCCAGCAGGGTGCTCAGCACCGGCAGCTCGTGCAGCAGCTGCACGGGGGTGATGGGCGGATTCGGGATGCCGAGGACGCCCGCGCCGTCACAGCCGCGCACCTCGGGCGTGATGAACACGGCGTGGCTCACCGTCGGCGCTCCGCCCAACAGCTTCAGGTAGTAGTTCGTCACGATGGTCCCCGCCGAGTGGGCCACGATCTCGACCTTCTCGGCCCCGGTGGTCTCCCGCACCTTCGCGATGAAATCCGCGATCTGCCCTGCCTCGGCGGGCATGTCGCCGTACCACCGCTTCCCGTTCACCACACCGCCCTGGAACAGCAGCGTGCAGTATCCGGCCCCGCGCAGTGCGCCGACCATGGTCTCCCACTGCGCGGCGGTCTGATCCGTGGAGCCGTCCCCGCCGGGCAACACCACCACCGGATACGGATGCGCGGCGGTCGGCCCGCAGTCGATGACCGGTTCGATGGTGTTCCCGGCCGGCAGCGGCCGATCCGCGGACCCGGTCTCCGGTCCGGCGTGCGCGGGCGCGGCCGACCACAGGACGGCGGCGCTCACGGCGACCGCGACAGTGCTGATGATTCTCATGGGCAACAACGCCTTTCGGCCATAATCTTGCAGTCCTCCCCAACCATGCGCTGTGCACGATACCGGCCGTCCGCGGGAATTCGGTGAAGCGAATTCGACTCGCGCACGCAGCTTCCTGGGCGAGCGAATGATTGGCAAATATATTTGCTCCGGACATAAACCCCAGTCACCACGAAAGAGTCCCGGAGCGCCCGTACTCGCGCAATCGCTGAAGATTAGCTATGAGAGGGAGATATGAGCCGGCCCGAGCCCCTGGAACCACACGTGATCGGTCTCTACTGGGACCGGGACGGCGATATCTGGCAGCGGGAGGACGGCGGCTGGCGGCTCATCCTGCAGAGCGGCGTCGCCGTCGACCCGGTCTCGCTGTGGGAGTGGGACAACGGGCACGTCTGCGACTACGCGCCGTTCGTCCCGTTGACCGCGCTGAAGGCCTAGCCCTCCCGCCTTCGAAAAGGTTCAGCGCTCCGGCGTGTCGGCGCCGAACAGGGTGACCTCCATCAGCCGGATCACCCTGGGCGGCGGGCAGATCGACGCGTGATCGCCGAACTCCCGCCCCAGATCCACCACCAGACCGAACCCGGCCTGCACCAGGATGCGCGCCTCGTTCTCGGACAGTTCCGGGCGCACCGCCACCAGCAGCCGCACCCACTCGGCCACGATGAGCCGCTGCACATTGCGCAGCATGGTGCGCTCCTCGGCCGAGACATGGCCGAACTCCGCGTAGTACACGAAGGTCAGCTCGCGCTCGGCGAACGATCCCGCGACATACAGATCCACCAGTTTGCGCAGCGCCTCGGCCGGACTCGACGAGGTCGCCACGGCGGGGCCGATCGCCCCGGACACCCGGTCCGCCGCCCGGCGGAACGCGGCGGCCAGCAGATCGCCCTTGCTGCGGTAGTACCGGTACACCGCCGAGGCCGCCGACAGATCGGCCGCCGCCGCGATGTCCTCCACGCTCACATTGGGATAGCCGCGTTGGTGGAACAGCTCCACCGCTTTCTTCAACAGCAGCTCATGCTTGAAGCTGCGCGGGATCTCCACCGCCCGCGGCGGCTCCGCCGCGGTGCCCTCCGGCGGCAGCTCGGTGTCGAGGATGGCGTCGCAGGCCGAATGCAGCAGGGCCGTCAGCGATTTCGCGGGCAGCGTGGCGTGGTGGTCGCCGATGCTGGAGATGACGCTGAGCATCGACACCGCCCGCACCGCGCGGTCGTGCCCGTCGAGTTCGGGCCGCACGTCCGCGATGAGCGCGCGCAACGTGGTCAGCGCCACGATGAACTGCTCCTCCAGGATCTGCCGATCGGTGTCGTCGAGATAGCGGCGCTCCCAGCGCACCAGGGTGACGGTGGCGCGATTGGCGATGGTCTCGGCGATCATCCGATCCAGCACTCGGTTCAGCCGGGCGCGCGGGGACAGGCCCTCGGACTCGTCGGGCAGCGTGGCCGCCTCGGCGGTGAGCCGCGACAGGCGGAGCAATTCCTCCCGGAACAGCGCGTACTTGCTCGGATAGTGCCGGTACAGGGCGGCCGACGAAATACCGAGCCGGGTGGCGATGTCCTCCATGCTCACGCCGTGGTAGCCGAGCGATCCGAAGGCGGCGGCCGAAGTGGCGGCGATCTGCGCGCGCCGATTCTTCGGGCGGCGGCGGATCACGCGCTGCGGCTGCTCCTCGACGGTCATATCGCAATGGTAGTCACCAGGCATTTCGGCCGACGTCCCGCCGCCGATCTGGGTAGTCTGCCGGGATGCGCACGGTTGACGTCGAACGCACCATCGCCGCCCCGCCCGCGGATGTCTTCGATTGGCTCACCGATGTCGCGAATTATCAACGGGTTCCGTTCGTCCGCCGCGTCACCCTGGTCCGCCCCGGCAATACCGCGGGCAACGGCGTGGGCGCGGTGCGGTTGGTGGTGACCCCGCTCATGCGGCTCACCCAGGAGATCACCGAATACGATCCGCCCCGGCTGATGCGGTACCGCGGACTGAAATCCGTTCCGCGCCTGCGGCATCAGGAGGGTTCCATCAGCTGCGAGCCGGTCGAGGGCGGCACCCTGGTGCGCTGGTCGACGACCTTCGAGATCGCCGCGCCCGTGCTCGCGCCGATGTGGACCTTCCTGTCGGCCCCGGTGGTGAGCCTCAGCTTCGACATGGTGTTGCGGACCGCCGCGCGCGAACTACGCGGTGCGTGAACGCGGCGGCCCGCACGCCGTTACCATCTGGGGCCATGGCCGAGATCAAGGTGGAGCGCCTGAACTCCGTGGCGCTGGTGACGGTGCACGACCCCGACAAGCGGAATGCGTTGACGCTGGATCTATCCGCCGATCTCGCGGACGCGGTGGCCGACGCCGAGGCCGACGAATCGGTGCACGCCCTGGTGGTCACCGGCACGCCACCGGCCTTCTGCGCGGGCGCCAACCTCACCGCCCTGGGTGAGGCGAAGGAAGAGGGCCTGCGCGCCATCTACGAAGGCTTCCTCGCGGTGGCGCGCTGCAAACTCCCGACCATCGCCGCCGTCGGCGGGCAGGCCGTGGGCGCCGGCCTGAACCTGGCCCTGGCCGCGGACCTGCGCTTCGCGAATCCCAACGCCCGCTTCGACGCTCGCTTCCTGCGCCTGGGCATCCACCCCGGCGGCGGCATGACCTGGATGCTGCAGCGCGCCGTGGGCCCGCAGCAGGCGACGGCCATGACGCTGTTCGGTGAGGTGCTCGACGCGCACGAAGCGGCCGCGGCCGGACTGGTGCACCGGGTCGTCGACGGCGACCACGCCGCCCTGGTCGCCGCCGCCGTCGAATACGCCTCCGCGACAGCGGAAGTCCCGCGCGAGCTGCTCATCACCACCAAGCGCACCATGCGCGCCACCCGCGCCCTGCCCACCCACGCCGAAGCGGTCAGCACCGAGGTGGTCCCGCAGCTGGCGTCGCTGGAGTCCCCCGAGTTCGCCGCCCGCCTGGCCGCGGCGCAGACCCGGATCAGCGGGTCGTCCGCGAACTGAGTCGATCGGAGCGGTGAAACAGCCTGTGGCGTGGACGGATTCGATTCCGTCCGCGCCACCGCTCGTTCGGGCGGGTGGGGGAGCCGGTCGCCGGTGGGGGAGTCAGTCCAGGGCGGCGAGCGCCATGCGCCGCAGGATCGGCCGTGCCTTGGTGGCGCTGGCCGGTGCGCTGTGCGGGGTCGAGTTGATCAGGCCGAAGGTGGCGTGCGCTTGGACGCGCGCGGCCTGCTCGGGTAGCTCGGGGCGTAGTTCGCGCAGCACCGCCACCCACACCTCCACGTACTGCCGCTGCGTGCGCCGCACCTGACGGCGCGCGGACTCCGGCAGATTCTCCAGGTCGCGATCCTGGATGCGGATCAGCTCGGGCTCGCCGAGCGCGAAGTCGAGGTGGAAGTCCACCAGGCCGCCGAGCGCCTCGCGCGGCGAACCCGCCGCGAGCGCCACGGACCGGCCGCCGTCGAGCAGCCGCTGACTGATGCCGACCAGCAGCTCGACCAGCAGTGCTTCCTTGTTGGGGAAGTGCCGGTACACGGCGGGGCCGCTGATGCCGGCCGCGGCGCCCAGATCGTCGAGCCGCATGCCGAGGAATCCGCGGTCCGCGATGAGGCGCGCGCCTGCTTCCAGGAGCTGCTCGCGACGTTGCGCCTTGAGTTGCTCGCGCCGGGTCAGCCCCACGGATTCCGTCGCACTGTTCACCGTGGCTCCTTTCAGCGGTGCTGGACAACTCAGTTAGTGAAGATTATCTTATTTTCCAGTTATTGGTGACTAACCGAGCGGACCGGATCGGACGCACGGGGAGGCGGAGCGGATGACGCTGAGCGAACAGACGCGGACCGGGAACCGGGACGCGCACCTGGCGTTGGTCGAGGAGCTGCGGGAGCGATTGGCCGTCAGCGCGCTGGGCGGGCCCGAGAAGTCCCGGGAACGGCACCTGGCCCGCGGCAAGCTGCTGCCGCGCCAGCGGGTGGACCAGCTGCTCGACACCGGCAGCCCGTTCCTGGAGCTGTCGCCGCTGGCGGCCAACGGCATGTACGACGACGAATGCCCGGGTGCGGGCGTGATCGGCGGCATCGGCCGGGTCTCCGGGCGCGAGTGCGTGATCCTCGCCAACGACGCGACGGTCAAGGGCGGCACCTACTACCCGATGTCGGTCAAGAAGCACCTGCGCGCCCAGGAAGTGGCGCTGCAGAACAACCTGCCGTGCGTCTACCTGGTCGACTCCGGCGGCGCGTACCTGCCGCGCCAGGACGAGGTGTTCCCCGACCGTGAGCACTTCGGCCGCATCTTCTTCAACCAGGCGAACCTGAGCGCCAAGGGGATCGCGCAGATCTCCGCGGTCATGGGCTCGTGCACCGCGGGCGGCGCGTACGTCCCCGCCATGAGCGACGAGACCGTCATCGTGCGCAATCAGGGCACCATCTTCCTGGGCGGCCCGCCGCTGGTGAAGGCGGCCACCGGCGAGGTCGTCACCGCAGAGGAACTGGGCGGCGGCGACCTGCACTCGCGCACCTCCGGCGTCACCGACCACCTGGCCGAGAGCGATCAGGACGCGCTGCGCATCGTGCGCAATATCGTGGCCACCCTCGGCCCGAAGACGCCCACCCCGTGGGACGTCGCGCCGACCGTGGACCCGATCGCGCCGCAGGACGAGCTGTACGACGTGGTGCCGGTGGACCTGCGCACCCCCTACGACGTCCGCGAGGTCATCACCCGCATCGTCGACGGCGGCGAATTCCAGGAATTCAAGGCCGAATACGGCAAGACCCTGGTCACCGGCTTCGCCCGGATCCACGGCCACCCGGTCGGCATCGTCGCCAACAATGGCGTGCTGTTCAGCGAATCCGCCATGAAGGGCGCGCATTTCATCGAACTGTGCGACAAGCGCAAGATCCCGCTGCTGTTCCTGCAGAACATCACCGGCTTCATGGTCGGGCGCGACTACGAGGCGGGCGGCATCGCCAAGCACGGCGCGAAGATGGTGACCGCGGTCGCGTGCGCCCGGGTGCCGAAGCTGACCGTGGTGATCGGCGGCTCCTACGGCGCGGGCAACTACTCCATGTGCGGGCGCGCGTACTCGCCGCGCTTCCTGTGGATGTGGCCGAACGCCCGCATCTCCGTCATGGGCGGCGAGCAGGCGGCGTCGGTGCTGGCGACGGTGCGCGGTGACCAGTCGGAGGAGGATCTGGAGAAGTTCAAGGCCCCGATCCGCGAGCAGTACGAGGCCCAGGGCAATCCGTACTACTCCACGGCCCGGCTCTGGGACGATGGCGTCATCGACCCCGCCGACACCAGAACCGTTGTCGGCCTGGCCCTCTCGGCCTGTGCGCAGGCCCCGCTCGAGCCCGTCTCCTACGGCGTCTTCCGGATGTGATGACCATGATGAACAAGGCAACCCCCGTCGTCTTCGATACCGTGCTGGTCGCCAATCGCGGCGAGATCGCGGTCCGGGTCATTCGCACCCTGCGCGACATGGGAATTCGATCGGTCGCGGTGTACAGCGACGCCGACGCCGACGCCCGCCACGTGCGCGAGGCCGACGCCGCGGTCCGGCTGGGCCCGGCCGCCGCCCGCGAGTCCTACCTGAACATCGACAAGGTGGTCGCCGCCGCCGTGCGCTCCGGCGCGCAGGCCGTGCACCCGGGATACGGCTTCCTGTCGGAGAATTCGACGTTCGCGGCCGCGCTCGAGGCGGCGGGCATCGCCTTCCTGGGCCCGTCCGCGCGCGCCATCGAGATCATGGGCGACAAGATCACCGCCAAGAACGCGGTCGCCGAATACGGCGTGCCCGTGGTGCCCGGCATCGCCAAGCCGGGTCTCACCGACGCCGAATTGATCGCGGCCGCCACCGAGATCGGCTACCCGGTGCTGGTCAAGCCGTCCGCCGGTGGCGGCGGCAAGGGCATGCGCCGGGTCGACGATCCCGCCGACCTGCCCGCCGCCCTGGTCAGCGCCCGCCGCGAGGCCGGGGCCGCCTTCGGCGACGACACCCTGTTCCTGGAACGCTTCGTCACCCGCCCCCGCCACATCGAGGTGCAGATCCTGGCCGACCAGTTCGGTCACGTGCTGCACCTGGGCGAACGCGAGTGCAGCCTGCAGCGCCGCCACCAGAAGGTGATCGAGGAAGCCCCGTCGCCGCTGCTGGACGCGCGCACCCGGGCCCGGATCGGCGCGGCCGCCTGCAATACCGCGCGCAGCGTCGACTACGTCGGCGCGGGCACCGTCGAGTTCATCGTCTCCGCGGACCAGCCGGACGAGTTCTTCTTCATGGAGATGAACACCCGGCTGCAGGTGGAGCATCCGGTCACCGAACTGGTCACCGGCGTCGACCTGGTCGAATGCCAGGTGCGGATCGCGGCCGGGCAGAAGCTGTCCGCCGCGCAGGAGGACGTCCGGCTCACCGGGCACGCCATCGAGGCGCGCGTGTACGCCGAGGACCCGGGCCGCGACTTCCTGCCCACCGGCGGCACCGTGCTCGCCCTGTCCGAGCCGGAAGGCCCGGGCGTGCGGGTGGATTCGGGCCTGCGCACCGGCACGGTCGTCGGCTCCGACTACGACCCGATGCTGTCCAAGGTCATCGCGCACGCCGCCGACCGCGGCGCGGCGATCGCCAGACTCGACGCGGCCCTGCGGGACACGCAGATCCTCGGCGTGCGCACCAACACCGACTTCGCGCGCTTCCTGCTCGCCGACCCGGACGTCCTCGCCGGTCGGCTCGACACCGGCCTGCTGGACCGCCGCGCCGCCGACTTCGCCCCGGCCGCCGTCACCGACGAGCAGTTCATCGCGGCCGCCGCGCGGCTGTGGCTGCGGCACTGGCCGGACGGCCCGGTGGACCCGTGGCAGCTGCCCACCGGCTGGCGGGTCGGCGCGCACGCGCCCTTCGGCATCCGCCTGATCGGCGGTGACCGCACCGCGCACGTGTTCTTCTCCGGCACCCCGGACCGGGCCACCACCTGGATCGAGGACGGCGAGCGGCGCACCCTCACCGTCGATTCCGACGGCGACGCGCTCACCCTCGCCATCGACGGCCTGCGCGGCCGCTACCGGGTCGCCACCGCGCCCGGGCACATCTGGGTCGCCGACCGCACCGGCACGGCCCTGCTGCGGGAGGTCGCCGAGGCCGACGTCCGCGTCGGCGACGCCCACGTCGGCGACGCCGAGATCCAGAGCCCCATGCCGGGTTCGGTCATCGCCACCCCCGCCGCCGACGGCGATGTCGTCGCGGCGGGCGCCCCCATCGTGGTCGTGGAGGCCATGAAGATGGAACACACCCTCACCGCCCCCATCGCCGGCCGCGTCGAACTGCTGGTCGAGCCGGGCGCGCAGGTGAAACTCGAACAGCCGCTGGCTCGCATCATCGCCGAGGAGAACACCCAGTCATGACCGATTTCCTGTCCACCGGAACGCTTCCGGACGAGTACCGCGAACTCGCCCTCACCGTCCGCGACTTCGCCAACCAGGTGGTGGCCCCGGTCGCCGCCAAGCACGACGCCGAGCACAGCTTCCCGTACGAGGTCATCTCCGGCATGGCCGACATGGGCCTGTTCGGCCTGCCGTTCCCCGAGGAGTTCGGCGGCATGGGCGGCGACTACTTCGCGCTGTGCCTGGCGCTCGAGGAGCTCGGCAAGGTCGACCAGAGCGTCGCCATCACCCTGGAGGCCGGTGTCTCGCTGGGCGCCATGCCGATCTACCGCTTCGGCAACGACAAGCAGAAGGCGGAGTGGCTGCCGCTGCTGGCCAGCGGGCGCGCGCTGGGCGCGTTCGGCCTCACCGAGCCGGGCGCCGGCAGTGACGCGGGCGGCACCCGCACCACCGCGGTCCTCGACGGCGACAGCTGGATCATCAACGGCTCCAAGCAGTTCATCACCAACTCGGGCACCGAAATCACCCGGCTGGTGACGGTCACCGCGGTCACCGGGGCGGTGGACGGCAAGAAGGAGATCTCCACGATCATCGTTCCCGCCGACACCCCGGGCTTCACCGCCGAGCCCGCCTACAACAAGGTCGGCTGGAACGCCTCCGACACCCACCCGCTCAGCTTCGTCGACGTCCGGGTGCCCGAGGAGAACCTGCTCGGCGAGCGCGGCCGCGGCTACGCCAACTTCCTGCGCATCCTCGACGAGGGCCGGATCGCCATCGCCGCGCTGTCGGTCGGCGCGGCCCAGGGCTGCGTGGACGAGAGCGTCCGCTACGCCAAGGAGCGCGAGGCCTTCGGCCGCCCGATCGGCAGCAACCAGGCCATCGCCTTCAAGATCGCCCGCATGGAGACCCGCGCCCACATGGCCCGCACCGCCTACTACGACGCGGCCGCGCTCATGCTGTCCGGCAAGCCGTTCAAGAAGCAGGCCGCCATCGCCAAGCTGGTCGCCAGCGAGGCCGCCATGGACAATGCCCGCGACGCCACGCAGATCTTCGGCGGCTACGGGTTCATGAACGAATATGCTGTGGCCCGGCACTATCGCGACAGCAAGATCCTGGAAATCGGTGAGGGCACCACGGAGGTGCAGTTGATGCTGATCGGTCGGGAGCTCGGCCTGTGACCGAGCGCAGCGAGCGTCCGTCGGACACGGTCGAGGTGAAGCGGGTCGTCCAGCGCGGCTTGTGGTTCGACGAGTTCGAGATCGGCGTGGTGTACGAACACCGGCCGGGGCGGACCATCACCGAGGCCGACAATGTGCTGTTCACGACATTGACCATGAACACCCAGGCCCTGCACCTGGACGCGGCGTTCTCCGACGCGCTGCCGCCGTTCCATCAGCGTCTGGTGAACTCCATGTTCACGCTCTCGACGCTGGTCGGTCTGTCGGTCGCGCAGCTGACCCAGGGGACCATCGTCGCGAACCTGGGCTTCTCCGATATCGCGTTCCCCAAGCCGCTCTTCCACGGCGACACGCTGTACGCGGAGACCGTGGTGACCGACCTGCGGGAGTCCAAGAGCCGTCCGGGCGAGGGCATCGTGACCTTCGCGCACACCGGACGCAATCAGCACGGCGACGTCGTGGCCACCGCCGTCCGCAAGACCCTGGTGCGGCGGAACCCCCTGC
Organism: Nocardia sp. NPDC005825; assembly: GCF_040630175.1. Taxonomy (NCBI): domain Bacteria; kingdom Bacillati; phylum Actinomycetota; class Actinomycetes; order Mycobacteriales; family Nocardiaceae; genus Nocardia; species Nocardia sp. NPDC005825. The sequence goes on from NZ_JBEXXC010000007.1 coordinate 294,262, forward strand.
CCAGCTCGCTGGAGGAATCGTCATGAGTTGGGAAATGCCCGGCCCCGCTTGGCTTTTCTGCCCCGCCGACCGCCCCGAGCGCTACGGTAAAGCGCTCGCCGCGGCCGACGTGGTCATCATCGACCTCGAGGACGGCGTCGCCGAATCCGACAAGGCCGCGGCCCGCGAGGCACTGATCGCCAACCCACTCGACCCCGAGCGCACCGTCGTGCGGGTGAACGCCGCGGGCACCCTCGAGCACATGCTCGACCTGGACGCCCTGGTGCGCACCGAGTACCGCCGCATCATGCTGCCGAAATGCGAATCGGCCGAGCAGATCACGCGGCTCACCGACTACGAGGTGATCGCGCTCATCGAATCCCCGCTGGGCGCGCTCGCCGTCGGCCGGGCGGTCATGGTGCGCAATGCCATCGGTGTCATGTGGGGCGCGGAGGACCTGGTCGCCGCGCTCGGCGGCAATTCCAGCCGGCACGCGCACGGCGGCTACCGCGATGTGGCCCGGCACGTGCGGTCGCAGTCGCTGCTGGCGGCCAAGGCGTACGGCAAGTTCGCGCTGGACTCGGTGTATCTCGACATCCCGGATCTGACCGGGCTGGCCGCGGAGTCCGAGGACGCGGTGGCCATCGGCTTCGACGCCAAGGTGGCCATCCACCCCAGTCAGCTGCCGGTCATCCGGACCGCCTACGCGCCCGCCCCCACGGAGGTCGACTGGGCGCAAAGGCTTTTGGTGGAAGCACCCAACCATCGGGGTGTCTTCACCTTCGAAGGGCGCATGGTGGATATGCCGGTCATCCGGCACGCCGAGCGCATCGTGCAGCGGGCCGACGCGGCCGGCAGCGCGGGATACGCGTCGTAGGAGGTATGGCGGTGGAACCACAGTGGGTGCCGAGCGACGACGATCTCGCCGAGGCCCAGGTGACCAGCTTCGCCCTGTTCGCCGAGAAGCGGACAGGACTGTCCTTCCCGGACTATCAGGCCTTGTGGCAGTGGTCGATCGACGACCTGGAAGGGTTCTGGGGCGCGCTCTGGGACTACTTCGACCTCGGCGATCGGACCGGCGAGGTGCTCGGCTCCGCGGAAATGCCGGGCGCGCAGTGGTTCCCGGGGGCGCGGCTGAACTATGTCGAGCAGGTGCTGCGGCAGGTTCGTGACGACCGGCCCGCGATCCTGTCGGTCGACGAGACCGGCGAGATCACCGAGATCTCCTGGGCCGCGCTGGTCGCCACCGCCGCCGCGTTCGCGCGCACCCTGCGCGAACTGGGCGTCGGCCCCGGCGACCGGGTCGCCGGATACCTGCCGAACATCGCCGAAGCCGTCATAGCCTTCCTGGCCACCGCCGGTATCGGAGCCGTCTGGAGCGCTTGCGGGCAGGACTATTCCGCGCAGGCCGCCCTCGACCGGCTCGGCCAACTCGACCCGAAGGTGCTGGTCACGGCCGACGGGTACCGCTTCGGCGGCAAGGTGCACGACAAGACCGCCGATATCGCGGCGCTGCGCGCGGGCCTGCCGTCGCTGGCCGGGACCGTGGTGGTGTCGCGCATCGGTGCGGCCGTCCCGGACGCGATCGCCTGGGCGAATGTCGATCCGGGCGACGCGGATGTCGACTTCGGCATCGAGGCCGTGGACTTCGCGCACCCGCTGTGGGTGCTGTACTCCTCCGGCACCACCGGCAAGCCCAAGGGCATCGTGCACGGACACGGCGGCGTGCTGCTGGAGCACCTGAAAGCCGTTGCCCTGCAATCGGACATCGGGCCCGACGACACGTTCTTCTGGTACACCAGCCCCAGCTGGATGATGTGGAACTTCCAGATCGCCGGACTGCTGGTCGGCGCCACCATCGTCTGCTACGACGGCAGCCCCGCCGCGCCCACCCCGGACGCGCTGTGGCAGCTGGCCGCCCGCACCCGCGCCACCGTGCTCGGCACCAGCCCCGGCTATGTACTGGCCTGCGCCAAGGCCGGCTCCGTGCCGCGCACCGACCACGACCTGTCCGCGCTGCGGCTGGTCGGCATCACCGGCTCGTCGCTGCCGCCGTCGTCCTCGCTGTGGCTGCGTGACAATGTCGGCGAGCGGGTGCCGGTGGCCTCGATCAGCGGCGGCACCGATGTGGTGTCGGCGTTCATCGGCGGCGTCCGTACCGTGCCGGTGTGGCCGGGCGAACTGTCGGCCCCGTATCTCGGTGTGGCCCTGGACGCCTGGGACGAACAGGGCAATCCGGTTCGCGACGAGGTCGGTGAGCTGGTCATCACCAAGCCGATGCCGTCCATGCCGGTGTCGTTCTGGAACGACGCCGACGGCTCCCGCTACCGCGACGCCTACTTCGAGATGTTCCCCGGCGTCTGGCGGCACGGCGACTGGATCACCATCACCGGCCACGGCAGCATCGTCGTGCACGGGCGCTCGGATTCCACCCTGAACCGGCAGGGCATCCGGATGGGCAGCGCCGACATCTACCAGGCGGTGGAACGTATTCCGGAGATCGCCGAAGCGCTGGTCATCGGTGCCGAACAGCCCGACGGCGGCTATTGGATGCCATTGTTCGTGGTGCTCGCCCCCGGCGTCGAATTGACCGAGGAATTGCGCGGCCGGATCAATGCGACCATTCGCGCCGAGGTGTCCCCGCGGCATGTCCCCGACGAAATCATCGCCGCCCCCGGCATTCCGCACACCCGCACCGGCAAGAAGCTGGAAGTGCCGATCAAGAAGCTCTTCCAGGGCGCGGAAGCCGCCACCGTGGTGGCCCCCACCGCCGTCGACGTGCCCGAACTGCTCGATTGGTACGCCGCCCAGAAGCCTCGCGGATAACCGGAAACCCGCTGATGAGCGGAGTTACTCAGTGCGCACCGGGCAGGCGCCGCCGCCCGGTGCACACCTCCGACGCCAAATCCTCGTAGCCGACGGCCAATTCGGCCAGATGCTCCCAGGCCACGGTGAGATCCCGGCCGGACTCGCGCGCCAAGGCGGCATAGGCGGCGGCGGTGAGCCGGGCCAGCCGGTCGATGACCGCGCCGAGCGTCTCGGTGTGCACGCGGGCCGCGCCGTGCGATGGTGGCAATTGCGCCGTCACCCAGCAGTCGATCTCGTGCACCAAATTCGAACGGCGCGTGTCGAGTTCGGTGAGCTGCTCCGGCTGGGCGCTGAGCAGGCGCTCGTGAAGTCCGGTCAGATCGTGCGCGGCGCGCAATAGTGGATGTCCGGGAAAACCTGTCCCACGGCAAGCCTGAAGGACTTGGTTCTTGGATGGCAGTGTGTCCCTCATCGCTACTGCTCCTAATACCGCGACCTGCGAATTTCAAGAAGATTAGTCAGCGCAGATGACAGGCACATGTCTGCCGGTTCAACAGCCCACTGCCATTCCGCTAGGGGAACCTCGCGGCGCGCGGCGCGTAATCGGTGAGATCAGGCGGTGGCGCCACCGTCGATCACCAGATCGTGCCCGATGACGAAAGCGGATTCCGGCGAGGCCAGCCAGACTACCGCCGCCGCGATCTCGGCCGGATCCCCGACCCGGCCCAGCGGAATCGCCGAGGCCACCCGGGCGTCCCGGTCCGCACGAGTTTCACCGGGACGGAACGACATTCGCGTATCGGTCGCCCCCGGGCTGACCGCATTGATACGAATGCCGTCACCGATATGGTCGCGCGCCGCGGTCTGCGACAGCACGCTGACCGCCGCTTTGGACGCCGCATAGGCGGCCAGTCCCGGCCGCCGCCCGTGTGAACCGATATTCGACGCCATATTCACGATGACACCGCCGCCATTGCCGCGCATATGGGCGATCTCGTACTTCATGGACAGGAAAACCCCGGTCAGATTGACATTCAGCACCCGCTGCCAATCCTCGTCGCCGAGATCGCCGACCGCGGCCGGGGTACCCAGAATTCCGGCATTGTTGAACGCCACGTGCAGGCCGCCGTGCCGGCGCACGACCTCCTCGACCATGGCGGCCACCTGCGCCGCGTCGGTGACGTCGGCGACCACCCAGTCCGCCTTCCCGCCCTGGGTGCGAACCCGCCCCGCGGCCTCGGCCAGCTGACCCGCATCGCGGCCGGCCAGCACCACCGTGGCCCCGAGATCGGCGAACGCCTGGGCTGTCGCCCCGGCGATCGTGCCCGCGCCGCCGGTGATCAGCACAATTTTGTCATCGAATCGTGCGCTCATGACGGTCCATAGCTCCTTTTGTAGAACGATCGGTCTTGAACGAAGATAGGCGTGAAACCTGTGGATGGATCGGAAAACCGTTCAGGTGAGGACGGATACGGCGACTCGGGCAGCATCACGCAGGCGCGCAGCGGAATCCGGTGCGCGCTCCAGAACTCGCACGCCTTGAAAGAAAACCAGGATGAATCGGGCAAGTGCGCGCGGATCGGAATCCGCGCCGAGTTCACCCTGCGCGCGGGCCCGGAGCAGGGCCGAAGTCAGCGTCGTCTCGAGGTAGGCCCAACTGGACTCGACGAGTCGCGCCACGGCCTCGTCGCGGTGCGCCAGCTCGACCGCGCTGTTCACCACCATGCAGCCCAGATACGAATCGGGACTGGAAGCTTCGCGCACGAAGCGCTCCACCAGTCCCCGTACCGCCGGCAGTACCGGACCCGGCTGCGACAGCTCGGCCATGATCGCCGGATCGGTGGTCTCGAGGTAGCGCTGCAGCGCCTTCAGGTAGAGGTCGCGCTTGCCGCCGAAGGTGGCGTAGATGCTTGCCTTGGCAATCCCAAGATGCACAACCAGATCCGCCATCGATGTCGCTTCGTAGCCGTGCTCCCAGAACAATTCGAGAGCACGGCGCAACACGGTGTCCGGGTCGAACTCCTTGGTCCTCGCCATGACGAGCAGCGTACGACTATCGAGACCGACCGGTCAATTATTGATCACGGGATGAGGCCGAAGAACCGCTGGATATCAGCCGCATGCGCCCGGGGCACGTCCATGGCCAGGAAGTGGTTGCCGGTATTGCCCTCGGGCCAGTACGCGACCGCGTTGTCACGCTCGGCCAGGCGGCGCATGAGGGGCGAACCGCCGGAGTACACGCCCATCGGGACCAGCTTCTGACCGGTCGGCCAGGCGAAACCATCGTCGCCGAGGCCGTTGTACATCGGCCACGACGAGCTGGCGGCGGTATCGGTGAACCAGTAGACGGCCGCATTGGTCAGCAGCTGATCGCGGTCCACCGCCTCCTCCAGCTGGTCCGCCAGCGGCGAGAACTCCTTGAACTTGTGAACCAGCCAGGCCAGTAGCCCGATGGGCGAATCGGTCCACGCGTGCGCGAAGGTCTGTGGCGCCTGACGGAGCAGGACATGGTGATTCACGCCGGACTGCCACTTCTGCATGAGATCCCACTCCACGCGCTCCGCCGCCGTCATCGTGGGGACATCGGCCTCGGTCGGCAGCCCGATCCCGCCGTCGATGTGCACGCCGATCAGGTGACCCGGATCGGCGATCGCCATCTCCTGCACCACGTACGCGCCCAGGTCGCCGCCCTGTGCGCCGTACCGGTCGTAGCCCAGCCGGGCCATGAGCTCCACCCACATGCGTGCCACCATGTGCGGCTTCATCCCCGTCTCGCGCGGCGCCGCCGAGAAGCCGAAGCCCGGCACCGACGGAATCACGACATGGAACGCCTGCGCCGACTCCATGCCGTGTGCACGCGGATTCGTCAGCAGCGGAATGGTTTTCGAGAACTCCACGAAGCTGTTCGGCCAGCCGTGGGTGAGAATCAGCGGCAGCGCATGCGGATCATCGGAGCGCACGTGCAGGAAATGCACGTCCAGCCCGTCGATCTCGGTCAGGAACTGCGGGAACTCATTGAGCGCGGCCTCCTGTGCGCGCCAGTCGAATTCGGTGCGCCAGTACTCGGCCAGCTCACGCAGGTAATCCACCGGAACGCCGCGCTCCCAGCCGTGTCCCGGAAGCTGCCGAGTCCAGCGGGCCCGCGCCAGCCGGTCGGTGAGGTCATCGAGATCGGACTGTGGGACGGCGATCCGGAACGGGCGGATATCGGCGCTGGTCATCATGGCTCCCAATGGTGTCGGCGAACGATCTGGAGACCACGCTAAAGATTATGTAGGACTATTCTTGTCCTACTTTTGGTGGAGGGTGGTGGACATGAGCGATACGTCGGCGCGACTGCTCCGGTTGCTGTCCCTGCTGCAGACCCCGCGCGAATGGCCCGGCAGCGAACTGGCCGATCGGCTCGGCGTCAGGGACCGAACCGTGCGCCGCGATGTCGACCGGCTCCGAGAACTCGGCTATCCCGTCGAAGCGACCATGGGGGCGACCGGCGGCTATCGGCTGGTAGCCGGAGCCGCCATGCCGCCGCTACTGGTCGACGACGAGGAGGCTGTGGCCATTGCCGTCGGGCTGCGCGCGGCAGCCGGGTCCGCGATCTCCGGTATCGAGGAGGCATCGGTCCGGGCGCTCGCCAAAATCGAGCAGGTTCTGCCCGCCAAGCTGCGGCGCCGGGTGCGGGTTCTGGGTGTCGCGACCATCGCGCCCGATGCGAGCACGAACCCGGTGGATCCGGAACTGCTGACGGCGCTGGCCGCGGCGATCACCAACACCGAGCGGGTGCGTTTCGCCTATGAGGCGGCGGATGGCGTCGAGACTCGACGGAATGTCGAGCCGGTTGGGCTGGTTCCGTATCGGCACCGTTGGTATCTGGTCGCATTCGATATCGATCGTGGTGATTGGCGCAGTTTCCGGGCGGACCGGATTCGCCGGGTGCAGGCGACCGGGGCCCGGTTCGCTCGGCGTGAGCTTCCTGCCGCTGATCCGGCCGCGTACGTCACCGGTGCTCGAACGGACTGGGGTACACCGTCGTTGCACTTCTTGGTGGAGATCGAGGCTGCTGCCGAGGCGGTGATCGGGCGGCTGGGGGAGGGGGCGGGTGATGTGGTGTCCCGTGGGCCGGATGCCTGTGCGCTCGATATGTGGCGGGATGACTCACCTGAGTGGGTGGCGTATCGGCTGTTGCAGTTGGGCGTTGAGGTCACTGTGCACAGCCCGGCTGAGTTGGTGGAGGAACTGGGCAGGATCCGCGATCGTGCGGGGCGTGCGGTTGGAGACGGTAGACAAGAACCAAAAGACGGAAGGACCAAAAGATAAAAGACGCCTGGAGAAGAAAGAAGAAAAGACAAAAGAAGGAAGAACCCAAAGAAGCCGGAGCGGATATCTCGAGAAGGTGATGCGTGCAGTCCCTGGGCCGGGATCGGCGGGAAGCGGCTCTCAGCTTGGCGTCAGCCCCAGTGCGGCAGGGCAGGCGAGGTGACCACACTCTGCGTAGTTCTGCGCACGCCAGCAGGGCACGAGCAGTTCGGGAATCAAGCAGCCCGTGAGCGCCACTTTCGGCAACTGGAATCGATGGCAGCCGCGATCGCCTCGCCTACGTGATGGCGATCGTTCACCCGAGGGGTCCCGGTCGGGTCAAGACTCTTCGGAGCAATCCACCCCGTCCGCCCTCGATACGGTGAATCCTTGCCCATCACAACGGTTTTCCAGCCCTCGGCACTGTCATTCACCAGGGCGTGGCAGTGATCACACGCCAGTGTCAGGTTGTTGATATCAGTGGGACCGCCCTTGGCCCAATCATTGACGTGGTGGGCGGCGCACATCGACGCGGGTTGTTCACAACCCGGACGCGTACAACCCTTGTCGCGAGCCAGAAGCGCGAGACGCTGTGCCCGGTTGGCGGTGCGCCGGGAGCGCTGCAGGTAGATCGGCATCCCGTCACCGTCGAGGACCGCCAACACAGGGTGGGTGCCTTCGGCCATCTTCAGGGCTTCGTTGATAGAAACCTGAGTGCCGGACGCAGTGGTGGCGACGCCGGAGCCGTTTTCGAGGTCGGTCAGGCTCATGGTGAGCACGACCTCGACGGGCAGGCCACGGTGCATGCCGAGGGCACGCATGTTCACACCCGGCTGCATCAGCGCGAGCATGGCGTCGTGAGTGCGCTGCCCGGCATCACGCCGGTCCCGGCGCGCGGCAGCATCGAGAACGCTGTCGGCGATGAACCCGCCCGTGGCGGTGGGGCTTTCAGCGTCTTCGAGGTTGCACATGCCGGGCCGCGCGAGCTTCGCGAACACAGCGTCGAGGCACGCGCGCAACTCGGGGGTGATCCATCCTTCGATCCGCGACATGCCATCCACCCCGGGTCGACACAGGGTGATTCCGCGTCGGCGTCGGCGGTCGGCGTCGGAGACGACCTTCCCGTCCGGGTCGACGCGGGCGAGGATGTTGCGTCCGATCTTGGGCAGATCATCGGGCCACCCCTCGCGGGAGTAGTCGACCAGGATCTGCTCGGCTTCCACCTTCGCTTCCGGCGGGGTGTCGGTGGGCAGGTGGTGGATGACGTCGATGATGTTGCGCACGTGGTCCCGGGAAATCTGGCCAGCGGCAAAGGCTTCCGCAGCGACCGGCAGTGGGATCGGCTTCAAGTGCCCGGTCGGGTCGACCAATTGTCCGCACTGGATGGAGATCTTCGCGCGCACCGACGCATCGTGGGCTGAGAGTCCGAGGGTGTGGCGCAGAAACGGCACCATCCCGTGCATCCCGTCCCGCACGTGCAGGGACCGTTCGCCCGCTTCGATGATCAGCCGCGAATCGAGAGATGACAGTTGCCGCTTGGCCACTTCCAGTTGCCGCATCAACGCGACCACATCACCGTCGGCGAATTGCGTCAGATTCCCGTTCTGAACGGATTCGGCGAGGGTCGAGACCGCGGCCGCCAGTTGCGCGATGCCGCAGTCGTCGAGTGTCACCCCATTCGAATCCATGTACTAATTCTACCGCCGATAGAATTTGCATGGAACCCGAAATGTCCATTCTCCCAAACTAATTCACGCAGCTAGAGCTGATTTCTGCTGTGTCAGAACACCATCCACCATCTGATAGACAGAGTCCATCTGATCCAGATGCGACAGATCATGCGTAACCAGCAAAGTCGCCGCCCCATGCTCCCGCACGATCCCGGTGATCAAGTCGATGATCGCCGCCCCACGCTCCCGATCCAACGCACTGGTCGGTTCATCGATAACCAGCAGCGACGGATCGTTCATCAGCGCCCGCGCGATGTTCACCCGCTGCCGCTGCCCGCCCGAAAGTTGCGCGGGCCGCTTGTTCTCGTGCCCGCTCAATCCCACGGCGTGCAGCAGATCCCGTGCCCGCGAACGAACTCCGCGCCGTTTGCCCGGTGTCACGAACCAGCTCTGCCCCAGGTGCGCCATGGCCTCGAGCTGCTCGATCGTGCTCAATGCCGGCACCAGGTTCGACTGCTGGAACACGATCCCGATCGACTCGCGCCGCAGTGTCGCCGCATCCCGGCGGCTCAACTCCGCGAGATTCACTGTCCCCGAGTCGGTTTCGAGTTCCACCCGCCCCGAGTCCGGCCGCAGCAAGGTGGAGACGGTCGCCAGCAGCGTGGACTTGCCGGAGCCCGACGGCCCCGTGATGGCGGCGATCTCGCCGCCGCGCACGTGCAGGTTCACGTGGTCGAGCGCGGTGATGCGGTCCGCGCCGTCCGGGAAGGTGAGGGTCAGGTCGGAGACGGTGAGTGCGTTGGTCATCGCGATGCTCCTGGGAGACAAGGGGATTGTGGTCATCAGCGGGCCTGGTTCAGGGCCGTCAGCGGATCGGTGGTGACGAGGAAGCGCAGGGCGAAGGCGGCGCCCAGCAAGCCGAGGGCGATCAGGGCCGCCGCCGGGAGCAGGGTGGTGCTCGCGGCGAGGATGAACGGCACCGCGCCGCCCATGAACAGACCCGCTATGACAGTGATCCCGACGCCGACGCCCACACCGAGCAGCAGCACGATCAGGGCCTGGCTCAACGCGTCCCGGATCAGCGATCCGGTGGTCGCGCCCAAGGCCTTCAGGGTCGCGATGTCCGGCTGCCGCTGCACGGTCCACACGGTGAAGAACGCGCCGATCACCAGCGCCGAGATGGCGAACAGCATGACGGTCATCAGCGTCAGCGAGCCGTTCTCGGCCTGGTAGGAGGCCATCGCGGACAGCGAGTCCTTGCTGCTGGTGGTCGTGGTGTGCGCGGTGGCGTTGAGGGCCTTCTGCTCGCTCACCCCGGACACGGCCAGGATGGTGGCCGCGCCCGCGTGCGGGTTGAGGGCCTGCCAGTCCGGCAGCGTCATCCACACCACAGGGGTGTGCGCGTACCAGTCGTCGTCGGTGACGCCGGCCACCGTGTAGTGGGCGGAGCCCAGCTCGACGGAGTCACCGGTCTTGGCATCCAGGTTCTTCGCGGCCGCCTTGGACAGGATCACCGTGCCCGGTTCGGTAGCCACGCGCTTGCCGAAGGGGGTGCCCTGCACGCCGAACAGCGCCACCTGGGTGGGTGACGCGCCGTTGACGGTGGCGCGGGTGCGGCTGATGCCGACCGGGTCGACGGTGCCGCCCGCACGCTCCCAGGTCTGGACCTGTTCGGTGCTCAGGGTGGAGGCGTCGAAGGACGGGGTGGAGCCGGTGTCGGAGAAGACGACCGTGTCGGCTTTCAGGGCCTCGATGGCGGAGATGTTCTGATGCGCCAGACCGGCCGTCAGCCCGCTGAGGAAGCTGACCAGCAGCGCGACCAGCGTGACCACCAAGGTGATGAGGAGGAAGCGGCCGCGGGCCGCCCGCAGATCTCTGAATGCGACGAACATACTTACACTCTGTCCAGGAAAACCCCTCCGGCCATCGCGCCGCGGAACGAATCCCGGTCCGCCAACGGCACGGCGGCGTTTCCTACTTTCGATGGATGCCGGGGTAATTGCCCGGCATAAGCTGGTCGCGTGCACCGGTCCCCCCTGACACCCGTCTTCTCCGCACTGCAGCTCGGGCTGCACGTGCTGGTCGTGGCGTTGACCGCGGTGGTGGCGGTGCAGGAGGTCGTCTCCGGATCGCATCAGGTGCTGGTGGTCGTACTGGCGGCGGTCTTCCTCGGCGTCTACTTCGCCGGCGGCCGGTTCCGCCGGAACCTGATGGGAGCCCGGGTCTGGCTGGCGGCACTGACCCTGCTGTGGCTGGGGCTGGTGCTCGTCGCACCCCTGGCCGTGTACCTGGTCTTCGGGCTCTTCTTCCTCTATCTGCATCTGCTGCCGCGTTATTGGGGCGTGGTGGCGGTGACCGTCACCACCGTGGTCGCAGTGGTCGGGTTCGCGGCGCATCGCGGCTGGACGGTCGCCGGCGTGATCGGGCCGCTGCTGGGCGCGCTGGTCGCGGTCGCGATCGGGCTCGGCTACGGGGCGCTGTTCCGGGAAGCCGCCGAACGGCAGCGGCTGATCGACGAATTGCTCGCGACCCGAGAGACTCTCGCCGAACAGGAACGCACCGCGGGCAAGATGGCCGAGCGGGAGCGGCTCGCGCAGGAGATCCACGACACGGTGGCGCAGGGGCTGAGCAGTATCCAGCTGCTGCTGCACGCCGTCGAACGCGCCGCCCCCGATCATCCCGCGCTGGAACGGATTCGGCTGGCCCGCGAGACCGCCGCCGACAGTCTCGTCGAAACCCGCCATCTCATCGCGGAACTCACGCCGGCCGCGCTGGAGGGCCAGTCCCTCGCGGGCGCGCTCACCCGGATCGCGGAGCGGGCCGCCGCGCCCGGACTGGACGCGGAGGTTCTCGTCGAGGGCGATCCGCAGGCGCTGCCCATGCCGATCGAGGCCGCGCTGGTCCGCATCGCGCAGGGCGCGGTGTCGAATGTGGTGCGGCACGCGCAGGCTCAGCGCATGCGGGTCACCCTCACCTACGGCGATGACGCCGTGCACCTGGACGTCGTCGACGACGGTGTCGGCATCGATCCCGCGGTGCTGGCCGAGTCCCCCTCCGGCAGTTTCGGTTTGAACGCCATGCGGAGCCGGGTGGAGCAGCAGGGCGGCACCATGGACGTCGAGTCCGAACCCGGGCACACCGCCGTCACCGTCTACTTCCCCCTGGAGGACCAATGATCCGCATCCTCCTCGCCGACGACCATGCCATCGTCCGCGCGGGCCTGCGGGCCCTGCTCGACTCCTCCGTCACCGAAACCGATTCCGACGACATCGAAGTCGTGGGTGAGGTCGCCACCGCCGAGGAGTCCGTGGCCTTCTGTTCCACCACCGCCGTCGACCTGGTCCTGATGGATCTGCGCTTCGGCCCGGGCAAGTCCGGCGCGGACGCCACCGCCGCCCTGCGCGGCCTGCCGAATCCGCCGAACGTCCTGGTGGTCACCAACTACGACACCGACGCCGACATCCTGGGCGCCATCGAGGCCGGCGCGGTCGGCTACATCCTCAAGGACACCCCGCCCGCCGAACTCCTGGCCGCGGTCCGCTCCGCCGCCGAAGGCGAGAGCGTCCTCTCCCCGTCGGTCGCGTCCCGCCTCATGACCCGGGTCCGCAAACCCGACACCACCCTGAGCCCCCGCGAGATCGAAGTGCTGCGCCTGGTCGCCGACGGCCACTCCAACCGCGAGATCGGCAAGCGCCTCTTCCTCTCCGAGACCACCGTCAAATCCCACCTGGTCCACATCTATTCGAAGCTCGGCGTGAAATCGCGAACCTCCGCCGTGGCCAGGGCTCGAGAGCGCGGAGCCATCTGAGGTCGTAGCGTGAGGCCCATGGCCTCACTGTCCGATCAGCGCGTCCGCGATTTCCTCACCGAGGGCACCCGCACCGGCAAGCTGGCCTTCGTGGCCGCCGACGGCCGCCCCCTGGTCGCCCCGATCTGGTTCGTCCTCGAGGGCGACGACATCGTCTTCAATACCGGCAAGGACACCGCCAAGGGGCGTTCGATCCTTCGTGACGGCCGCGTCACCCTCTGTGTCGACGTGTCCGAACCCCCGTACTCCTTCGTTCAGGTCCAGGGCATCGCCAAGGTCTCCGAGGACCCCGCCGACCTGGTCCGCACCGCGACCGACATCGCCGCCCGCTACATGGGCCCGGACCGGGCCGAGGAATTCGGCGAACGCAATGGCGTACCGGGTGAACTCGTGGTCCGCCTCCGTCCCATCAAGGTCATCGCCGACTTCTCGGTCAGCGGCTGAAATCCGATTGCCCGCGCGAGTACCGCGACACCGGAAGCCTGCGCGGGGATCTGGCCGAGCTGCCCGATCTGGATTGGACGCACGCGCAATTCGCGGGACCGGTCTTCCTCTGGCTCACCATGCTCGGTGGGCAGGGCGATCGGGCGCTGATCGACCGGGTCGCGGATTCCGTTGCCGCGAGCTGGATGTACGACAAGGAGTAAGGACCAATGAACACCTGGCTGTGGATCGGGCAGATCGTGCTCGCCGCATCGTTCGTGCTCGGCGGCGTCGCCAAGGCGGCGATCGAGAAGGACAAGCTGCGCGGCGGGATGCCGTGGGTGGACGACCTGTCGCAGAACGCGGTGCGGGGGATCGGGGTCGTGGAGATCCTGGGCGGCCTGGGGGTGGTGCTGCCGTGGGCCACCGGGATCGCGAAGGTGCTGACGCCGATCGCCGCGGTGGGTCTGGCCCTGGTGATGGTCGGCGGGTTCGTGACCCACGTGCGGCGCGGGGAGTACGGGCGCTCGCTGTCGAACGTGGTGCTGTTCGTGGTGGCGGTGCTGGTGGCGGTCGGACGGTTCGCCTGAGCGGGTGTGCGAGACTCGCCCGATGACAGTGCACTTCATCGGGGCCGGGCCCGGGGCGGCGGATCTGCTGACCGTGCGCGCGGTCGAACTGCTGCGCCGGTCCCCGGTGTGCCTGTACGCCGGGACGTATCTGGACCCGGAAGTGCTGGCGTACTGCGCGCCCGGCGCCGAATTGATCGATACCCAGAAGCTGGATCTGGACGAGATCGTGGCGCACTGCGCGCGGGCGCACGCCGAGGGCAAGGAGGTCGCGCGGCTGTGCTCGGGCGATACCTCCATATATTCGGCCCTCACCGAACAGAAGCGGCGACTCGACGCGCTGGGGATTCCGTGGGACGTGACGCCCGGGGTGCCCGCGTACGCCGCCGCCGCGGCCCTGCTCGGGGCGGAACTGACTGTGCCCGAACAGGTGCAGTCGGTGGTGTTGACTCGGACACACGCGCGCTCGACGGCTATGCCCGATTCGGAGGCGCTGGCCAATTTCGCCCGCACCCGGGCCACGCTGGTGCTGCACCTGGCCATCACCCGCATCCGCGCCCTCGCGCAGGAGCTGACCGCCGACTACGGCGGTGCCTGCCCGGTGGCCGTCGTGTACCGCGCCACCCAGCCCGAGCAGCGGATTCTCCGGGGCACCCTGACCGATATCGCGGACCGGGTGGAGGCGGCCGGATTGCGGCAGGCGGCGGTCATTCTGGTGGGTCCGGCGCTGGCCGAAAGTATCGATTGTGCCCAGTCCCACCTGTACGACCCTGGTCGCGATAGGTCGCATATCACTGGGTGAAACGGTGAAATGGGACGATAGCCGACGGCTATGGCCCTTTCGGATTCCCGCTTGCGCGCTGCCGGTAGATTGGACCGAGTGTCCGTCACCAGAATCACGACCGTGACCCGGCGTTGGCCGGTGGGTGTGGTCGCGCCCATGTAACAAGATCGGCCAGCTGGGGGGATACCTCCCAGGGAGTCTCAACAACGAAAACAAGACGGTGAAGTAAGCCCCGAACGCCGGACGTCACGCTGACCGCAGCGGTGGCGTCCTGTTCGGGTTTTTCGGCGGGGAACACCGCGGGTCGTGGTGTTCCGGAAGCGAGGTTTGGGTTGGACCGGCTGGATTTCGGCGGCATCGGCGAAGCTGGCAGCGAAATCGCACCGGGGTCGGGCGAACTTTTCCCGCTGTCGCCGGCGCAGCTCGGCATCTGGTATGCCCAGCACCTGGACCCGCAGGTTCCGATCAATATCGCCCAGTTCGTGGAGCTGCGCGGGGAACTCGACATGGCGCTGCTCGAGGCCGCCATGGTGCGCGGCTCGGAGGAGTTCGGTTCCGGCTTCCTGCGCATCGTCGAGCGTGATGGCGAGCCCATGCAGATGGTGGACCACTCGCTGGACCGCACCATCTACCACGTCGATCTGAGCGCCGAGGCCGATCCGGCCGCCGCCGCCCACGCCTGGATGCGCGCCGACTACAGCGCGCCCCTGGAACTCACCCGCGACCGCCTCATCCGCACCTGCATGCTGAAACTGGCCGACGGCCATTACTACTGGTATGCGCGCATCCACCACATCGTGCTGGACGGTCTCGGCGCGGTGACCTACATGACCCGCGTCGCCGAGGTCTACACCGCGTTCGTCAATGGCGTCGAGCCCCCGCCGCACAAGCTGACCGACCTGCCCACCCTGGTCGAGCAGGAGTTCGCCTACCGCGACTCGAGCCGCTTCAAGTCCGACAAGGAGTACTGGGCCGAGCGGATCGCCGGGGTCGAGGACGGCACCAGCCTGGCCGGACGTTCCGCGCCGCCGGCGGCGATCAACCGGATCGCCACCGCCGCGCTCACCGAGGACCAGACCTCGCTGCTGGACCAGGCCGTGGCCCGCCACGAGTCCTCGCCCGCGGGTCTGCTGATCGCCGGTTTCGCCGCCTACCTCGCGCAGTGGACCGGCAGTCAGGACGTCGTCCTCAGCCTCCCGGTGACCGCGCGCACCACCGCGATCATGCGCCGCTCCGGTGGCGCGGCCTCGAACATCGTGCCGCTGCGTCTGAAGGTCGGCCACGACTCGACGGTGACCGATCTGCTCGCGCAGGTGACGGTGGCCGTCTCGGGCGCCCTGCGTCACCAGCGCTACCGCGCCGAGGACATCAAGCGCGACAGTTCTTCGGGTGACTTCTCCGGTGGCGAGGTCGGTTCGCAGTTCTTCGGCCCGTGGGTCAACATCATGTTGTTCCACAACGAGGTCGTGCTCGGCGACATCACCGGTGAGTACAGCGTGCTGTCCACCGGTTCCATCGAGGACCTGGGCGTCAACTTCTACCAGTCGGTGAAGGGCACCCGGAACCACATCGACTTCGAGACCAACCCCAACCTGTACTCCGACCACGAGACCCGCAGTCACCACGCGCGTTTCCTGGAGTTCTTCGACCGCTTCCTGGCGGCCGAGGCCGCGCAGCCGGTGTGGGGCCTGCCCATCACCACCGCGGCCGAGCGCACCCGCACCCTGGTGGAGTGGAACTCGGCCGCGCACGAGGTGCCGGTCACCACGCTGCCGGCGTTGCTGGACCAGCAGATTCCGCTGACCCCGGACAATGTGGCCGTCGAGTTCGAGGACGAGCAGCTCACCTACGCCGAGTTCGGCGAGCGGGTCAACCGCCTGGCCCGCTTCCTCATCGAGGACGGCGTCGGCCCGGAATCGCTGGTGGCCCTGGGCATGCGGCGTTCGCTGGAACTGGTCGTGGGCATGCACGCGGTGCTGCGCGCCGGTGGCGCGTACGTGCCGATCGACCCCGATCACCCGGCCGACCGCACCGCCTACATCCTGGAGTCCGCGGCACCGGTCTGCGTGCTGACCACCGCCCGCGACGAGCTCGAGCTGCCGGAGTCGGTGCGGCGCTTGGAGATCGACACCCTCGACGTGTCGGCGTACTCCGCCGAGCCGGTGACCGACGCGGACCGCCGCGCGCCGTTGCGCCCGGACAACACCGCCTACGTCATCTACACCTCGGGTTCGACCGGCCGCCCCAAGGGCGTCGCGGTCACCCACCACGCCATCGTCAATCAGGAACTGTGGATGCTCGACGAGTATCCGATGACCGAAGACGATGTGTACCTGCAGAAGACGGCCACCACGTTCGACGTGTCGCTGTGGGGCTACTTCATGCCGCTGCTGGTCGGCGCGAAGCTGATCGTGGCCACCCCGGACGGTCACCGCGATCCGCTGTACGTGGCGGAGATGATCGAGCGCCACGGCGTCACGGTCACCGACTTCGTGCCGTCCATGCTGACGGTGTTCGTCGCGCACGCCACCCGCGCCCAGTGCGCCACGCTGAAGTACGTCTTCGTGATCGGTGAGGCGCTGCCGCCGGAGACCGGCGCGGGCTTCCGCGAGATCACCTCGGCCGGCCTGCACAACCTGTACGGCCCCACCGAGGCCGCGGTCTCGGTCACCTACTGGGAGAACACCGCCGCCGACACCGTCACGGTGCCGATCGGTGTGCCCGAGTGGAATGTCGAAGTCTACGTTCTGGATTCGCATCTGCGGCCGGCCGCCATCGGCGCCGCGGGTGAGCTCTATCTGGCGGGCCGCCAGCTGGCGCGCGGCTACAAGGGCCGCCCGGACCTGACCTCGGACCGCTTCGTCGCGAATCCGTTGTCGCTCACCGGTGAACGCATGTACCGCACCGGTGACCTGGTGCGCTGGAACGGTTCCGGTGCGCTGGAGTACATCGGCCGCACCGACTTCCAGGTGAAGTTCCGCGGTCAGCGCATCGAGCTCGGCGAGATCGAGACCGACCTGCTGGCCCACCCGTCGGTCAGCCAGGCCGCCGTGCTGGTGATGGACACCGCCACCGGTCAGCAGCTGGTCGCCTACGTGGTGCCGGTCCCGGGCCAGAGCATCGACCCGGCCGAGCTGACCCGCTTCGCCGCCGAGAAGCTGCCGACCTACATGGTCCCGGCTTCGATCATGGTGCTGGAGGCGTTCCCGCTCAACACCTCCGGCAAGCTGGACCGCAAGGGCCTGCCGGAGCCGGTGTTCAGCGTCGACGCCGCCGGATACCGCGCCCCGCGCACCGCCGCCGAGGAGATCGTGGCGGGCGTGTTCGCCGACGTGCTCGGTCACGACCGGGTCGGCGTGGACGACAACTTCTTCGATCTGGGCGGCAACTCGCTGGTCGCCACCCAGGTGGTGGCCCGCATCTCGGCCGCGTTCAGTACTCGCCTGGGTGTGCGCGCGCTGTTCGAGACCCCGACCGTGGCCGGGCTGGCCGCGCGCGTGGAAGCCGCTGGGCCCGCGGATGTCTCGCGGCCGCCGCTGGTGGCGCGGGAACGCCCGGAGCGGGTGCCGCTGTCGCTGGCGCAGCAGCGCATGTGGTTCCTCAACCAGTTCGACCCGAACGTCCCGACCTACAACCTGCCGTTCGTGGTGCGGTTGCGCGGACAGGTCGACATCGAGGCGCTGCAGCGGGCGCTGACCGACGTGGTGGCGCGCCAGGAGTCGCTGCGCACCATCTTCCCGGAGTCCGGGGACGGTGGCTTCCAGCAGGTGCTGCCCATGGCCGAGGTGGATCTCGGCATCGAGGTGCACGACCTCGCCGAGGCCGAATTGCCGTCCGCGCTGGCGCAGTTCGCGTCCGCGGGCTTCGACGTCTCCACCCAGCTGCCGATCCGGGTGCGCGTGTACCGGGTCGCCGCCGGGGCCGAGACCGGCCGCCATGCCGTCGCCGACGACAACGAAGTGGATCTCGCGGTCGCGTTCGTGGTGCACCACATCGCGGCCGACGGTTTCTCGTTCGGTCCGCTCTCGCGCGACATGACCGCCGCCTACCTGGCCCGGGTCGCCGGTCAGGAGCCCGCGTGGGCGCCGCTGCCGGTGCAGTACCAGGACTTCAGCCTGTGGCAGCGCGAGCTGCTCGGCTCGGAGTCCGACGCCGACTCCATGGCCGCGCGTCAGAACGACTACTGGCGCACGGCGCTGGCCGGGCTGCCGGATCAGCTGGACCTGCCCGCGGATCGCCCGCGGCCGCCGGTGCAGAGTTTCCACGGCTCCCGCGTCACCTTCGAGATCCCGGCCGAGCTGCACGTCCGGCTCGCGGGATTGGCTCGCGCCCAGGGCGTCTCGCTGTTCATGGTCATGCACAGCGCGCTGGCCGTGCTGCTGGCCCGCCTGTCCGGCACCAGCGACATCGCCATCGGCACCCCGGTCGCCGGTCGTGGTGAGCAGGCGCTCGACGACCTGATCGGCATGTTCGTCAACACCCTGGTGCTGCGCTCGGAAGTGGATGGGGCGGAACGCTTCACCGACTTCCTGGCCCGCACCCGGGAGACCGACCTGGCGGCCTTCGCCAATACCGATGTCCCGTTCGAGCGACTGGTCGAGGTGCTCAACCCGACCCGTTCGCAGGCCCGGCACCCGCTGTTCCAGGTCATGCTGTCGTTCCAGGAGATGTCGCACGGCTCCATGGAGCTGCCAGGCCTCACCGTCTCCGCGGACGAGCTCGAGGTCGACATCGCCAAGTTCGACCTGCAGTGGACCCTGACCGAGCAGCGCGGCCTGGGCGGCGAGCCCGGCGGGCTGTCGGTGATCCTGTCCTACGCCACCGACCTGTTCGACGCGTCGACCGTCGCCGAGTTCGGGCAGCGCTACTTGCGCGTGCTCGAGACCGCGGTGGCCGCCCCGGACACCGTGGTCCGCGATATCGACGTCCTCGACGCCGGTGAGCGCGAGACCGTGCTGCACGCCTGGAACCACACCGCCCGCGAACTGCGCGGCGCGGCACGCTCCGCCTCCCCGCGCTCTGTTCTCGACCTGTTCGAGCAGCAGGTCCGGATCCGCCCCGACGCCACCGCCCTGATCTTCGATCCGGGCGAGCGCAGCGGCAGCATGTTCGGCCCCGCCGAGGAGCTGAGCTACGCCGAGTTCTCGGCCCGGGTGAACCGCCTGGCGCGCAAGCTCGTCGACTCCGGCGTCGGCCCGGAATCCCTGGTGGCGGTGGGCATCCGCCGCTCGGTGGACATGCTGGTCGCCATCTACGCCACCCTCACCGCGGGCGGCGGCTATGTGCCGATCGATCCGGACCACCCGGCCGAGCGCACCGACTACGTGCTGCGCACCGCCGAGCCGGTGGTGCTGCTCACCACCGTCGACGACGCCGTGGAATCCTCGGATTGCCCGGTGCTGCAGCTGGATTCGCTGGATCTCGACGAGTACAGCGATGCCCCGGTGACCGACGCGGACCGGCTCGCGCCGCTGCGTCCGGACAATGCCGCCTACGTGCTGTTCACCTCCGGCTCGACCGGCCGCCCCAAGGGCGTGGCCATCCCGCATGCCGCGGTGCTCAACCAGATCGCCTGGATCACCGCCGAATACGGCATCGACGACACCGATGTGATCCTGCAGAAGACGCCGGTCACCTTCGACGTGTCGGTGTGGGAGCTGTTCGGTTCGCTGGCGGTCGGCGCGCAGCAGGTCATCGCCGCGCCGGACGGCCACCGCGACCCGATGTACCTCTCGGAGGTCATCGGACGCCACCGGGTCACCATGACCTCGTTCGTGCCGTCCATGCTGAGCGTGTTCGCCTCCACGGCCTCGGCGTCCGAATGCCTGTCCCTGCGTGCGGTGCTGGTCGCCGGTGAGGCGCTGCCGCCCGCCACCGTGACCGCGTTCCGCCGCTTCTCCACCGCGGCCGTGCACAACCTGTACGGACCGACCGAGTTCACCGTGCACGCCACCGCCGCCGCCATCGACGCGCCGGTGGTCACCTCGGTGCCGATCGGCCGCCCGGTGTGGAACGCGCAGACCTACGTGCTCGACGAGGGCCTGCGCCCGGTGCCCGCGGGCGTCCCGGGTGAGCTGTACCTCGGCGGTGTGCAGGTGGCGCGCGGCTACTTCGGCCGCCCGGACCTGTCGGCCGAGCGTTTCGTCGCCAACCCCTACGGCGAGCCGGGTTCGCGGCTCTACCGCACCGGTGACCTGGTGCGCTGGAACCAGAACGACCCGGGCGTCATCGACTACATCGGCCGCACCGACTTCCAGGTGAAGTTCCGCGGTCAGCGCATCGAGCTCGGTGAGATCGAGACCGCGCTGCTGGACCACCCCAAGGTGCAGCAGGCCGTGGTGCTGGTCATCGATACCGTGGCCGGCGATCAGCTGGTCGCCTACATCGTGGCCGGCGGCCCGGTGGATCTGGACGGGGTCAAGACCTCGTTGCAGCGCACCCTGCCCGCCTACATGGTGCCGGGCTCGATCATGGTGCTGGACGCGTTCCCGCTCAACGCCTCCGGCAAGCTGGATCGCAAGGCGCTGCCGACGCCGCGGTTCGAGGTGCGCGAATTCCGCGCTCCGACAACGCCGATCGAGGAGATCATCGCCCAGATCTTCGGCGAGGTGCTGGGCATCGCCCGCGTCGGCGTCGACGACGACTTCTTCGAGCTGGGCGGCAACTCGCTGATCGCGACCCAGGTGGCGACCCGCCTGGGCACCGCCCTCGACACCCGTGTGCCGGTGCGCATGCTGTTCGAGGCGGCCACCGTGGAGGCCCTCGCGGCCCGGGTGGAATCGCATGTCGGCGACGGCGGCCGCAAGGCCCTGGTCGCCCGCGAGCGGCCCAACGAGGTTCCGCTTTCCCTTGCGCAGCAGCGCATGTGGTTCCTCAACCGCTTCGACACCGCCTCGGCGGTCAACAACATCCCGGTCGCCATCCGGCTCTCCGGTGAGCTGGACATCGCGGCCCTGCAGGTCGCGGTCATCGACGTCATCGACCGCCACGAGTCGCTGCGCACCGTCTTCCCGGAGACCGCGCACGGCCCGGTGCAGCGGGTGCTCGACGCCGCGCAGATCGTGCCGGACCTGACGCCGGTGCCGGTCACCGAGTCGAACCTGATCGACCACCTGGTCGAGCTGGCCACCATGGCCTTCGACGTCACCGGCGAAGTGCCTTTGCACGCGGCGCTTTTCGAGATCAGCGACACCGAGTACATCCTCGGCATGGTGGTCCACCACATCAGCGCCGACGGCTGGTCCATGGGCCCGCTGGCTCGCGACGTGATGGTGGCCTACGCGGCCCGCACCTCGTGGGAGGCCCCGGCCTGGGCGGAACTGCCGGTGCAGTACGCCGACTACGCGCTGTGGCAGCGCGAGGTGCTCGGCTCCGAGGACGATCCGGACGCGCTGATCTCCAAGCAGATCCGCTACTGGACCGAGGCCCTGGCCGATCTGCCCGACGAACTGGTGCTGCCCTCCGACCGGCAGCGTCCGGCCGTGGCCAGCTACCAGGGCGGCACCTACCCGTTCGCCATCTCCGCCGAAACCCAGCAGGCGCTGGTGGATCTGGGCCGCCGGCACAACGCCTCGCTGTTCATGGTCATGCACTCGGCCCTGGCGGTGCTGCTGGCCCGCCTGTCGGGCACCTCCGACATCGCGATCGGCACCCCGGTGCACGGCCGCGGTGAGGCCGCGCTCGACGACCTGATCGGCATGTTCGTCAACACCCTGGTGCTGCGCACCGAGGTGGACGGCTCGGAGACCTTCGCCGACCTGCTGGCCCGCTCCCGCGACACCGACCTGCACGCCTTCGCGCACGCGGACGTGCCGTTCGAGCGCCTGGTCGAGGTCATCAACCCGGCTCGTTCGCAGGCCCGCCACCCGCTGTTCCAGGTCATGCTGACCTTCCAGAACACCCGGCAGGCCAGCCTGGAACTGCCCGGCCTCTCGGTCAACGGCATCGACTACGACGCCCGCCTGGCCAAGTTCGACCTGCAGCTGACCCTGCAGGAGGCGCAGGACGACCACGGCGAGCACGCCGGCATGTCGGCCGAGATCTCCTACGCGCTGGACCTGTTCGACGAGCCGACCATCGCCGCCTTCGCGCACCGCCTGGATCTGATCCTGGCCGCCGTGGTCGAGAACCCGGATCTGCCGCTCGGCGATATCGACGTGCTGGTCGGCGGTGAGCGCGATCAGGTCCTGGACGACTGGAACGACACCTCGTTCAACCTGGCCTCGGTGCTGCCCGAGCTGCCCGCGGGCGAGGCCGCCACGCTGGTCTCGCTGTTCGAGGCCCAGGCGCTGACCAGCCCCGATGCGCCTGCCGTGGAATTCGAGGGGACAAGTCTGTCCTACGCCGAGTTCTCGGCGCGGGTGCACAAGCTGGCCCGCAAACTCATCGCCCAGGGCGTGGGCGCGGAATCGCATGTGGCCCTGGCCATCCGGCGTTCGCTGGATCTGGTCGTCGCCATGTACGCCGTGCTCGAGGCCGGTGGCGCGTACGTGCCGCTGGACCCGGACCAGCCGATGGAGCGCATCGACTACGTGCTCGACACCGCGCGCCCGGTCGCCATCCTGACCACCGGCCGCGACGACTTCGTGACCGGCCGCAATGTGCCGGTGCTGGAAGTCGACACCCTGAACCTGGACGCCTACTCCGACGCTCCGATCACGGATGCCGAACGGGGACAGGCGATCCGGCCCGAGCACACCGCCTACGTGATCTTCACGTCCGGTTCGACCGGCCGCCCCAAGGGCGTCGCTGTCGAGCACGGCGCGATCGTGAACCGCCTGCTGTGGATGCAGCACGAGTACCCGATCGACGCCACCGACGCGGTGCTGCAGAAGACCCCGGCCACCTTCGACGTGTCGGTGTGGGAGTTCTTCTGGCCCTTGCAGACCGGTGCGCGCCTGGTGGTCGCCAAGCCGGACGGCCACCGCGACCCGGTCTACCTGGCCCATGTCATCGCGGAAACCGGCATCACCACGGCGCACTTCGTGCCGTCGATGCTGTCGGTCTTCGTCGCCACCCTCGGCACCGACAGCGGCGATGCCGCCGCCACCGCGCCGCGGCTGCGGCAGGTGTTCGCCTCCGGTGAGGCGCTGCCCGCGCCGACCGCGCAGAAGCTGCGCGAGCTGACCGGCGCGCGCCTGCACAACCTGTACGGCCCGACCGAAGCCGCCGTCGACGTCACCTACCACGAGGTCGTGGACGCCGACACGGTCTTCGTGCCGATCGGCCGCCCGGTGTGGAACACCGAGACCTACGTCCTCGACGCCCGCCTGCACCCGGTCGCGCCGGGTGTCGCGGGTGAGCTCTACCTCGCGGGCGATCAGCTCGCGCGCGGCTACCTGGGTCGCCCGGACCTGTCTGCGGACCGCTTCGTGGCCAACCCGTTCGTCTCCGGCGACCGCATGTACCGCACCGGCGACCTGGTCTCCTGGACCGCCGCCGGGGAACTGAACTACCTGGGCCGCACCGACTTCCAGGTGAAGCTGCGCGGTCTGCGCATCGAGCTGGGCGAGATCGAGGCGGCGCTGCTGGCGCAGCCGGCCATCGCTCAGTCCGTCGTGGTGGTCCGCACCGACGCGCACGCGGGCGACCAGCTGGTGGGTTACGTGGTCCGCGAGCCCGACGCCGTGGTCGACGTCGACGGCGTGAAGGCCGCGCTGAGCGCCTCGCTGCCCGCCTACATGGTTCCGGCCGCGCTCGTGGTGCTGGACGCCTTCCCGGTCAACGCCTCCGGCAAGCTGGACCGCAAGGCCCTGCCCGCGCCGGTGTTCGAGGCCAAGCGTTTCCGCGCCCCCTCGACCCCGATCGAGGAGATCATCGCGCAGATCTTCGCCGACCTGCTCGGCGCCGAGCGCGTCGGCGTGGACGACGACTTCTTCGAGCTGGGCGGCAACTCGCTGGTCGCCACCCAGGTGGTGGCCCGCCTGGCGGCCGCGCTGAACGCCGAGATCGGCGTGCGCGTGCTGTTCGAGGCCCCGACCGTGGCCGCGCTGGCCGCGCGGGTGGAGTCGCACGCGGGAACCGGTGTGCGCCAGGCGCTCACGGTCCGCACCCGCCCCGAGTACCCGCCGCTGTCGCTCGCGCAGCAGCGCATGTGGTTCCTCAACCGGTTCGATCCCGAATCGGCCGCGAACAACATCCCGGCGGCCGTACGGCTCACCGGCGCACTGGATCTCGACGCCATGCGCGGCGCGATCGCCGACGTGATGGCGCGCCACGAGTCGCTGCGCACCCTGTACCCGTCGCACGAGGGCGTCGCCTACCAGAAGGTGCTGCCCACCGGCCGCGCCATTCCGGAGCTGGACGTGCTGGACGTGACCGAGGGCGAATTGTTCGCCGCGGTCTACGACTTCGCCGCGCGCGGCTTCGACGTCACCACCGAGACCGCGGTGCGCCTGCGCGCCTACCGCCTCGCGGCCGACGAGCACGTGCTGGTGCTGGTGGCCCACCACATCGCCGCCGACGGCTTCTCCATGACTCCGCTGGTCCGCGACCTGATGACCGCCTACATCGCGCGCAGCCAGGGCGAGACCCCGGGCTGGACCGAATTGCCGGTGCAGTACGCGGATTACGCGCTGTGGCAGCGCGAGACCCTGGGTTCGGAAGCGGACCCGCGCTCGCTCATCACCGAGCAGCTCGACTACTGGCGCGACACCCTGTCCGGCCTGCCGGACGAGCTGCGCCTGTCCACCACGCCGCGCCCGGCCGTCGCCTCCTACGATGCGGGCACCCACCGGTTCCAGGTGCCGGGCGAGCTCATCGCCGGGCTGAACCGGGTGGCGCAGGCCCATGGCACGACGCTGTTCATGGTGGTGCACAGCGCCTACGCCGCGCTGCTGGCCCGCCTGAGCGGCACCGACGACATCGCGGTCGGCATCCCGGTCGCGGGCCGTGGCGAGCAGGCGCTCGACGACCTGGTCGGCATGTTCGTCAACACCCTGGTGCTGCGCGCCCCGGTGGACACCGGCGCGAGCTTCACCGACCTGCTGAAGACCGTGCGCGAGCGCGATCTGCAGGCCTTCGCCCACGCGGACGTGCCGTTCGAGCGCCTGGTCGAGGTGCTGAACCCGGCCCGCTCGCAGGCGCGGCACCCGCTGTTCCAGGTCATGCTGTCGTTCCAGAACCTGGGGCGCGCCTCGCTGGAGCTACCGGGCCTGAGCGTCGCCGAGCTGGCCATCGATCAGCAGTCGGCCAAGTTCGATCTGCAGCTGACCCTGAGCGAGGTCGTCGACGGCGCCGCGGCGGGCCGCGAATCGGACGCCGCGGCCATGGACGCCGAACTCGTCTACGCGACAGACCTTTTCGACGCGCAGTACGCGGCCGTGTTCGCGCAGCGTTTCGTCGCCGTGCTCACCGCCGTGGCCACGGATCCGGCCCAGCTGGTCGGCGATGTCGAGCTGCTGACCGAGACCGAGCGCCGGCAGCTGCTGGTCGGCTGGAACGAGACCGCGTTCGAGCTGGACACCGCGCTGCCGGAGATCGAAGAGGGCGCGGCGGCGACGCTGGTGTCGCTGTTCGAGGCACAGGTCGCGCTGACCCCGGACGCGACGGCCGTCACGTTCGAGGGGACAAGTCTGTCCTATGCCGAGTTCGCGGCCCGCGTCCGCAAGCTGGCGCGCTGGCTGATCGCCGAGGGCGTCGGACCGGAATCCTTCGTCGCGCTGGGCATGCGCCGCTCCATCGACCTGGTCGCGGGCATGTACGCCGTGGCCGTCGCCGGCGGCGCGTACGTGCCGCTGGACCCGGATCACCCGGCCGAGCGCACCCAGTACATCCTCGAGACCGCGCAGCCGGTCTGCGTGCTCACCTCGGGTGACGAACTGGAAGGCGTTGAGGGCCGTCAGGTTCGGATCGACGAGCTGGATCTGTCGGGCTTCGACGACAGCCCGGTCACGGATGTCGAGCGTCGTTCCCCGCTGCGCCCGGGCAATACCGCCTACGTGATCTTCACGTCCGGTTCCACCGGCCGCCCCAAGGGTGTGGCCGTGAGCCACGCGGCCATCGTCAACCGCCTGGTGTGGATGCACGCCCAGTACGGGCTGGCCGCCTACGACGTGGTGCTGCAGAAGACCCCGGCCACCTTCGACGTGTCGGTGTGGGAGTTCTTCTGGCCCTTGCAGGTCGGCGCGCGCCTGGTGGTCGCCAAGCCCGACGGCCATCGCGACCCGGCCTATCTGGCCGAGATCATCGTCCGCGAGGGCGTCACGGTCACGCACTTCGTGCCGTCCATGCTCGCGGTGTTCGTGGCCGAGCCGGCCGCGGCCGACTGCGTCAGCCTGACCAACGTCTTCGCCTCCGGTGAGGGCCTGCCCGCGCCGACCGCGCAGAAGCTGCGTCAGCTGACCGGCGCGCGGCTGCACAACCTGTACGGCCCCACCGAGGCCGCGGTCGACGTGACCTTCCACGAGGTCGTCGACGCCGACATCACCTCGGTGCCGATCGGTGCGCCGGTCTTCAACACCCAGGTGTACGTGCTGGATTCGCGCCTGAACCCGGTTCCGGTGGGTGTCGCGGGTGAGCTCTATCTCGCGGGTGACCAGCTGGCCACCGGCTACGTGGCCCGCCCCGACCTGACCGCGGATCGCTTCGTGGCCAACCCGTTCGGCGACGGCGCGCGCATGTACCGCACCGGTGACCTCGTCACCTGGACCGGCCACGGCGAGCTGGAATACCTGGGCCGCACCGACTTCCAGGTGAAGCTGCGCGGTCTGCGCATCGAGCTCGGCGAGATCGAGTCCGCGCTCACCGCGCTGCCCGCGATCGCGCAGTCGGTGGTCGTGGTCCGCCACGACGAGCGCACCGGTGATCAGCTGGTCGCCTACCTGATCGCCGCCGACGGTCACCTCGACGTCGACGCCGTGAAGGACGTGCTCTCCGAACAGCTTCCGGCCTACATGGTCCCGGCCGCCTTCATGGTGCTCGACGCCTTCCCGCTCAACGCCTCCGGCAAGCTGGACCGCAAGCAGCTGCCCGCGCCGACCTTCGCCGCCAAGACCTTCCGTGCCCCGGCCACCCCGGTGCAGCAGACGGTCGCCGGGACCATCGCCGACGTGCTCGGCCTGGACCGGGTCGGCCTGGACGACGACTTCTTCGAGCTCGGCGGCAACTCGCTGATCGCCACCCAGGTGATCGCGCGCCTGTCCGCGGCGCTGGACGCCGACATCCCGCTGCGCGCCCTGTTCGAGGCGTCCACGGTGGCATCGCTTGCCGCGCAGCTGGAATCGCGCGTCGGCACCGGCGCTCGCGCGGCGCTGGTCGCCCAGGAGCGTCCGGAGCTGGTGCCGCTGTCGCTCGCGCAGCAGCGCATGTGGTTCCTGAACCGCTTCGACAACCGCACCGCGGTCAACAACATCCCGGTGGCGCTGAAGCTCACCGGCGCCATCGACCCGGCCGCCTTCACCGCCGCTCTCGGCGACGTGCTGGCCCGCCACGAGTCGCTGCGCACCGTCTACCCCGAGATCGAGGGCGACGGCTTCCAGCGCGTGCTGCCGCTGTCCGAGATCGACTTCGAGGTGCGGACCGAGTCCGTCACCGCGGCCGAGCTGACCGCGCGCATCACCCAGCTGGCGAGTGTCTACTTCGACGTCACCCGTGAACTGCCGTTCCGCGCCACGGTATTGAGCCTGGGCGAGACCGAGCACGTGGTGGTGCTGGTGCTGCACCACATCAGCGCGGACGGCGCGTCGCTGCGCCCGCTGCTGCGCGACGTGGTCGCGGCCTATCTGTCCCGCGCGACCGGCGAGGTCCCGGCCTGGTCGCCGCTGCCGGTGCAGTACGCCGACTACACGCTGTGGCAGCGCGAGATCCTCGGCGCGGAGACCGACGCCGAGTCCATCGCCGCCCAGCAGATCGGCTACTGGACCACCCAGCTGGCCGACCTGCCCGAGCAGCTGGAGCTGCCCGCCGACCGGCCGCGGCCCGAGGTCGCCACCAATGCCGGTGGCGTGCACGACTTCTCGATCGACGCCGACCTGCACCGCGCCCTCACCGGCGTGGCCCGCGAACACGACGTCACCCTGTTCATGCTGGTCCACGCGGCGCTCGCGGCCTGGTCCGCGCGCCTGTCGCGGGCCACCGACATCGCCATCGGCACCCCGATCGCGGGCCGCGGCGAACGCGCCCTCGACGACGTGGTCGGCATGTTCGTCAACACCCTGGTGCTGCGCAGCGAGGTGCGGCCGGACGCGGCCTTCCGCGATCTGCTCGCCCAGGTGCGCCGCACCGACCTGGCCGCCTTCGCGCACGCCGACGTGCCGTTCGAGCGGCTGGTGGACGTGCTCAGCCCGGTCCGCTCGCAGGCGCACCACCCGCTGTTCCAGGTGGCGCTGACCTTCGAGGCCGCCAGTGCCAAGGACGCGGCCGCCGTCGAGCTGCCGGATCTGGCCCTCGAGGTCGTCGAATTCGATCCGGGCACCGCCAAGTTCGACGTGCAGCTCACCGTGAGCGAGCGCGCCGACGGGTCGCTGGGCCTGTCCTGGAACTACGCCACCGATCTGTTCGACGCCGAGACCGTCATCTCCTTCGCCGAGCGCCTGGTCCGCATTCTGCGCGCCGTCGCCGAAGACCCGTCGGCCCTGATCGGCGACATCGACCTGCTGGGCGAGGGCGAACGCCACGACGTGGCCGAGTACTGGGTCTCCGCGGGCGACGACATCGTGGAGCTGGCCGAGACCGCGCGCGCCGCGGTCGCCGAGGCCGAACTCGCCGTCGCCGAGGGCATCTCGGGCATCGCGCCCGAGGCCGCGGCGCTGGCCGCGCTGGGCGGGGCCGCCGAGCGCCTGTCCAACCCCCT
This sequence comes from Nocardia sp. NPDC005825, assembly GCF_040630175.1. Taxonomy (NCBI): domain Bacteria; kingdom Bacillati; phylum Actinomycetota; class Actinomycetes; order Mycobacteriales; family Nocardiaceae; genus Nocardia; species Nocardia sp. NPDC005825. The sequence goes on from NZ_JBEXXC010000007.1 coordinate 323,387, forward strand.
CGACGCGCTGGCGAGCCCGTTCGCCGCGTCCGAGGCCACCATCTCGGGCCTGTTCGACCTGGCCGTGGCCGCCCACCCGGAGCGGGTCGCGGTGCGGTTCGGCGACGAGGAGCTCACCTACTTCGAGCTGGATCGCCGCGCGAACGTGCTGGCGCGCAGGCTGATCGGGGAGGGCGCGGGTCCGGAGTCGCTGGTCGCGGTGCTGCTGCCGCGTTCCGCGGACCTGGTCGTGGCGCTGCTGGCCGTGATCAAGACCGGTGCGGGTTACGTGCCGATCGATCCGTCCTACCCGGCCGATCGCATCGCCTTCGTGCTCTCGGACGCGAAGCCGACCAGCGTGATCACCGACTCGACCGTGCAGGTCGAGCTCCCGGCCGAGCTGAACACCGTTCTCCTGGACGGCTTCTCGCTGGAGGCCGGGAACATCGTGGACGCGGCCGACGGCCCCGTCACCGATGCCGACCGCCGCGCGGCGCTGAACCCGGACCACGTCGCCTACGTCATCTACACCTCCGGTTCGACCGGCCGTCCCAAGGGCGTCGCGGTCGCGCACCGCAATGTGGTGCGCCTGATGGCGAACACCGATCGCGAGTTCGGCTTCGGACCCGACGACGTGTGGACCCTGTTCCACTCCTACGCCTTCGACTTCTCGGTGTGGGAGCTGTGGGGCCCGCTGCTCTACGGCGGCAAGCTCGTCGTCGTCGACTACTACGTGTCGCGCTCGCCGGAGCAGTTCCTGGAACTGCTGCGCCGCGAGCGGGTCACCGTCCTCAACCAGACCCCGTCGGCGTTCTACCAGCTGGCCGAGGCCGACCGCATCGCGGCCGCCGCCGGCGACCAGCCGGACCTGGCCCTGCGCTACGTCGTCTTCGGCGGTGAGGCGCTGGAGCTGCGTCGTCTGTCGGATTGGGTTGCCCGCCACGGGGATTCCACCCCGTACCTGGTGAACATGTACGGCATCACCGAGACCACGGTCCACGTGTCCGTGCGTGTGCTCGACGCCGACACCATCGCCGCCGCCACCGGTTCGGTGGTCGGCCGGGCCATCGCCGGTCTGCGCGTGTACGTCCTCGACGACCGCCTGCACCCGGTGCCGGTCGGCGTCGCGGGTGAGATGTACGTCGCCGGTGCGCAGTTGGCGCGCGGCTACCTGGGCCGGCCGGACCTGTCCGCGGCCCGCTTCGTGGCCAGCCCCTTCGGCGCGCCGGGCACCCGCCTGTACCGCTCCGGTGACGTGGCCCGCTGGAACCGCTTCGGCGAGCTCGAATACCTGGGCCGCGCCGACGACCAGGTCAAGGTCCGCGGTTTCCGCATCGAGCTCGGCGAGATCGAGTCCGCGGTGCTGGCGCAGGCCGGGGTCGCGCAGACCGCGGTCATCGTGCGCGAGGACCAGCCGGGCGATCAGCGCATCGTCGCCTACGTGGTGCCGCAGGACGGGGTCGCGCCCGCCGTGGACGCCGTCCGCGACGGCGCGGCCGAGCTGCTGCCCGCTTACATGGTCCCGTCGGCCGTCGTGGTGCTGGACCGGATCCCGCTGACCGTCAACGGCAAGCTGGACCGCCGTGCCCTGCCGGCCCCGGCCGCGCAGGCCCGTGCCTTCCGCGCTCCGGAGACCCCGACCCAGGAGACGGTCGCGGCCGTCTTCGCCGAGGTGCTGGGCCTGGATCGGGTCGGCCTGGACGACGACTTCTTCGACCTGGGCGGCAACTCGCTCATCGCCACCCGTGTGGTGTCGCGCATCGGCGCGGCCCTGGACACCACGGTCGCGGTGCGCACCCTGTTCGAGGCCACCACGGTCGAGGCCCTCGCGGCCCGCATCGAATCGCACGCCGACGGCGCCTCGCGCGCCAAACTGACCGCCCGCGCCCGGATTCCGGGCGAGCTGGTGCCGCTGTCGTTCGCGCAGCAGCGCATGTGGTTCCTCAACCAGTACGACACCTCGTCGGCGGCCTACAACCTGCCGCTGGCGATTCGCCTGACCGGCGAACTCGACACGGCCGCACTGGAACTCGCGGTCGCCGACGTGGTCCGCCGCCACGAGTCGCTGCGCACCAAGTACCCCGAGCACGGCGGCACCCCCATGCAGGTGGTCGTCCCGGCCGAGGAGATCGCCCTCGATCTGCGGCCGGTCACGGTCGCCGCGGCCGAGCTCACCGCCACGGTGACCGCGTTCGCGACGCTGGGCTTCAATGTGGCCGAACAGGTGCCGCTGCGCGCCCGCCTGTTCCGCGCGGGCGGTGAGGCTAAGTCCATCGACGGCACCGCCGTCGCCACCGAGCACGTGCTCGTGGTGGTCGTGCACCACATCGCCGGTGACGGTTTCTCCATGTCCCCGCTGGCCCGCGACGTCATGGTCGCCTACACCGCGCGCACCCAGGGCGCGGTGCCCGGCTGGGCCCCGCTGGCCGTGCAGTACGCCGACTTCGCGCTGTGGCAGCGCGAAGTGCTGGGCTCGGAAGAGGATTCGTCCTCGATCATGGCCCGCCAGGTCGCCTACTGGCAGCGCGTGCTCGGCGGCGTGCCGGACGAGCTGGCCCTGCCCACCGACCGTCCGCGCCCGGCCATCGCCTCGCACCGCGGCGCGACCCTACAGCGGACGCTGTCGCCGGAGCTGATCGCGGCGCTGGAAGACGTTGCCCGCCAGCGCGGTTCGTCGTTGTTCATGGTCATGCACAGCGCCCTCGCGGTGCTGCTGGCCCGCCTGTCCGGCGGCGACGACATCGCGGTCGGCACCCCGGTCGCCGGTCGCGGTGAGGCCGCGCTCGACGACCTGGTCGGCATGTTCGTCAACACGCTGGTGCTGCGCACCGGCATCGAGGCCGGCGAGTCGTTCACCGACCTGCTGGATCGCGTCCGCCACACCGACCTCGACGCCTTCGGCAATGCCGACGTGCCGTTCGAGCGACTGGTGGAACTGCTCGCGCCCGAGCGCTCGCAGGCCCGCAACCCGCTGTTCCAGGTCATGCTCGCCTTCCAGAACCTGGACCGCACCAGCATCGAGCTGCCGGGTCTGACGGTCTCCACGCTGGACCTCGACGAGAACATCTCCCGCTTCGACCTGCAGTTCACGCTGTCGGAGCAGGACTCCGGCATGGCCCTGGCCCTGACCTACGCCACCGATCTGTTCGACGCGGCCACCGCGGCCGGGTTCGCGCAGCGCTGGGTGCGGGTGCTCGAGGCCGTCGCCGCCAACCCGGAGATCGGTGTCGGCGCGATCGACATCCTGGACTCCGGCGAGCGCGCCGACCTGGTGGCCCGGCTCGGCCTGCCCGCCGTCCCCGCGCGCACCCTGCCCGAGCTGATCGCCGACGCCGTCGCCATCGATCCCGCCGCGCCCGCGGTGGTGTTCGAGGGCAGGAGTCTGTCCTACGGCGAGCTGGATTCCCGCTCGAACCGTCTGGCGCGCTTGCTCATCGAGCGCGGCATCGGCACCGAGGATCTGGTCGCCGTCGCCGTGCCGCGTTCGGACGAGTCCTACTTCGCCGAATGGGCGGTGTCCAAGACCGGTGCGGCGTTCGTGCCGGTGGACCCGAGCTACCCGGCCGACCGCATCGCCCATATGGTCACCGACTCCGGTTCGCCGGTCGGCCTGACCGTGGCGTCGGTGCGCGCGGACATGCCGGACTCGGTCGAGTGGCTGGTGCTGGACGACCTGGATCTGGGTGCGTTCGCGGACACCGCGATCGACGCCGCCGAGCGGGTGCGCCCGCTGCGCCCGGAGCACCCGGCCTACGTCATCTACACCTCCGGCTCCACCGGTGTGCCCAAGGGCGTCGTGGTCAGCCACGCCGGTCTGGCCAACTTCACCGTCGAGCAGGCCGAGCGGTACGCGCTCGACTCCTCCTCGCGCGCACTGCATTTCGCGTCGCCCTCGTTCGACGCGTCGATGCTGGAATTCCTGCTCGCCATCGGCAAGGGCGGCACCCTGGTGGTCGTCCCGCCGGGCACCTACGGCGGCGAGGAGCTCGCCGCGCTGATCCGCCGCGAGCGCGCCACCCACGCGTTCATCACCCCGGCCGCGCTGTCCACCTTCGGACCGGCGGGCCTGGACTCGCTGCGCGTGCTGGTCGCCGGTGGTGAAGCCGTCCCGGCCGACCTGGTCGAGAAGTGGGCGGTTCCATTGGCGGACGGCACGATGCGTGCCTTCCACAATGGCTACGGTCCGACCGAGACCACCATCATGACCAACATCAGCGACGCGCTGGTGCCGGGCGATCTGGTCACCATCGGTGGTCCGATCCGGGGCATGCAGTCGCTGATCCTCGACAACCGCCTGCGCCCGGTGCCGGTGGGCGTCGCGGGTGAGCTGTACCTGTCGGGCATCCAGCTGGCGCGCGGCTATCACGCGCGGCCGGGCCTGACCGCCGACCGTTTCGTCGCCAACCCGTATGTGGACGGCGCGCGCATGTACCGAACCGGTGACGTGGTGCGCTGGACCCCGGACGGGCTGGTCGAATACGTCGGCCGCTCCGACTTCCAGGTCAAGGTGCGCGGTTTCCGTATCGAGCTGGGCGAGATCGACGCGGCGCTGGCCTCGCACGAGACCGTAGACTTCGCGGTCACCGTGGGCCACAAGAACGCCGCGGGCGCGACCTCACTGGTGTCGTATGTGGTTGCCACGCCGGGTCATTCGATCGATGTGGCGGCCGTGACCGCGCACGTCGAGCAGCGTCTGCCCGCGTACATGGTGCCGTCCTCGGTCATGGTCATCGACCGGGTGCCGCTGACCCCGGTCGGCAAGCTGGACCGCCGGGCCCTGCCCGAACCGGTCTTCGCCACCGAGGTGGTCTTCCGGGCCGCGCGCAACACCCTCGAGCAGACCATCGCCGAGGTGTTCGCCGAGGTGCTGGGCCTGGAGCGGGTCGGTATCGACGACTCGTTCTTCGCGCTCGGCGGCGACTCCATCGTCTCCATCCAGCTGGTGTCGCGGGCCAAGGCACGCGGCGTGGTGTTCTCGCCGCGCGACGTGTTCGAGCAGCGCACGGTGTCCGGTCTGGCCGCCATCGCGGAAACCTCGGACAGCCAGGGCGATTCGGCCCCGCAGCTGACCGAGCTGCCCGGCGGCGGCGTGGGTGTCATGCCGCTGACCCCGGTGGTCCGGTTCATGGCGGGCCGCCCGGGCGAGTTCGGCCGCTTCAACCAGACCATGGCCCTGGAGCTGCCGCACGGCATCGACCGCGCGGGCATCGCCGCCACCGTCGGCGCGGTCATCGACCGCCACGACATGCTGCGGGCGCGCCTGCGCCGGGTGCCGGACGCGGACTGGATCGTCGAGACCGCCGCTCCCGGCACCATCGACGCGGATTCACTGATCGACCGCACCGAGTTCGACGCCGCCGTCACCGACGAGCGGCTGTTCGAGATCGCCGCGGCCGCACTGGATGCCACGCTCGACAAGCTGGATCCGGCCGCGGGCCAGGTCATCCGGTTCGTGTGGCTGGAGCCCTCGGACGACAGCCGCGCCGGACGCCTGATCGTCGCCGGTCACCACCTGGTGGTCGACGGCGTCACCTGGCGAATCCTGGTGCCGGACTTCGTCGCCGCCTGGGGCCAGCTGTCCGCCGGACAGACCCCCGAGCTGGTCGCCCCCGCCACCAGCATGCGCACCTGGGCGCACGCCCTCGAGCGGGAGGCCGCCACCGAGGAGCGCGTCGCCGAGCTCGCGTTCTGGCGCGACGTCGTCGAGAGCCCGGACCCGCTGCTCACCGAGCGCGCGATGGACCCGGCCGTGGACGTCACCGCGACCATCGTCAAGCACCGCGTCGAGCTGTCGGCCGAGGCCACCCGCTCGCTGCTGACCACCGTGCCCGCCCTGTTCCACGGCGGCGTGAACGACGGTCTGCTGACCGCGCTCGCCTTGGCGGTGGCCAAGTTCCGCGCCGGCAAGGGCCTGGGGGAGAAGTCCGCCCTGGTCCGCCTGGAGGGCCACGGCCGCGAGGAAGAGGTCGTGCCCGGCGCCGACCTGTCCCGCACGGTCGGCTGGTTCACCGCCATCTTCCCGGTGCGCTTCGACCTGTCCGGCATCGACGTGGACGCCGCCCTCACCGGCGGCGCGGCCATGGGCCGGGCCATCAAGACGGTCAAGGAGCAGCTGCTCGCGGTGCCCGACAAGGGCATCGGGTACGGCCTGCTGCGCTACATGAACTCCGACACCGCCGCCCAGCTGCCCAAGCAGCTGCCGGGCCAGGTCAGCTTCAACTACCTGGGCCGGGTCAACGAGGGCGACGTGCCCGAGGCGCTGCGCGGCTTCGGCTGGATCCCGGCGGCCGACCTGGCCGACCTGGCGGGCTCCTACGACGCCGACATGCCCGCCATGGCCCCGATCGACATCAACGCCATCGTCGCGGGCGACAAGCTGACCGCGCAGATCGGCTACCCGAGCACGCTGATCTCCGCCACGGAGATCGCCGAGTTCGCCGCCCTGTGGGTGTCCGCGCTCGAAGCCGTTGCCGCGCACGCCGATTCGGCCAAGGGCGGGCACACCCCGTCCGACTTCGGCCTGGTCCGCGTCACCCAGCGCGACATCGACGGGTGGGAGAAGCGCTACGGCTCCCTGCACCAGGTGTGGCCGCTGTCCGCGCTGCAGGCCGGTCTGCTCTTCCACGCGCAGCTGGCCGCCACCTCGGTGGACGTGTACACCGCGCAGGCGGTGCTCACCCTCGAGGGCCGCGTCGACGCCGACCGGCTGCGGTCGGCCGCGCAGGCGCTCATCGAGCGACACGAGATCCTGCGCACCGCTTACGTCAACGACGCCTCCGGTGTTCCGGTGCAGGTGGTCATCGACGGCGTGAAGGTGGCGTGGACCAACCACGACCTGACCGACATCGCCGACGCCGACACTCGCGCCGCCCGCGCGGCGGAGATCATCGCCGAGGACCGCGTCCAGCGCTTCGACCTGACCGCGCCGCCGCTCATCCGCTACACGCTGGTGCGCACCGACGCCCACAGCTACCAGCTGGCCGTGGCCAACCACCACATCCTGCTCGACGGCTGGTCCATGCCGCTGCTCATGCAGGACCTGCTGGTGCTCTACGCCACGCACTCCGACACCGCGGTGCTGCCGCCGGTGCGGTCCTACCGCTACTTCCTGGAATGGGTCGCGCAGCAGGATCGTTCGGCGTCGCTGGCGGCCTGGCAGAAGTCGCTGCTCGGCGTCTCCGAGCCGACCCTGCTCACCCGTCCCGACACCGGCCGCGAGATCACCGCGCTGTCCGGCGAGTACTTCTTCGACCTGGACGAGGCCGCGACCGCGCGCCTGACCGGGCTGGCCGCCGAACTCGGCGTCACCCCGAACACCGTGCTCCAGGTCGCCTGGGGCATCCTGCTCGGCCGCCTCACCGGTCGCGAGGACGTGCTCTTCGGCACCACCGTGTCCGGTCGCCCGGCGCAGCTCTCGGGCGTCGAGTCCATGGTGGGTCTGTTCATCAACACCGTGCCGGTGCGGGTCGCCTTCGACCCGGCCGAGGCGGCGAGCACGCTGCTCACCCGCACCCAGGGCGAGCAGGCCGACCTGCTCGACCACCACTACGTGGGCCTGGCCGACATCCAGTCGGCCGCGGGCATCGGCGGACTCTTCGACACCCTGGTCGTGTTCGAGTCCTATCCCGTCGACGCCGAGGGCATCCGCTCGCAGGCGGCCGATATCGACGGCATGGCCGTCACCGGCCTGGACGCCGCGGACGCCACCCACTACCCGCTCACCCTCATCGCCCAGCTCGACACCCGCCTGCGCATCCGCGCCGGCTACTTGCGCGACCTGTTCGACGAAGCCACCGTCGAGCGCATCGCGGACCGCCTGATCCGGGTCCTCACCGCGATCACCACCGATCCCGCCGCCGCCGTGGGCGATATCGAGCTGGTCGACGCCGCCGAGCGCACCCAGGTCGTCGAGAGCTGGAACGAGACCGCCTTCGACGTGGAGGCCGTGCTCACCGAGCACAAGGCCGAGAAGGCCACCCTGGTCGCCATGTTCGAGGCGCAGGCCGAGCGGACCCCCGAGGCGACCGCGGTCGCGTTCGAGGGGACGAGTCTGTCCTACGCCGAGTTCGGCGAGCGCGTGCACCGCCTGGCCCGCTGGCTCGTCGAGCGCGGCGTCGGCGCGGAATCCTTCGTGGCGCTGGGCATGCGCCGCTCGCTGGACCTGGTCGTCGGCATGTACGCCGTCGCCGTCACCGGCGCCGCCTACGTCCCGATCGACCCGGATCACCCGGCCGAGCGCACCGAGTACATCCTCGAGACCGCCGACCCGGTGACCGTGCTGACCTCCGGGGAGGACCTGCCGGTCGACACCGCGCAGGTGCGCATCGACAAGCTGGACCTGGCGAGCTACTCGGCCGCGCCGCTGACCGACGGGGATCGTCGTGCGCCGCTGCGGGATTCGAACACCGCGTACGTGATCTTCACGTCGGGTTCGACCGGTCGCCCGAAGGGTGTGGCGGTGCCGCACTCGGCGATCGTGAACCGCCTGGTGTGGATGCAGGCCGAGTACGGTCTGACTGCCGACGATGTCGTATTGCAGAAGACTCCGGCCACGTTCGACGTGTCGGTGTGGGAGTTCTTCTGGCCCTTGCAGATCGGCGCCAAGCTGGTCGTGGCCAAGCCCGAGGGCCACCGCGACCCGGCCTATCTCGCCGACCTCATCGCCCGCGAAGGCGTCACGGTCACCCACTTCGTGCCGTCCATGCTGGCGGTGTTCGTGGCGGAGGAGGCGGCCGCGCGGTGCAGCAGCCTGCGCATGGTCTTCGCCTCCGGTGAGGCGCTGTCGCCCAAGCCGTCGCACAAGCTGCGCGAGCTGACGGGGGCCGAGCTGCACAACCTGTACGGCCCCACCGAGGCCGCGGTCGACGTGACCTACCACCAGGTCGTGGACGCCGACGTGGACTCGGTGCCGATCGGCCGCCCGGTGTTCAACACCCAGGTGTACGTGCTGGATTCGCGGCTGCGGCCGGTTCCGGTCGGCGTCGCGGGCGAGCTGTACCTCGCCGGTGACCAGCTGGCCCGCGGCTACGTGGCGCGGCCGGACCTTTCCTCGGATCGCTTCGTGGCCAACCCCTTCGGGGATTCGCAGCGCATGTACCGCACCGGTGACCTCGTCACCTGGACCGCGGATGGGGAGCTGGAGTACATCGGCCGCACCGACTTCCAGGTGAAGCTGCGTGGTCTGCGCATCGAGCTCGGCGAGATCGAATCCGCGCTCACCGCACTGGATTCCATCGCGCAGTCGGTCGTCGTGGTGCGCAACGACCCGCACGCCGGTGACCAGCTGGTCGGCTACGTCATCGCCGCGGCGGGCCGCAGCGTGGACGTGGACGCGGTGCGCGCCGAGATCGGCGAGAGCGTGCCGTCCTACATGGTGCCGTCGATCCTGATGGTGCTCGACGAGTTCCCGCTCAACGCCTCCGGCAAGCTGGACCGCAAGGCGCTGCCCGCGCCGGTGTTCGAGGCCGCGGTGTTCCGCGCCCCCGTCACCCCGGTCGAGCAGATCGTGGCCGGTGTGTTCGCCGAGATCCTCGGCCTGGAGCGAGTCGGCCTCGATGACGACTTCTTCGCCCTCGGCGGCAACTCGCTCATCGCCACCCAGGTGGCGGCGCGCCTGTCCGCCGCGCTGGACACCCAGCTGGGTGTGCGTGAGATCTTCGAGTCCTCGACCGTCGCGGCACTGGCCGCCAAGGCCGAAACCCACTCCGGCTCCGGCACTCGCCTGGCGCTGGTCGCGCAGGAGCGGCCCGAGCGGCTGCCGCTGTCGCTGGCCCAGCAGCGCATGTGGTTCCTCAACCGGTTCGATCCCGAATCGGCCGTGGACAACATCCCGGCGGCCGTGCGCCTGTCCGGTCTGGTGGACCGCCAGGCCCTGCAGATCGCCGTCGCCGACGTGCTGGCGCGGCACGAGTCGCTGCGCACCCGCTACCCCGAGATCGACGGCCAGGCCTACCAGGAGATCGTCCCGACCAGCCAGGTCATCCCGGACCTGACCCCGGTCGAGGTCTCCGAAACCGCACTGCCGCAGGCGCTCTCGGAGCTGGTGCTGACCGGCTTCGACGTCACCGTGGACGTGCCGTTCCGGGCCCGCCTGTTCGAGGTCAGCCCCACCGAGCACGTGCTCGCGCTGGTGGTGCACCACATCTCGGCCGACGGTTTCTCCATGGGCCCGCTCACCCGGGACGTCATGACCGCCTACGGCGCGCGCGTCGAGGGCGGCGAACCCGGCTGGCAGGTGCTCGACGTCCAGTACGCCGACTACGCACTGTGGCAGCGCGAGGTGCTCGGTGACGAGCGCGACGCCGAATCGGTGATCTCCCAGCAGATCTCGTACTGGCGGGAGTCGCTGCGCGGGCTGCCCGACCAGCTGGAGCTGCCGTCCGACCGGCCGCGTCCGGCTGTGGCCTCGGGCCGCGGCGCCACCCACGTGTTCGACATCGACGCCGAAACCCACGGCGCGCTGGCCGAACTCGCCCGCACCCGCGGCACCACGCTGTTCATGGTCATGCACTCGGCGCTGGCCGTGCTGCTGTCGCGCCTGTCCGGCGAGTCCGACATCGCCATCGGCACCCCGGTCGCCGGTCGAGGCGAACGCGCCCTCGACGACCTCATCGGCATGTTCGTCAACACCCTGGTGCTGCGCACCGAGGTGGACGGCAGCGCCGGCTTCACCGAACTGCTGGACACGGTGCGCGGCACCGACATCCAGGCCTTCGGCCACGCCGATCTGCCGTTCGAGCGGCTGGTGGAGATCCTCAACCCGGCCCGCTCGCAGGCCCGGCACCCGCTGTTCCAGGTCATGCTGTCGTTCCAGAACACCGGCATCACCGAACTGGAGCTGCCCGGCCTGACCGTCAGCGCCGTCGAACTGCCGATCGACACCGCCAAGTTCGACCTGCAGCTGGTGCTCACCGAGAACGCCGCCGCCCCGCAGTCCGGCATCACCGCCGAACTCATCTACGCCACCGACCTGTTCGACGCGGCCACCATGGCGCGCTTCGCCGACCGGTTCGACCTGCTGCTGAAGGCCGTCACGGCCAAGCCGGAGCGGGCCGTGGGCGATATCGACCTGCTGGTCGGCGGCGAGCGCACCCGCGTGCTGCGCGACTGGAACCGCACCACCGCCGACGTCGTGTCCGTGGTCGCGGAGCTGACATCGGGCACCCTGTCGGCCGAGGACACCGCCGCGGGCGAGACCGTGCGCAGCGGCACCGGCGACGCGGGCGAGACGCTGGTCGCGCTGTTCGAGGCCCAGGCCGAGCGGACCCCCGCAGCGACCGCCGTCGCGTTCGAGGGAACAGCTCTGTCCTACGCCGAGTTCGGCGGACGCGTGCACCAGCTGGCCCGCAAGCTCGTCGAGGCCGGCGTCGGCCCGGAGAACATGGTGGCCCTGGGTATGCGCCGCTCGCTGGACCTGGTGGTCGCCATGTACGCGATCGTCGAGGCCGGTGGCGCGTACGTGCCGTTGGACCTGGACCAGCCCGCCGACCGCATCGACTACGTGCTCGAGACGGCCCGGCCGGTGTGCGTGCTCACCACCGAGCGCGACGGGTTCACCCACGCCACCGTGCCGACCCTCGCCGTGGACACCGCGGACCTGTCGGGCTACTCCGACGCCGCGCTGACCGACGCGGATCGCCGTGCGCCGCTGAATGCTTCGAACACCGCGTACGTGATCTTCACGTCGGGTTCGACCGGTCGCCCGAAGGGTGTGGCGGTGCCGCACTCGGCGATCGTGAACCGCCTGGTGTGGATGCAGGCCGAGTACGGTCTGACCACCGACGACGTGGTGCTGCAGAAGACTCCGGCGACCTTCGACGTGTCGGTGTGGGAGTTCTTCTGGCCCTTGCAGATCGGCGCGAAGCTGGTCGTGGCCAAGCCGGACGGACACCGCGACCCGGTGTACCTGGCGGAAACCATTGCCCGCCAAGGCGTCACGACCGCGCACTTCGTGCCGTCGATGATGGCCGTGTTCGTGGCCGAGCCCGCCGCCGCGCGGTGCACGGGCCTGCGTCTGGTGTTCGCCTCCGGTGAGGCGCTGCCCGCGACGACCGCCCAGCAGCTGCGCCGGGTCACCGGCGCGGCCCTGCACAACCTGTACGGCCCCACCGAGGCCGCGGTCGACGTCACCTACCACCAGGTCGTCGACGCCGACACCGAGACCGTGCCGATCGGCCGTCCGGTGTTCAACACCCAGGTGTACGTGCTGGATTCGCGCCTGCACCCGGTCGCCCCGGGCATGGCGGGTGAGCTCTATCTGGCCGGTGTGCAGCTGGCGCGCGGCTACGTGGCCCGCCCCGATCTGTCGGCGGACCGCTTCGTCGCCAACCCCTTCACCCCGGGCCGGCGCATGTACCGCACCGGTGACCTCGTCACCTGGACCGCGGACGGCGAGCTGGAGTACATCGGCCGCACCGACTTCCAGGTGAAGTTGCGCGGTCTGCGCATCGAGCTCGGCGAGATCGAGGCCGCGCTCACCGCGCACGACTCGGTCGCCCAGGCCGTGGTGGTGCTGCGCTCCGACGCCCGCACCGGCGACCAGCTGGTCGCCTATGTGGTCCCGGCCGACGCCGCGACCAGCGAGCCGATCGCGCTCGACGCCGACGCCATCGATGTGGAAGCCCTGCGCGCCCATCTGGGCGAGCAGCTGCCCTCCTACATGGTTCCGGCCGCTTTCGTGGCCCTGGGCGGGTTCCCGCTCAGCGCCAACGGCAAGCTGGACCGGCGCGCCCTGCCGGAGCCGGAGTTCGCCGCCCGCGAATTCCGCGCCGCCGCGACCCGGGCCGAGGAGATCGTGGCCGAGGTCTTCGCCGAGGTGCTCGGACTCGAGTCCCCGGTCGGCGCCGACGACGACTTCTTCGAACTCGGCGGCAACTCGCTGATCGCCACCCAGGTCGTCGCCCGCGTGGGCGCGGCCCTCGACACCCGGATCCCCGTCCGCGCCCTGTTCGACGCCCCGACCGTGGCCGCCCTCGCGGCGCGGGTCGAGGCGCAGGCGGGCACCGGCAGCCGCCGCGCCCTGGTGGCGCAGGCCCGTCCGGACGAGATCCCGCTGTCGCTGGCCCAGCAGCGCATGTGGTTCCTCAACCGCTTCGACACCGCCTCGGCCGTCAACAACATCCCGCTCGCGGTGCGCCTGACCGGCGACCTCGACACGGAGGCCCTGCTGGCCGCCGTCGGCGACGTGCTCACGCGGCACGAGGTGCTGCGGACCGTCTACCCGGAGAACGCCGAAGGCCGTGGCGTGCAGGTGATCCTGCCCCCCGGCCAGGTCGAGCGGAGCGCGACCGCGACCGAGGTGACCGAGGCCGACCTGCGCGAGCGCATCGCCGAACTGGTGCTCACCGGCTTCGACGTGACCGCCGCCGCCCCGGTGCGCGCCGAGCTGTTCCGGGTCTCGGATGCCGGGGTACCCACGCACGTCCTGGTTTTCGTGGTCCACCACATCTCCGGTGACGGCTGGTCGGTGCGCCCGCTGGCCCGCGACGTCATGCTCGCCTACGCCGCGCGCGCCAATGGCGAAGCGCCGCAGTGGGCTCCGCTGCCCGTCCAGTACGCCGACTTCGCGCTCTGGCAGCGCGAGACCCTCGGCTCCGAGGACGACGCCGACTCGCTGATCTCGCAGCAGGTGGCCTACTGGAGCAACGACCTGGCGGGCCTGCCCGACCAGATCGACCTGCCCTCCGACCGGCCGCGCCCGGCCGTGGCCTCCAATGCCGGTGGCGTGCACGAGTTCGCCATCGACGCCGAGCTGCTGGCCGGACTCGAGGGCCTGGCCCGCCAGCACGGCGCCTCGCTGTTCATGGTCGTGCACGCGGCCTTCGCGGCCCTGCTGGCGCGCCTGTCCGGCGGCGACGACATCGCCATCGGCACCGCGGTCGCGGGCCGTGGCGAGCAGGTGCTCGACGACGCCATCGGCATGTTCGTCAACACCCTGGTGCTGCGCACCGGCGTCGACTCGGGGGAGAAGTTCACCGAGCTGCTGGCCCGCACCAAGGACAGCGACCTGGCCGCCTTCGGCCACGCCGACCTGCCGTTCGAGCGGCTGGTGGAGATCCTCAACCCGGCTCGCTCGCAGGCCCGGCACCCGCTGTTCCAGGTCATGCTGTCGTTCCAGAACACCGGCGAGGCCACCTTCGCCCTGCCGGGCCTGGAAGTGGCGGGCGTGCCGCTGGACGTGGTCACCGCCAAGTTCGACCTGCACCTCAACCTGACCGAGCGCGCCGACGGAAACGGCATGACCGCCGAATTCGCCTACGCCACCGACATGTTCGACGCGGGCACCATCGCGGGCTTCGGTGAGCGCCTGGTGCGCCTGCTGTCCGCCGTGGTCGCCGAGCCGACCGCGCTGGTCGGCGACATCGAACTGCTCGACGCCGCCGAGCGCCGCCAGGTGCTGCGGTCCTGGAACGCCACCGAGTACGACGTCAAGCGCGTCGCGCTGGGCGGCAAGAAGAAGATCGACACCGAGGTCACCCTCGCGTCGATGTTCGAGGACCAGGCCAAGCGGACGCCGAACCTCACCGCGCTGGTGTTCGAGGGGACGAGTCTGTCCTACGGCGAGTTCGCGGCCCGTGCCCACCAGCTGGCCCGCCACCTCATCGCCGAGGGCGTCGGACCGGATTCCTATGTGGCCCTGGGCATGCGCCGCTCCTTCGAGCTGCTGGTCGGCATGTACGCGGTCACCCTCGCCGGTGGCGCCTACGTGCCGCTGGACCCGGACCACCCGGCCGAGCGCAACCAGTACGTGCTCGACACCGCGCAGCCGGTGTGCGTGCTCAGCACCGCGCGTGACGAGTTCGGAACCACCACGCGCACACTGCTGATCGATGAGCTGGACGTGTCCGGCTACTCGGACGGTCCGATCACCGACACCGACCGCATCGCCCCGCTGCGCGGCGACGACGTCGCGTACGTGATCTTCACGTCGGGTTCGACCGGTCGCCCGAAGGGTGTGGCCGTGAGCCACACCGCCATCATCAACCGACTGGTCTGGATGCAGACCGAGTACGGCCTGTTCGACGACGACGTGGTGCTGCAGAAGACCCCGTCCACCTTCGACGTGTCGGTGTGGGAGTTCTTCTGGCCCTTGCAGATCGGCGCCTCGCTGGTCATCGCCAAGCCGGACGGCCACCGCGATCCCGGCTACCTGGCCGACCTGATCATCGCCACCGGTGTCACCACCGCGCACTTCGTGCCGTCGATGATGTCGGTGTTCGTGGCCGAGGAGAAGGCCGCCGAATGCACCTCGCTGCACCAGGTGTTCGCCTCCGGTGAGGCGCTGCCCGCGCCGACCGCGCAGAAGCTGCGCGAGCTGACCGGGGCCCGTCTGCACAACCTGTACGGCCCGACCGAGGCGGCCGTCGACGTCACCTACCACGAGGTGGACGACGCCGACACGCTGTCGGTGCCGATCGGCGCGCCGGTCTTCAACACCCGGGTGTACGTGCTGGATTCGCGTCTGCACCCGGTCGCCCCGGGTGTCGCGGGTGAGCTGTACCTCGCGGGCGTCCAGCTGGCGCGCGGCTACGTCGCCCGCCCGGAGCTGACCGCCGACCGCTTCGTCGCGGACCCGTTCCACGACGGCGAGCGCATGTACCGCACCGGCGACCTGGTGAAGTGGACCGGCCGTGGCGAACTGGAGTACCTGGGCCGCACCGACTTCCAGGTGAAGCTGCGCGGTCTGCGCATCGAGCTCGGCGAGATCGAGGCCGCGCTCACCGCCATCGACTCCATCGCGCAGTCGGTGGTCGTGGTCCGTGCCGACGACCGCCTCGGCGAGCAGCTGGTCGGCTACGTCATCCCCACCACCGGGCACACCGTCGACCTCGACGCCGTGCGCGCCGAGCTCCAGGACGGCCTGCCCGGATACATGGTCCCGGCCGCCTTCGTGGTGCTGGACGCCTTCCCGCTCAACGCCTCCGGCAAGCTGGATCGCAAGCAGCTGCCCGCGCCGGTGTTCGAGGCCAAGGTCTTCCGCGCGCCGTCCACCCCGATCGAGGAGATCGTGGCGGGCACCTTCTCCGACGTCCTGGGCGTCGGACGGGTCGGCGTCGACGACGACTTCTTCGAACTCGGCGGCAACTCGCTGATCGCCACCCAGGTCACCGCCCGCCTCGGCGCGGCCCTGGACACCCAGCTCGCGGTGCGCGATCTGTTCGAGGCATCCACTGTCGCGGCGCTGGCCGCCCGCGTGGAGCGCAATGCCGGTTCCGGCCGGCGCCCGAGCCTGGTCGCCGGCGAGCGGCCCGCGCACCTGCCGTTGTCCCCGGCGCAGCAGCGCTACTGGTTCCTCAACCAGTTCGACACCACCACCTCGGCGGTCGACAACATTCCGCTGGCGGTCCGCTTCACCGGCGCGCTCGATCTGTACGCCATGAAGCAGGCCATCGGCGATGTGATCGCCCGCCACGAGGTGCTGCGCACGGTGTACCCGCGTACCGCCGAGGGGCCGCACCAGGTGGTGCTGTCCGCCTCGCAGACCGACCTGACGCTGGTGCCGGAGGACGTGACCGAGGCCGACCTGCTCGGCAAGATCATCGAATTCGCCATGACCACCTTCGACGTCACCGTCGAGGTGCCGTTGGCGGTCAAGATGTTCCGGATCACCGACAGTGCGACCACCCAGCACGTGCTGGCGTTCACCGTCCACCACGTCTCCGCCGACGGCTCCTCCATGGGCCCGATGGCGCGCGACATCATGGCCGCCTACGTGGCCCGGGTGAACGGCGACGTCCCGCAGTGGGCGCCGCTGCCGGTGCAATACGCCGACTACGCGCTGTGGCAGCGCGAGGTGCTCGGCCGCGAGGACGACGCCGAATCGCTGGCCGCCCAGCAGGTCTCGTACTGGACCCGCGCGCTGGCCGGGCTGCCGGACCAGCTGGAGCTGCCCACCGACCGGCCGCGTCCGCCGGCGCAGTCGTTCCACGGCAAGGCGCTGCGCTTCGACATCGACGCCGAACGCCACGCCAAGCTGCACGAACTGGCCCGCGCCAACAACGCCTCGCTGTTCATGGTCGTGCACGCCGCCCTCGCGGTGCTGCTCGCCCGCCTGTCGGGCACCGACGACATCGCGGTCGGCACCCCGATCGCGGGCCGTGGTGAACGCGAACTCGACGACCTGATCGGCATGTTCGTGAACACCCTGGTGTTCCGCACCCAGGTCGACGGCAACGCGAGCTTCGCCGACCTGCTCTCCGAGGTCCGCGAACGCGACCTGGAGGCCTTCGCCAACGCCGACGTGCCGTTCGAGCGCCTCGTCGAGGTGCTCAACCCGGTCCGCTCCACCGCGCGCAACCCGCTGTTCCAGGTGGGCCTCTCGTTCCAGAACCTGGCCGAGACCGCCTTCGAACTGCCGGGCCTGCACGTGGCCGCCGTCGAGTTCGAGTCGCAGCTGGCCAAGACCGACCTGCACGTCACGCTGTACGACCGCTACACCGAGGACGGCACCCCGGCCGAGATCCTCACCGAATTCGGTTACGCCGTCGACCTGTTCGACGAAACGACCGTGCGGGCGTTCGCCGACCGGTTCGTGCGGGTGCTGGACGCCATCCTGGCCGACACCACGGTGGCGGTCGGCGACATCGACCTGCTCGACGAGGACGAGAACACCCGGATCCTGCGCCGGTGGAACAACACCGCGCAGGACATCGACGCGGTCATGGATGGCGGCTCCGAGGCCACCCTGGTCTCGCTGCTCGACCGCTCGGTGGCCGAGGACCCGAAGTCCGTGGCCATCGTCGCCGACTCCGCGGACGGCGTGGAGAACCTGACCTACGCCGAGCTCGACGCGCGGGTGAACCAGCTCGCCCGTGAGCTCATCGCGCGTGGCATCGGCACCGAAGACCGTGTGGCCCTGGCCATTCGCCGGTCCACCGATCTCGTCGTCGCGATGTACGCGGTGGCCAAGGCCGGTGCGGCGTACGTCCCGATCGATCCGGATCAGCCCGCCGAGCGCGTCGGCTACATCCTGGAGACGGCCGCGCCGAAGGCCGTACTGACCACGGCCGCGGTCGGTTTCGACACCGAACTGGCCGAGGTGCTGCGCATCGACGAGCTGGACCTGAGCGTCCACTCGGCCAAGCCGGTCACCGACGCCGACCGGGTGCGGGTGCTGACCGCCGCCAACACGGCGTACGTCATCTTCACCTCCGGTTCCACCGGCCGCCCCAAGGGTGTGGCGCTGCCGCACGGCGCGGTCGTGAACCAGTTGCTCTGGAAGGTCACCGAATTCGGCCTCGACCCGGCCGACGCGGTGCTGCTCAAGACCGCCGCCACCTTCGACCTCTCGGTCTGGGAGTTCTGGTCCGCCGCGGCCTGCGGTGGCCGCCTGGTCATCGCCGCGCCCGACGGGCACAAGGATCCGGCCTACCTCAACGAGCTCATGGCGCGGGAGTGGGTGACCACCCTGCACGTGGTGCCGTCCATGCTGGACGCGTTGCTCACCGACGGGCTGCCGGACTCGCTGTGGCGCATCCTGGCCATCGGTGAGGCGCTGCCCGGACCGCTGGCGCAGCGCGTGCTGCGGGAGCGTCCGCGCACCGAGCTGTTCAACCTGTACGGCCCGACCGAGGCCGCGGTGTCCATCACCAACCACCGGGTCACCGAACGCGACGAGCTGTCGGTGTCCATCGGATCGCCCGAATGGAACTCCCAGGTGTTCGTGCTGGATTCGCGTCTGCGGCCGGTGCCGGTCGGCGTGTCCGGCGAGCTGTACCTGGCCGGCGCCCAGCTGGCGCGCGGCTACTTCGGCCGCCCCGACCTCACCTCCGACCGCTTCGTGGCGAACCCGTTCGCCGACAACGGTTCCCGCATGTACCGCACCGGTGACCTGGTGGCCTGGCAGGCGAACGGCGAACTCGAGTACCGGGGCCGCACCGACTTCCAGGTGAAGATCCGCGGCTTCCGCATCGAGCTCGGCGATATCGAATCCGCGCTGCTGCGCCTGGATTCCATCGCGTCGGCCGCCGTGGTCGCGCACACCGACCCGGTGCTGGGCGACCGCCTGGTGGCCTACGTGGTCGGCGCCGACGGCGATCCGGACAAGCAGGCGCTGCAGTCGGCGCTGGCCGCCGAACTGCCGTCGTACATGATCCCGTCGGTCTTCATGCCGCTGAACGCGTTGCCGCTCAACGCCAACGGCAAGCTGGACCGCAAGGAACTGCCGGAGCCCACCTTCGAGAAGGCGGTCTTCCGCGCCCCCGTCAGCCCGATCGAGCAGATCGTGGCGGGCGTGTTCGCGGAGGTGCTGCGCGTCGAATCCGGTCGCATCGGCCTGGACGACGACTTCTTCCAGTGGGGCGGCAACTCGCTGCTGGCCACCCAGGTCGCCGCGCGCCTCGGCGAGGCGCTCAACACCCGGGTGCCGGTGCGACTGCTGTTCGAGGCGTCCACCGTGGCCGCGCTCGCGGCCCGCGTGGAACGCGACGCCGGGGCCGGTGGCCGCAAGGCGCTGACCGCCGCACCGCGACCGGAGAACATCCCGCTGTCGCTGGCCCAGCAGCGCATGTGGTTCCTCAACCGCTTCGACACCGCCTCGGCGGCCTACAACGTGCCGGTCGCGGTGCGCCTGTCCGGCGCGCTCGACGAGGACGCGCTGCGGTCGGCCATCGCGGATGTGGTTGCCCGCCACGAGATCCTGCGCACCATCTACCCGCAGACCGAGCAGGGCCCGGTGCAGGTCATCCTGCCGCCGGCGCAGGCCGTGCCCGAGCTCGAGGTGCGCACCGTGACCGCCGACGAGGTCGTCGGCGCGGTGGTCGAGCTGACCTCCACCAGCTTCGACGTCACCGTCGAGGTGCCGATCAAGGTGGCGCTGTTCAAGATCGAGGGCGAGACCCCGGCGCCGGCTCCGGTCGAGTCGGAAGCCGCGGCGCACGCGGCGGCCTACACCTTCGACTTCGCCGACATCGCCCCCACCGGTCAGTTCCAGATCGTGGACCCGGATGCCGCGGCTCCGGCGGAATATGTACTGGCACTGGTCATCCACCACATCTCCGGTGACGGCTCCTCGGTGGCGCCGCTGACCCGCGACCTGATGACCGCCTACGCGGCGCGTTCGCTCGGGCAGGAGCCGGGCTGGAGCCCGCTCGCGGTGCAGTACGCGGACTACTCCATCTGGCAGCGCGAACTGCTCGGTGACGAGAACGACGCGGACTCGCTGGCCGCCAAGCAGGTCGCCTACTGGCAGCAGGCGCTGGCCGGGCTGCCCGACCAGCTGGACCTCCCGGCCGACCGGCCGCGTCCGGCGGTGCAGTCCTTCGCCGGTGGCAAGATCGACATCCGCATCGACGCCGAATTGCACTCGGGGCTGGTCGATCTGGCCCGTGCCGAGGGCGCGACGCTGTTCATGGTCGTGCACACCGCGCTCGCCGTGCTGCTCGCGCGGCTGTCGGGCTCGGGCGACATCGCCATCGGCACGCCGATGGCCGGTCGTGGCGAGGCCGTCCTCGACGACCTGATCGGTATGTTCGTCAACACGCTGGTGTTCCGCACCGAGGTCGACGGCGGCGAACCGTTCAATGCTCTGCTGGCACGTCAGCGCGAGACCGACATCCAGGCCTACGCCAATGCGGACGTGCCGTTCGAGCGTCTCGTCGAGGTGCTCAACCCGGCCCGTTCGACCGCGCGGCACCCGCTGTTCCAGGTGGGTCTGTCCTTCCAGAACCTGACCCGCTCCACCCTGGAACTCCCGGGCCTGAGCGTGTCCGGCCTGGACGTGGATACCGAGCTGTCGCAGTTCGACCTGCACCTGATCGTCTCCGACCTGTACGGCGACGACGGCGCGGCCGACGGCATCACCGGCATCCTGACCTACGCGACGGACATCTTCGACCGGGAGACCGTGGTCGGCTTCGCCGATCGCTTCGTGGCCCTGCTGCGCGAGATCGTGTCCGCGCCGCGGACCGTGGTCGGCGAGATCGAGATCCTGGCCGCCGCCGAGCGGACCGAGATCCTGGACCGCCGCAATGACACCGCGCACCAGGTGGATTCGACCGCCACGCTGGCGTCGATGCTGACCGCGACGGTGGCCGCCAAGCCGACCGCCATCGCCCTCATCGGCCCCGACGGCGAGACGCTGACCTACGCCGAACTCGGCGCGCGGGTCAACGGCCTGGCCCGCCACCTGATCTCGATCGGTGTCGGCCCGGAGGCGCGGGTCGCGCTGGCGCTGCGGCGCTCGGTCGACCTGGTGGTCGCCATGTACGCGGTCTCGGTCGCCGGTGGCGCGTACGTGCCGGTCGACCCCGACCAGCCCGCCGAGCGGACCGGGTACATCCTGGAAACCGCCGCGCCGGTGTGCGTACTGACCAACGCCGCGGCCGAGTTCTCGACCGAGGTCGCGCCGCTGGTGCGAATGGACCAACTCGCGCCGGCCGCGAAGCTCGGCCCGATCACCGACGCCGACCGGGTCGCCCCGTTGCGTCCGGACCACACCGCCTACGTCATCTTCACGTCCGGTTCCACCGGCCGCCCGAAGGGCGTGGCGCTGCCGCACGCGGCCATCGCCAACCAGTTGCAGTGGAAGAGCGCGGAATTCGAGCTCGGCCCGGACGACGCGGTGCTGCTCAAGACCGCCGCCACCTTCGACCTCTCGGTCTGGGAGTTCTGGTCGGCCGCCGTCACCGGTGGCCGCCTGGTGATCGCCGCGGCCGACGGCCACCGCGATCCGGCGTACCTGAACGAGCTGATGGCGCGCGAGCGGGTCACCACCCTGCACGTGGTTCCGTCCATGCTCGACGCGCTGCTCACCGCGGGCGACGGCGTCATGAATGACGCGCTGCGCCGGGTGCTGGCCATCGGTGAGGCGCTGCCCGCCGCCGTGGCGCAGCGCTTCCGCGCCTTGAACCGGCAAAGTCGACTGTTCAACCTGTACGGCCCGACCGAGGCCGCGGTGTCCATCACCAGCCACCAGGTCACCGACGCCGACAAGGGCTCGGTGTCGATCGGTGCGCCGGAATGGAACTCGCGGGTCTACGTGCTCGACGCGCGCCTGAACCCGGTGCCCGACGGCGTGTCCGGTGAGCTCTACCTCGCCGGCACCCAGCTGGCCCGCGGCTACTTCGCGCGACCGGACCTGACCGCGGATCGCTTCGTGGCCAACCCGTTCGCCGTCGGCGAGCGCATGTACCGCACCGGTGACCTCGTCGCCTGGTCGGACAATGGCGAGCTGGAGTACCGGGGCCGCACCGACTTCCAGGTGAAGATCCGCGGCTTCCGTATCGAGCTCGGCGAGATCGAGGCCGCGCTGCTGGCGCTGCCCGAGATCGCGCAGACCGCGGTGCTGGCCAAGCAGGACGCCAAGACCGGTGACCGCCTGGTCGCCTATCTGGTGCCGTCCGGCTCGGGTGTGGATGTGCCGCTGGTGAAGTCGGCGCTGTCGGCGGGTCTGCCGTCGTACATGGTGCCGTCGGCCTTCGTGGTGCTCGACGCCCTGCCGCTCAATGTGAACGGCAAGCTGGACCGGAAGGCGTTGCCGGAGCCCGAGTTCGAGACCACCGCCTTCCGCGCGCCGTCCACCCCGATCGAGGAGATCGTGGCGGGCGTCATCGCCGAGGTGCTCGGTGTCGAACGCGTCGGCGCGGACGACGACTTCTTCGCCCTCGGCGGCAACTCGCTGCTCGCCACCCAGGTCGCCGCGCGCATCGGCGCGGCCCTGGACGCGCGGGTGCCGGTGCGCGCCGTGTTCGAGGCGTCGACCGTCGCCGGGCTGGCCGCCAAGGTCGAGCAGCACGCCGGAGCGGGAGATCGCAAGGCGCTCACCGCCGGACCGCGACCGGAGACCGTGCCGCTGTCGCTGGCGCAGCAGCGCATGTGGTTCCTCAACCAGTTCGACACCGCGTCGGCCGCGTACAACGTGCCCGTCGCCGTGCGCCTCACCGGCGCGCTGGAGGTGGACGCGCTGCGCGAGGCCGTGTCCGACGTGATCGGCCGCCACGAGACGCTGCGCACCATCTACCCGCAGGTGGACGGCGCCGCCGCCCAGGTGATCGTGACCGCGGCGCAGGCCATGCCGGATCTGCGGCCGGTCACCGTCACGGCCGAATCGGTGACCGAGCGCATCGCCGCTCTCGTCACCACCGGCTTCGACGTGACCACCGAAGTTCCGTTGCACGCCAAACTGTTCCGGGTGGAGGACGCCACCGCGGCCACGGGCGGCACCGCCGCCGAGGCCGAGCATGTGCTCGTCTTCGTCACGCACCACATCGCCGCCGACGGCTGGTCCATGGGCCCGCTCACCCGCGACGTCATGGTGGCCTACGCCGCCCGCGCCGCCGGCGTGCAGCCCGGCTGGGCCCCGCTGCCGGTGCAGTACGCGGACTTCTCGATCTGGCAGCGCGAGGTGCTGGGCTCCGAGGACGACGCGACCAGCCTGATCTCGGCCCAGGCCGAATTCTGGCGCACCGCGCTGGCGGACCTGCCCGACGAGCTGAACCTGCCCTCGGATCGCCCGCGCCCCACCGCGCAGACCTTCCGCGGCGGCCGGGTGCTGTTCCCGATCTCCAACGACCTGCACCGCGGCCTGCAGCAGATCGCGCGCACCAACAACGCGACCATGTTCATGGTCGTGCACACCGCGCTCGCGGTGTTCCTGGCGCGCCTGTCCGGCACCACCGACATCGCCATCGGCGCGCCCATCGCGGGCCGTGGCGAAGCCGAGCTGGACGATCTGATCGGCATGTTCGTCAACACCCTGGTGCTGCGCACCGAGGTGAGCGGCCAGACCGGCTTCACCGAGCTGCTCGCCGCGAACAAGGACAGCGACCTGGCGGCGTTCGCGCACGCCGACATTCCGTTCGAGCGGCTCGTCGAGCTGCTCAACCCGGAACGCTCCACCGCGCGGCACCCGCTGTTCCAGGTGGCGCTGTCGTTCGAGAACCTGCCCGGCGGCTCCTTCGAGCTGCCCGGGCTGAAGGCCGCCGCGGTCGACTTCGAGAACGAGATCGCCAAGTTCGACCTCATGCTCACCCTGACCGAGGCCCCGGCCGACGCGGACGCGGGCATGTACGCCGAATTCGGTTACGCCCGTGACCTGTTCGACCAGGAGACCGTCGAGGGCTTCGCGGCGCGGTTCGTCCGGCTGCTCACCGAGATCGTCTCCGCACCCCGCCGGGCCGTCGGCGATCTGGAGATCCTGGCCGCCGATGAGCGGGCGGAGCTGATCACCCGCACCGGCGGACCGGCCATCGCGCCGCGCACGCTGCCCGAGCTGCTGGCCGACGCCGTCGCCAACAACCCGGTCGGCGAGGCCGTCGCCTTCGACGGCCAGGCCCTCGGCTACGCCGAACTCGACGCGGCCTCCTCGCGTCTGGCGCGAGTGCTCATCGAGCGCGGCGCCGGACCGGAAACCCGTGTCGCCGTGGCCATCCGGCGCTCCTTCGAATCGGTGCTGGCCATCTGGGCCGTCGCCAAGTCGGGTGCGGCGTTCGTGCCGGTCGATCCGTCCTACCCGGCGGACCGCATCGCGCACATGGTGAACGACTCCGGCGCGGTGCTGGGTCTGACCATCGACGCCGAACTCGAGGGGCTGCCGCCGGTCGCCAGCCTGGCGGGCTGGATCTCGCTCGACGATCCGATGGTGCACGCCGAGATCGCCTCGCACTCGGCCGAACCCGTCACCGACGCCGAGCGGTGGGGCGTGGTCCGGCCCGAGCACGTCGCGTACGTGATCTACACCTCCGGCA
Organism: Nocardia sp. NPDC005825; assembly: GCF_040630175.1. NCBI lineage: Bacteria > Bacillati > Actinomycetota > Actinomycetes > Mycobacteriales > Nocardiaceae > Nocardia > Nocardia sp. NPDC005825. The sequence goes on from NZ_JBEXXC010000007.1 coordinate 348,049, forward strand.
CCACGGGCATGCCCAAGGGCGTCGTGGTGACGCACGCCGGTCTGGCCAACTTCGCCACCGAGCAGATCGTGCGCTACCACCTCGACTCCGGTTCGCGCGCACTGCACTTCGCGTCGCCGTCGTTCGACGCGTCGGTACTGGAGTACCTGCTCGCCATCGGCGCGGGCGGCACCCTCGTGGTGGTTCCGCCGGGCGTCTACGGCGGCGAGGAACTCGCCGAGGTGATCAAGCGCGAGCGGGCCACGCACGCGTTCATCACCCCGGCCGCGCTCGCCACCCTCGACCCGAAGGGGCTGGACTCGCTGCGGGTGCTGGTCGCCGGTGGTGAGGCCGTCCCGGCCGATCTGGTCGAGAAGTGGGCGGTGCCCATCGGTGAAGGGGCGCAGCAGAACCGCGCGATCCGTGCGTTCCACAACGGTTACGGCCCCACCGAGACCACGATCATGACCAACATCAGCGACGCGCTGCTGCCGGGCGATCTGGTCACCATCGGCGGCCCGATCCGCGGCATGCAGGCGCTGATCCTGGACTCGCGTCTGCGGCCGGTGCCGGTGGGCGTCGCGGGTGAGCTGTACCTGTCGGGTATCCAGCTCTCACGCGGCTACCATGACCGCCCGGGCCTGAGCGCCGAGCGGTTCGTCGCCAACCCGTTCGTGGCGGGCGAGCGCATGTACCGCTCCGGTGACGTGGTCCGCTGGACCCCGGACGGCCTGGTGGAGTACGTGGGCCGCAACGACTTCCAGGTGAAGGTCCGCGGTTTCCGTATCGAGCTCGGTGAGATCGACGCGGCGCTGGCCTCGCACGAGACGGTCGACTTCGCGGTCACCGTGGGCCACAAGACCGAGGCGGGGGCCACCATCCTGGCGGCCTACGTGCTCCCGGTCGCGGGCCGCAGCATCGACATTCCGGCGCTGACCGAGCACGTCTCGGGCCGCCTGCCGGAATACATGGTGCCGACCGCCATCACCGTCCTCGACGCCATCCCGCTGACCCCGGTCGGCAAGCTGGATCGCCGGGCGCTGCCCGAGCCGGTGTTCACCGCGCGCGACTTCCGCGCTCCGGTCACCGAACTCGAGGCCACGCTCGCCGAGGTCTTCGCCGACGTGCTCGGCGTCGAACAGGTGGGCGCGGACGATTCGTTCTTCGCCCTCGGCGGTGACTCGATCCTGTCCATCCAGCTGGTCTCGCGGGCCAAGGCGCGCGGCATCAAGTTCTCGCCGCGTGACGTGTTCGAGCAACGGACCGTGGCCGGACTGGCCGAGGTGGCCACGCTGGGCGACGACACCGCGCAGGAGAAGCTGGCCGAACTGCCCGGCGGCGGAGTCGGCGACATCCCGCTGACGCCGATCATGCACGCGATCCTGTCGAGCGGTTCGTCCTACGACCGGTTCTCGCAGACCATGCCGCTGCGTCTGCCGGACGGCATCACGCGACCGGTGCTCGTCGGGGCCATCTCGGCCCTGTTCGACCACCACGACGTGCTGCGTTCGCGTCTGCGCGGGAACGCTTCGGAGGGCTTCGAATTCGAGGCGCTGCCGAAGGGCGCCATCGACATCGACGCGCTCGTGCACCGGGTCGAGCTGGCCGCGGACATCTCCGACGAGGAGCTGACCCGGGTCGGCAGCGTCGAATTCGACGCCGCCCTGGGCCGACTGGATCCGGCGAACGCCGCCATGGTGCAGTTCGTCTGGTTCGCCTTCGCCCCCGAGGGTTCCGACGAGGCTCGCGTCCGCCGCGACGTGCTGCTCATCGTCGCGCACCACATGGTGGTGGACGGCGTCTCCTGGCGCATCCTGATCCCGGACCTGGGTCTGGCCTGGTCGCAGGTGGCCTTCGAGCAGCCGATCGCGCTGCCCGAGACCGGTACCTCGCTGCGCCGCTGGGCGCACGCCCTGGTCGAGGAATCGCGCAGCGAGGCGCGAGTCGCGGAACTGCCGTTCTGGCAGCGGGTCACCGAGACCCCGGACCCGCAGCTGGGTTCGCGGGCCTTCGACCCGAAGGTCGACACCTTCGACACCGTCGAACGGATCGAGGTCAGCGTCCCGGCCGAGGTCACCGACGCCGTGCTCACCGCCGTCCCGGGCCTGTACCGCGGCGGCGTGAACGACGGCCTGCTCTCGGCGTTGGCCATGGCGGTCGCGCGCTGGCGCGGGGAGACCACCGGCGGCTCGGCGCTGATCAAGCTCGAGGGCCACGGTCGTGAAGAGGAGATCGTTCCGGGCGCGGATCTCTCGCGCACGGTCGGCTGGTTCACCGCGGCCTTCCCGGTCCGCCTGGACCTGAACGGCGCGAACCTCGACGAGGCGTTCGCGGGCGGAAACGCCCTGGGCGACATCGTGAAATCGGTCAAGGAACAGCTGCTCGCCATGCCCGACAAGGGTCTGGGCTGGGGTCTGCTGCGGCACCTCAACCCCGACACCGCCCCGCAGCTGCGGGACGTCGGCCAGATCAGCTTCAACTACCTGGGCCGCATGTCCGCGGGCGAAGCGCCCGAGGGCATGGCCGAGATCGGCTGGGTGCCGGTCGACGACCTGGGCCGCCTCGACGGCGACATGGACGCCGACATGCCCGCCAACGCCACCCTCGACATCAACGCCATCGTCACCGACGGCGAGGACGGCCCGCAGCTGGGCGCGGCCTTCTCCTACCCGCGCGGCCTCCTGGAGCGCGAGCGGGTGCAGGAGTTCGCCGACCTGTTCGTGGCGGCGCTGACCGCGCTGGCCGAACACGCGAATCGGCCTGAGGCGGGCGGTCTCACGCCGTCCGACCTGCCGCTGGTCCGGGTCGCGCAGTCCGACATCGAAGTCTGGGAACGGAACTACCCGGCCCTGGGCGACGTGTGGCCGCTCTCGCCGCTGCAGTCCGGTCTGCTGTTCCACGCGCTGCTCACCCAGAACACGGTGGACGTCTACACCATTCAGACCGTGCTCGACCTGAGCGGTGTGGTGGACGTGGACCGTCTGAAGGTGGCCGCGCAGGCCATCCTCGACCGGTACCCGAGCCTGCGGACCGCGTTCGTCACCGACGCCGACGGTCAGGCCCACCAGGTCGTGCTGGATCGCGTGGAAGCCCCGTTCCATGTCATCGACCTGACGGATCTGCCCGAGGCCGAACGCAATCCGCGCATGCGGGAGATGATCGAGGCCGATCGCGCCGATCACTTCGATCTGTCCGCGGCGCCGCTCATGCGGTTCAACGTGTTCCGGATCAGCGACGACCTGGTGCACCTGGTCATCACCACCCACCACATCCTGGTGGACGGCTGGTCCATGCCGCTGCTGATGCAGGACCTGCTGGTGCTGTACGCGGTGCGCGGCGACGCGTCGGTGCTGCCGCGGGTGCCGTCGTTCCGCAACTACCTGGCCTGGCTGGCCGGACGGAACCGGGACGAGTCGATCGAGGCGTGGAAGCGCGCCCTGGCCGGGGTCAGCGAGCCCACCCAGCTCGCGCCGGCCGCGACCCGCGACGAGAACTACGAGATCGGCCGCTACACCGTCGACATCGACGCCGAACGCACCCGCGCGCTCACCAAGCGCGCCGGGGAACTGAACGTCACGCTGAACACGCTGATCCAGACCTCCTGGGCGGTGCTGATCGGGCGCCTCACCGGGCGCAGCGACGTGGTGTTCGGCGCCACCGTCTCCGGCCGCCCCGGCGACCTGCCGGGCGTGGAAGCCATGGTGGGTCTGTTCATCAACACGGTGCCGGTGCGCATCCGGGTCGACGACCGCCTGACCATCGGCGGGCTGCTGCAGCGCGTCCAGAGCGATCAGGCCGACCTGCTCGAGCACCACCACATCGGGCTCACCGAGATCCTGCAATTGGCCGGCGCCGGAGCGGAATTCGACACCATGATGGCGTTCGAGTCCTACCCGGTGGACAAGGACGCGATCGCGGCCGCCAGCTCCATCGACGGCATGTCGGTCAGTGGTGTCGGTATCAACGACAACACCCACTACCCGATGAGCCTGGTCATCATGGCGGGCGAGACCATCGACATCTCCATGCGCTACCTGGGCAGCCGGTTCACCGCCGACGAGGTCGTCATCCTCGCCGCGCGCTTCAACCGGATCCTGGACGCGCTGGTCGGCGATGCCGACGGCCTGGTCGGCGACATCGACATCCTCGATGCCGGCGAGCGCGCCCGAATCCTCGCCGAAAGCGCCGTCACCCCGGCCGATTCCGCGGCCGACGCGGGGCGGGTGGGCACGGCGACCGTGGCCAACGTGCTGGCCGAGGTCGTCGAGGAGGATCCGCAGGCGCCCGCCCTGCTGTCCGGCGGCGAGGAGATCGCGTACCACGTCCTGGACCGCCGCAGCTCCCAGCTGGCGCGTCTGCTCATCGAACGCGGCGCGGGCCCCGGCGACATCGTCGCCGTCGCCCTCCCGCACTCGGTCGACGCGGTCGTGGCGGTCTGGGCCATCCAGAAGGCCGGTGCCGCGGCACTGTTCGCCGACACCCTCTCCTTCGGCGACATCCTCGCCGCCGGAGCCGGTTTCGGCATCGCCCTGGAACCCGCCGCCAGCTCGGTCCGCTGGCTGGTCCCCTCGGACCCCAAGGTCCAGGCCGACCTGACCGCCCGCCCGGCGCATCCGGTCTCCTACACCGACCGAGTCCGCCCGCTGTCCGAAACCGACCCGGCCTTCATCTACCGCGACGCCGACAACTGGGCCACCCTCACCCAGTCCGAGGCCCTCGACCGCGCGGCCACCCTGCGCGCCGACCACGAGATCGACTACGAATCGACCACCTACACCACCGCCTCCACCGGCACCGCGGCCATCGACGAGTTCCTGTCGTCGTCGACCGCGGGCGCGCTCTCCGTCCTCCCCACCGGCGACATCCCCGCCGACCTGGAGGACGGCGAGGTGACCCACTGGTTCACCACCGAGGCAGACCCGGCGGGCGACGCGGGCGACGAAATCCGCGTCATCCCCAGCTAGCGGCAACTCGCCGGTGACGAACGAACAAATGTTCGTCACCGGCGAGTCGTCTGCTGAACCGAGCTAGCCTCGACCCCGTCGGCGGTGGGTTCGGACTTCAGCTGCGAACTGGTGCGGCGCGCAGCCGCGGGGTCCGAGGTCGTCATGCAGCGGCCCTTCGAAATCGCTTTGGACACAGCGAGACTGTTGCCCTGGCCGCGGTCAGGGGCAGGTTCGTTGCGCCGTGAGAGCCGCTCGCGATAACTCGTTGAACAGCGAGTTCGGACGTATCGTGGGCACAGCGCCGTGGGGGCGCGCGCGAAGGAGGGGCTTGTGACGAGCAATGGCCAGTTGGCGCTGGAGCTGAGCGGGCTGTACAGGAGATTCGGTGGGCCCTGGGTGGTCGAGGGGGTGAGCCTGGCGGTGCCGCCCGGGTCGTTCTTCGGGCTGGTGGGACCCAATGGGGCGGGGAAGACGACCACGCTGTCGATGGCGGTGGGGTTGTTGCGGCCGGACCAGGGGCTGGCGCGGATCTTCGGGCACGATGTCTGGGCCGATCCGGTGGCCGCGAAGGCGGTGGTCGGGGTGCTGCCGGACGGGATGGCCTTGCCGGAGCGGCTGACCGGGCGCGAGCTGTTGAATTTCACGGGATTGCTGCGCGGGATGGACAAGGCGACCGTGGTCGGGCGGGCGGACGAGCTGCTCCACGTGCTCGAGCTCGACGGCGCGGAAAACACTGTGGTCGTTGACTATTCGGCCGGTATGCGCAAAAAGATCGGGCTCGCCACGGCGCTGCTGCACGCGCCGAAACTGCTGGTGCTGGACGAGCCGTTCGAAGCCGTGGACCCCGTCTCGGCGGGAACCATCCGGACGATCCTGCAACGGTTCGTGGCCGCCGGGGGATCGGTGGTCCTGTCCAGTCACGTGATGGCTCTGGTGGAATCGATCTGCGATCGGGTGGCCGTGATCAACCGGGGCCGCGTGGTCGCGGGCGGCACCCTCGCCGAGGTCCGTGGCGACGGAACCCTGGAGGAGGCGTTCGTACGGCTCGTCGGCGGGCGGGTCGGCGGCGAGGAGGGGCTGTCGTGGTTGGCGTCCTGATCCGGATGCGGCTGCGCATCATCGGACGCAGCCTGCACGAGAGCCGGTCGGCGCTGAACTTCGTGCTGGGCATCGTCTTCGGACTGGCGGTCGCCCTGTTCACCGCGGTGCTCATCGCGAAGGGGCACGAGAGCGTGCACGGGGGTGTGACGATCGCCGCCGCGTTGTTCGGGGCCTGGACCCTGGGCTGGATCTGCGGGCCGGTCATCACCGGAACCAGCGACGAAACCCTGCAACCCGAGCAGTTCCGGTTGCTGCCCTTGACGACTCGGGAACTCGCTTACGGACTCGGGGCCGCCGCGTTCGTGGGACCCGCGCCCATCGTCAACCTCATCGCCTTCGCCGGGCTGGTCCTGCTGGGCGCTCAGATCGGCTGGGCCGCAGCCGGAATCGCGGCGCTCGGCGCGATCCTGCAACTCGTGTTCGTGGTGCTGCTGGCCCGTGTGGTGGTGGCCTGGCTGGGCGCGGCCATGCGCTCCCGGCGCGGCAAGGACCTGGGCGTGCTGTTCGCGGCGCTCATCGGGTTGGCGTACTACCCGCTCAACCTGCTCATCACCACGGCCGGGCCGAAACTCGACGGCGACCGCGGCGGCCTGTCCATCCTGCTGCGCTCGGTCCCGTCGGGCTGGGCCCCGTACGCCGTCGAGGCCGCATCCCGCGGCGACTACCTGCTCGCGCTGCTGGCGCTGCTCGGTCTGGCCCTGCTGTCGCTGGTGCTGTGGCAGTCGTGGGCGGTGCTGCTGGAGCGCCGGCTCACCACCCCGCCCGCGCCGGAGGCCCAGATGGTCGACACCGGCGGCGGCCTGCTCGACCGCTTCCTGCCCACCACTCCGGTCGGCGCGGTGGTCGCCAAGGAACTGCGCACCTGGTGGCGGGACGGCCGCCGGCGCGCGGCCCTGATCCCGCTGCTGATCATCGGTTTCGTGCTGCCGATCTTCCTGTCGGTGCGCAACGGCGGTAGCGGGACCATCGCGTTCTCGGGCGCTTTCGTGGTGTGGCTGGCCACCATGTCCAGTACCAACCTGTACGGATTCGACGGCACGGCGGTCTGGCAAACGCTGGTGACGCCGGGCGCGGCCCGGGCGGACGTCCGCGGCCGGGCCTACGCCTGGGCGCTGCTGGTCGGGCCGGTCTCCGTGATCTCCACGCTCGTCCTCCCCGGCGCGCTCGGGCTGGCCCACCTGTATCCGTGGGCGCTGTCCACGTTGCCAGTGCTGTTCGGTGTGGGTGTGGGCGCCGTCGTGTACCTGTCCACGCACGCGGCCTTCGCGCTGCCGCCGCAGCGCGGAAATCCGTTCGCGGGCACCGGGAACCCCGGCTGCATGAAGATGCTCATGCAGTTGGCGGTGGGCGTGGTGCAGGTGCTGGCCGCCGCTCCCGCCCTGGCCATTCTGGGAATCGGTGCCTACCTGCACAATTCGCTCGTGCAGTGGGCCGCCGTGCCGGTCGGAGTGCTGCTCGGCGTACTCGCCGCGCTGCTCGGAATCCGTTGGGCCACCACCCGATTGGAGGAGCGCGGCCCCGAACTGCTGGCCGAGGTGAAGCCGCGCTGACCGCGGCTACTCGCCCCGCCGCCGATCATCGGCCCGGAATCGGGTAGCGCACTACTGCCGACTTCCCGGGCCGATCCGGCGACGCTGGTCCCACTGCTCGAAACATTGGGAGACAGCGACAGTGGATCAGATCCTGTATTGGAACGCGGTGGCGCTGGAGTCGGACCGCATGGCGCACACCGACACCGGCAGTTCCCGTGCCCTGGCCTTAGTACACCTGGCCATGCACGATGCCATCTTCAGTATTTTCGGTGCACCGCACGGCACCTGGCTGACAGCGCCACCCGTGGCGGCCCCGGGCGCCGTGCCCGACGCCGCCATCGCGGTCGCGGCCCACACCATCCTGTCGGCGCTCTACCCGGAGCGGATCGCGCGGTTCGACAAGGCCCTGCGGGAAGCGGGACTACACGGACCGGGCACCCGCCGGGGCGGCCACCAGGGGCAGGCCGTCGCGCACGCCGTCCTGAACACCCGCGCGGGCGATCCGGCCGACCCGGAACCGGCCTGCGACACAACGCATGGCGATTCCTCCGCCGCCCCGACCCGCTTCTGCAATCTGATGACCCGCGAGATCGCCATCGTCCAGGGCAATGACGTGGAACAGAACGCCCGCCTGTTCGCCCTGGTCAACGCCGCCCTCGCGGGAACCGCGATCCGGTGCGGGGACGACGACGCCGCCTTCGTGGGCGCGACCTTCCGGACCATCATCGGCTACTACGCCGCCGCCGACGGTCCCGAAACCCTCACCGACGACCTGTGGGCCGCCGGACCGCGCGTGCGCTGAAGAAACGAAGCCCCGCCCCCAGGAAGGGGCGGGGATGTCACAGTATCCTGGCGGCTCCTTCCCGACCGTACCTAGACGTTGGACTCTGGTCTCAGATGCACCAGACCACACTGCCCAGGGGGAAGCAGAGAGCAAGTGATCCATCGACAGGAGTAGCCGAGGCCGATGTCGAAATCGCAGGTGCTGTCGCAACGGGGCTGGCCGAAGCCGCCGGAGCTGCGATAGCGCCTAGCGACAAGGCAATAGCGGTTGCGGCCGCGAACTTGATCATTTTGCTGGACATGTTTGTTCCTTGGGGTGATCGAGTGGCGAACTCGGTGACATCAGACAGTGGTCTCACTGCTGTCGTCCGCTTTCGCCGCCCTCGGGTGCAGCCCATGACCCGCTTTGTTCCGACCCCGACCAGTTGTCATGGTCCTGCATGACGAGCGATCGCTACGCGATGAAATTGCCGAACCAGACCCGCTACGGATCGGCCCGGCGCCAGGCACTGCCACGACCACGTCGACCTGGCGGCTCCGGTACGCATGCTCAGACCGAAGCCACATCCCTTTCCATGCGTTCGGAAAAGGACGATAATTCAGGTTAGCCGTGATCGGCCAGGGTCCGGTAGGGGCACGGTCTTCATTCGTAGGTTCAGCGTTGCCTCCACCGCCGCGAGTCGGCCGGTGCTCTTGCCACGATGTTGATTGGGTGGCTGAGGAGACGGAAGCATGCCCGCTCTGGTTGACCTCGCCGTGGGGATCGCACCCATCGCCGGTGGATTGGCTCTCGGTGCGGCGGCGGGATATCTGAAGGGCCCGGACGTCCGCAAGACGATCAACCAGGATATGGAACTGCTGGACCGCCTACCGCCGGGGGAGACGGAGCGGCGAGCCGAACTCCAACGAGCCATCGATAATCGCATCGACGACCTGGTCGCGACCGTCGACCGATACCGGCCGCTGCGCAGAGCCGCCGCCTCCTATCGCGGCAGCTTGCGCGACATCCTGCTGTTCATCTCCGCGATTCTGTTCACGACGGTCTGGTGGAGCGTCGATCATGACAAGAGCAGCTGGCTACCGATGTTCGTTGTCCTCATTGTGATCTCAGTGTGGGCGACCGCCTACGTGTTCAGCGGTCTGCGCAGAGTCCTACTCAATTTCCGCCCAAGGAAGGGCTGATCGACTGCGCGGCCGCCGGGCTGCGGCAGGATCAGGCCGCCGGACCGCGCGTTCCCCGAAAGGCGGACGGCAGCACGGTGAGATCCACCGTCTCCGCCATCGCCCGGGCTCCCGCGTCATTGAGATGCATGCCGTCACCGCCGTCGAGGTCGGGGCGGATGAAGTCCGGCCGGTCCGGATCCTCCACGGCCGCAGCCACATCGAAGACGGCATCGAACACGTCGGTGCCGCGCAGCCACTCGTTGACCACGTTCCGGACCGGAATGCCGTCCTCCAGCGAGAGTCCGGGGTAGATCGCCCCGGCGAACGGCCCGATGGTATTGGCGTACACCGGAAGTCCGGCCGCGTGGGCCCGCTCGGCCAGCGCGGTGAACCCGGCGATCAGCGCCTCGGCGGTGGCCGTCCCGGCCAGGATCAGGTCATTGATGCCGAAGTTGGCCCACACGGCCGCGGCCCCGGGCACCGACAGCACGTCCCGCTCGAACCGGGCCAGGCCGTGCTCGCCGATCTCGTCGGTGAGCAGCCGGTTGCCGCTGATGCCCTGGTTCACCGCCCACCCGGCGGCCAGCCGCTGGTCGATCACGTCCACCGAGCGCCGGTTGGCGGCGTGGGTGGAACCGACGCCCTCGAACCAGGAGTCGCCGAAGGCCACCAGCACCGGCACGTCGGCATCGACGGCGACGTCGACGCCGGTGAGGAGGAACCGCAGCGCGGTCTCCTCGGCATCGGCCGGAGCGGCGTCGCCCGTCCGATCGCCGGCGCTGATCCAGCTCGAATCCATCGGGAACTGGGCGAACGCGGGTCGCGTCGGCTCCGGCAGGTACACGCTGACCGCCAGTTCGGCGCCCGCCTCCACCGGCAGCTCGACCGGATCGCTGACCAGATCGGCGCCGGCCGGGATCCGCGTCGATGCGGACCCCGCGAACCGCACCTCGGTATCGGTCTCCGCCACGATCTCGCCGCCCGCCTTGCGGAGCGCGACCCGGGCCGCGCCGATCACCAGGTCCTCGGTGCCGTACCGGTTGGTCAGCCGCACCCGCAGGCTCGACCCGCCGCCGGCGACCCGCACCACCTGGCGGACCGTCTCGTCGGCGAAGTCCCGCGGCTCGGCCAGCTTGATCTCCTCGGCCGGATTCACCAGCGGCGCACGGAATCCCGCTGCCCAGCGCTGTGTCGTCATGAGAACCTCCATTTAGTTGCTGTGCGGAATATTGCGCTGACAACAAGATAGCGCATTTGTTCCGCGTGTCAACTATCCCCAGTGAAATCACCTGGTTTACGCTGGTCGGCGTGGATCCCAAGCATCTCTTCGACGACCCCCGGCTGACCGCCGTCGGCCTGCTCTACGAGGCCCACGAGGGGCTCATCGCCCGGCTCGAGGAGACCTGGAAGAGCAATGGACTCTCCGGTCTCGACCTCAATGCCCTGATGCGCCTGAGCCGCTCACCCGGCCGCCGGCTACGCATGACCGACCTGGCCACCCAGACCGGTCTCTCGACCAGCGGCGTCACCCGGCTGGTGGACCGCCTGGAACGCAACGGCTTCGTGCGCCGCGAACCCGACCCCGCCGACCGGCGCAGCTCCTACGCCGTCCTCACCGCCGCCGGGGCCACCCGCGTCGCCCGTGTGCTGCCCGCCTACCTGGACGGCATCGACCGCTGGTTCACCAGCCTGCTCACCCCCGCCCAGCTCGACGACCTCACCGCGAGCCTGCGCGTGATCCGCGACGCCACCAATGCCGCGGCCACCCAGATCTCGGATTGAGTCGACATCCCGCACAACCGTCGCGACGGGCGCGCAGCCGGTAACTTGCGAACCGCAGGGTGTGTTTTCTTCGTGGTGAGAAAGTGGGACGGAATGACGACCGAACGTGCGCTGGTCATCGGCGGCGGTGGTGTGGCGGGGATTTCCTGGGCGACCGGCATCGTCGCCGGGCTCGCCGACGCGGGGGTGGATGTGACGGGGGCGGACCTGCTGCTCGGGACGTCGGCGGGGTCGAACGTGACCGCGCAGCTCGGCAGCGGGACCGAGCTCGCGGAACTGGTGCGGCGGCAGGTGGATCCGGCGGTGCAGAGCCGTGAGATCGTGCCGTCCATGGAGAAGTTCGCCGGGCTCTGGGAGACCATGACGGCGATCATCGAAGAGACACAGGGGGATTCGCCCGAGCGGCGGCAGCGGATCGGGGCGCTCGCACTGTCCGCGGAGACCGTGCCCGAGGCGGACCGCCGGGCCGTGATCGAGACCCGGCTGCCGGTGCACGAGTGGCCCGCCCGCGACCTGCGCATCGTCGCGGTCAACGCCGAGACCGGGGAACCGCGGGTCTTCGACAAGGACTCCGGGATCACGCTGGTCGACGCCGTGATGGCCAGTTCGGCGGTGCCCATGGTGTGGCCGTGCGCCACCATCGACGGGGTGCGCTACACCGACGGCGGCGTCCGGACCTCGGTGAACGCCGACCTCGCCGCCGGCTACGCACGGGTGCTGGTGATCGCGCCCATGCCGGACGAGGAGCTCGAGGCCCAGGTCGCGGGACTGGTCGCGGCCGGAGCGCGAGTCGAGGTGATCGCGCCCGACGAGGCCGCCACCACCGCCTTCGGCCTCAATCCCCTCGACACCGCCACCCGGGTCCCGTCGCTGGAAGCCGGTCGCGCCCAGGGCAAGTCGGACGCGGCGCGGATCGCCGCCCTCTGGCAGGACTGATCCGGGAAGACCGGACTCAGCCGACGGCGCCGGCCGCCAGCGCCGCCTTCCACCCGCCGTATTCGCTGATGTCCTTGGCGGATTCGGCGGCGGCCCCCGCGCAGCCGAAACCGGTGTGCCAGGCGCCGTCGGCCAGCTCGACGGCGCCGAGCTGCATCGGGGCGGGCAGATTCGCGAGGAAGCGGCCGAGGGCGGCGGGGGAGAGCAGCCAGCGCTCCCCGGCCACCGCGACGCCGGATTCGGTTGCGGCGACCCGGGTTACGGCCGGTTTGGGCGGAACCGTGTCGAGCGCGCCGAGGCGGTAGTGCCGGGCGGTCTCGACCGGGCCGCCCCAGCGGGCGCCCAGCTCGATCAACTGGTGTTCGAGGGGCTGCCCGCGCAGGTGCGCGCCGAAGACGATCAGGTCCTGCACGGGCGCGACGGCCGTGGGCCAGCACCGGTCGAGCGGCGTGCCGGTGATCAGGGCGGCGATATCGATCGCGACGGCGTCGTCGAACGCGCGGGCCAGCACCGTCACCCCGAAGTGCGGCTCGTCGGTGGGGACCGCCACCGCGCACAGGTCGAAGAGGTTGCAGAAGTTCGTGTACGTGCCGAGCCGGGAATTGACGCCGATCGGGTCGGCGGCGACCTCGGCGACGGTCGGGTGGACCGGCACGGTCGGCGTCAGCAGGGCGTCCGCGCCCGCGAGACTCGCCATGGCGGTGGCGCGCAGGCGTTCCAGCGCGGCCAGATCGGTGACCAGCCGGTGCGCGGGCAGGTCCCGGGCGGCCCGGATGATGGAACCGACAGTGGGATCGACGGATTCGGGATGCGCGTCGACGAACTCGCCGACCGCGGCATAGCGTTCCGCGACCAGCGCGCCCTCGTAGAGCAGTTTCGCGGCGGCCAGGAACGGGGCCGGATCGACCTCGACAATGGTCGCGCCCGCATCGCGCAGCGCCGCGACCGTGCGCTCGTAGGCGGTGTGCCACTGCGGATCCAGGTCCGGCAGCGTGTCGAAGACGGCCACCACGGCCTCGGGCGGAGCGGCGAGACGGGTGTCGGCGGGCCACGGGCGGCCCGCGGCGCCGGCGGCCATCACGCCCATGGCCCGGTCGGCCAGGCCCAGGTCGGCGGCGAAGATCGTCACGCAGTCGTAGGAGCGGCACGCGGGCACCACGCCCGCCGTCGAGATGACGCCCACCGTCGGCTTGATGCCGACCAGGCCGTGCAAGGCGGCCGGGACGCGTCCCGAGCCCGCGGTGTCGGTGCCGATGGCGATGTCCGCCTCGCCCGCGGCCACCGCCACCGCCGAGCCGGAACTCGAACCGCCCGAGACGTATCCGGGCCGTAGCGCGTTCTCGACGACGCCGTACGGCGAGCGGGTGCCGACCAGGCCGGTGGCGAACTGATCGAGATTGGTCTTGCCGACCACGACCGCGCCCGCCGCCCGCAGCGCCGCCACCGCGGGCGCGTCCCGCTCCGGGGTGTAGGCGAAGTCGGGGCAGGCCGCGGTGGTCGGCAGGCCCGCCACGTCCACATTGTCCTTGACGGCCAGTCGCAGTCCCGCCAGAACTCCTGCGGCGGAAACGATGTCGGTGGCCACGTCGGCGTCGTCGCGGCGGTGAATCCACTGGGTCATGCGGGCTCCTGGATCAGGTCGGGGGATCGGGTCAGGGCGTTTCGGCGAGTTCGCCCGCCTCGCGCCAGGAGTTGCGTTCGGCGGTGAAGGCGTCGGCCTGCCGGGCGCGGAAGTCCGCGATGGAGGCGGCGTTGTCGGCCAGGAACTTCCGGTAGTCGACGAGCCGGAACTCGCCGTCCTCGGCCAGCAACTGTCCCCGCCCGGCGGCGGTGTCGGCGCGCAGGTCGAGCAACTCCTCGGCGCTCACCGGATACCAGCTGATCCGGTCGAAATAGCGCAGCAGCCACGGGTCTTCGCCGATCCCGCTGGAGCGGTGGTTCCACACCTGGGTGGTGCGGCCGACGAACTGGTAGCCGCCGGGACCCTCCATGCCGTAGATGCACAGGTACGCGCCGCCGATGCCGACCGCGTTCTCCGGGGTCCAGGTGCGGGCCGGGTTGTACTTGGTGGTGACCAGCCGGTGCCGGGGGTCGGTGGGGGTGGCGACCGGTGCGCCCAGATAGACGTCACCGAGGCCCAGCACCAGGTATTCGGCGGCGAAGACGGTGTCGAAAACCTCGTCCACGGACGCCAATCCGTTCATCCGGCGGATGAATTCGATGTTCCACGGGCACCACGGCGCGTCGGCGCGGACGCCGTGCATGTAGCGGGTGATGGCCTCCCGGGTGGACGGGTCGTCCCAGGACAGCGGCAGGCGCACCGTACGGCTGGGGACCACCAGCTGGTCGGCGGAGGGCAGGTCGGCCTCCACCTCGGCCAGCAGGTCCAGCAGCTTGCGGGTGGGCAGGCGATCGGGATCATTGCGCACCTGCAGCGACCGGACGCCCGGGGTCAGCTCGGTGATGCCCGGTTCGGCGCGTTCCAGCAGCGTCTGGTGCAGGGCGTGCACGCGGGCGCGCAGCTCCAGATCCAGTGTCATATCGCCGTATTCGACGAGCAGGCCGTCATTGCCCGCGCGGCGGTAGGTGACGGCGGTGTCCGCGCCGTCGCGGCGGGCCAGCACGCCGTCGTCACCGTCGCCGCCGGTGGACAGCACCACCGGCCACGCGGCGCGGCGCCCGGCGCCCAGTTCCCGCAACGAGGCCGCGCGGTCGGCGCGCACCGGCACGAAGCGCACGCTGTCACCCGGGGTGAGCTGGCCCAGTTTCCAGCGGTCGGCGGCGACCACGGTGACCGGGCAGACGAACCCGCCCAGGCTGGGGCCGTCCGGGCCGAGCAGGATCGGGGTGTCGCCGGTGAAGTCCAGCGCGCCGATGGAATACGCGGTGTCGTGGATATTGGAGGGGTGCAGGCCCGCCTCGCCGCCGTCCAGGCGCGCCCACTGCGGCTTCGGCCCGATCAGCCTCACCCCGGTCCGATCGGAGTTGAAGTGCACCTCGTAATCGGTGCCGATGATGGTGTCGAAGTCGGCGCGGGTGAAGAACTCCGGCGCACCGTGCGGGCCCTCGGTGACCGCCAGCTCCCACCGCCGGGTCAGCACCGGCTGATCGTCGCCGGGCACCCCGGTCGTCACCCGGCCGGCCGGGCCGAGCTCGAACGCGTCGTCCGCGGCCAGCGCGCGCCCGGTGCCGCCGCCGAACTTGCCGAGCGTGAAAGTCGAACGGCTGCCCAGGTATTCGGGCACCTCGATGCCGCCCGCCACCAGGACGTAGCACCGCATACCCGGCCCGCGCACCATGCCGACATCCAGCACCCCGCCCGCGGGCACCAGCACGCTGCGCCACTGCCGCACCGCGTGGCCGTTCACCGTGACCGGCGCCGGCGCGCCCGTCACGCACACCCAGGTGTCGGTGTCGAAGCGCAGCGCGGGGCCGCCGAGCGTGCACTCCAGACCCGCCGCGCCCTCGGGATTCCCGAGGGCCCGATTGCCCAGCCGGAACGACAGATCGTCCATCGGGCCCGACGGCGGCACACCCACGTGCCAGTAGCCGACCCGGGCGGGCCAATCCTGCACCGTCGTCTGCATGCCCGGGCGGACGACCCGGAAAGCCGGTGCGGAGGAGGGGTTCTCGGTCACGGCGAGATCGGGGAGCACGGCCGTCATCGGGTCACCACCATGCGGACGGGCGTCGGGTCGAAACCGTTGCAGGGATTGTTGATCTGCGGGCAGTTGGAGACCAGCACCAGGGTGTCGATCTCGGCGCGCAGGGTGATGGTCTTGCCGGGCGCGGACAGGCCGTCCACGATGCCCAGCGTCCCGTCCGCCTCGACCGGAACGTTCATGAACCAGTTGATGTTCGAGACCAGATCCCGTTTGCCCAGCCCCCACTTCAGGCCCTCGGCCAGGAAGTTCTCCACGCAGGCGTGCTGATGGCGGGTGTGGTGGCCGTAGCGCAGGGTGTTGGATTCCTGCGAGCACGCGCCGGCCACCGTGTCGTGATTGCCGACCTCGTCGGCGACGACCGTCATGAGAGGGGTGCCCGCCTCGGTGAGCAGGACGCTGCCGGTTCCCAGGAAGATATTGCGCTGCGCGGTGATGGTGGCCTGGGCGCTGTAGCGGTCGGTATGGTCCGCGGCGTTGTAGAGCAGGCAATCCACGGCTTGATTGCCGTGCAGGTCGATGATCTCCAGTTGCTCCCCGGCGCGCACCACGGCCGACCAGGGCGCGCGAGCGGGGACCGTCTCGTCGAGGACGACCGTGCGGGTGGTGGTGATCATGCGCGTGCCTCCAGAGTGCGTGCGTGCCAGTCCTGTTCGGTGTTCTCCACCGCGCGCAGGTATTCCGGGTCGGAGTTCGGGGACAGCGCGAGGTCCGCGGGCGCGGACCAGGCCACCAGATCCAGGGGGGTCACCGGGGCGGGGTCCAGCGGGTGCTCGGCATTGGCGACCAGCAGCGTCACCGGCAGGTGGATGAGCAGCTCGACCGCCGCGCCCGCGCCCGCGCCGCCGGTGACGCTCAGCGCGCCATCGGATTCCACGCGCACACCCCGGAAGAACGAGACCGTCGGACCGATGTCGCGGGGCTCCAGACCCTGCTTCACCCCGGCCATCCGCAAGCCCTGGCGGGCGGCGGGCGACGGTCCGCACAGGGTGTCGTGGCTGTCCGACGTGTCGGTCAGCACCGTGGCCAGCACCCGGCCCTGATCCGACAGCAGCGGATGGCCCACACCCAGGTAGGCCTGCCACGGCACCTTCACCGTGTCCGCGACATTCAGCCGCTCCCAGGGAGATTCGGCCCGCAACAGCAGGACGTGCGCGCACGCCCCGCCGGCTGGATCGGACAGCCGCACCCGGGTGCCGCGGGCCAGCACGACATTCGCGTAGCCGCCGGCCGGAATCCGCTGGGCGACGGTGATGTTCGTGCTGTCGACATCGGCGGACAGCTCCGGCCCGAAGTCGGCGGCGGCCGCGGCCTGGGCGCGGGCGTGGTCCCGCGCTCCCGTGGTGTTCGCTGTGGTCATTGCTACTCCGTTCAGGCGATTTGGGCGACGGTCTCGGCGACGGGGCCGCGAGCGGGCGTCACCAGCCGGTGCACCACCGCCCCCACCGCCAGCGTGACCAGGACGAACAGCGGTGCGGCCCAGAGCATCCACCAGCCGCCGCCGTTCGGGGTGTAGACGGCGCTGCGCGGCCAGGCCAGGTTCACCGCCATGGCGACGCCCCAGACGACGGCCAGCGCGTTGATCGCGATGCCGTGGCGGCCCAGTGCGAAGAGCTTGGTGTCCGCGGCGTCACCGGCCACGTCGGCGGGCCAGCCCTTGATCCGGCGTACCAGCAGCGGCACCGTGACCAGCAGGTAGGCGATGTAGAGCATGACGATGCAGACACTGGCCAGGGTCGCGAAGATGGCCGCGTTGCCCAGGTTCAGCAGCAGCAGGCCGATGCCGAGCACGCCGATCGCCACCGCGGGCCAGACCGGGGTTCCGAAGCGGGGGTGCACGGTCGCCAGCTGCTTGGAGAACGGCAGCCGCTCGTCGCGGGCCATGGAGAACAGCAGTCGCGAGCCGGCCGTCTGGATCGCCAAGGTGCACACCGTGATCGCGCAGGCCACGCACGCCAGCACCACCTTGCCGGGCGTGGTGTCCAGCTTGGCCTCGATCACGTACGCCAGGCCGCCGCTCGCCAGCGAGCCGTCGGACAGGCTCGGGGCGGCCATCAGCGCGCCCAGCAGGATGAGCCCGCCGCCCAGCGCCGACACCGCCAGCGCGGACAGGATGGTGCGCGGCGCGACCTGGCGCGGGTTCTTGGTCTCCTCGGAAAGCTCACCGGCGGAGTCGAATCCGACCATCACGTAGGCGGCCATCAGCCCCGAGGCCAGGAACGCGGCCCAATAGGGTCCGGCCGCCGCCTGATCGGTGTGGGTGACCACGCCCGGCCCGCGATCGGTGTGGGTGAAGAAGACGGCGATCACCGCGAGCACGCCGATGATCTCGATGGTGACGCCGAGCGAGTTGATCCGCGCCATCCAGTCGATGCCGATCACATTGATCAGCGTGGTGAGCGCCAGCAGCGCGCTGCCCAGCAGCACCGCGTTCGAGGCCCCGTCGCGGGAGGTGAGAGCGGTGTCGGTGCCGATCAGCTGGAAGCCGGACCAGATGGTCGGCAGCACCACCTGCAACGCGATGGCGGCGGCCGCGGCGGTCACGATCTGGGCGATGATCATCATCCAGCCCGCGAACCAGCCCACCACCTCCCCGGCCAGGCGGCGCGACCACTGATAGATGCAGCCCGAGATCGGGTAGCGGGCGGCCAGTTCCGCGAAGTTCAACGCCACCAGGAACTGGCCGGCGAAGACGATCGGCCAGGTCCAGAAGAAGGCCGCGCCCCCGAAGGAGTACCCGAAGCCGAAGAACTGGAAGATCGTGGTGAGGATGGAGACGAAGGAGAAGCCGGCCGCGAAGGAGGCGTAGCGGCCGAGCTTGCGGTGCAGCACCGGCTGATAGCCGAAACGCGCCAGATCGGTGCTGTCGGCGCTGGTATCGGGACCGGTCAGGGAGCCCGGGGTGAGGGCTTCGGCGGAGGCAACCATGGGCGGTGAGTCTTTCCCGAGGGCGAATATCTATCGATTGAAAGGTTTCCATTCGCGATCGCCGCTCCGGTGACGCCGATGTATCAGGTGCGTGGCCCGCCGTAACTTCTGCATTGCCGGTATTTCTATCAAGTGACAGGAACCTCACCTGCCAGGTGACGGAGGCGGTAGGACAGAATGACAAGGTGACCCAACTCGGACCCGGCCGGCCCCGCCTCGAACCGCGCCGGCGCGCGGGCCAGACGCCGCGTGCCGAAATCCTCGACGCCGCCGCCGAATTGTTCACCAGCCACGGGTACGGCAACACCTCCACCCGGGCGGTGGCCGACGCCGTCGGCATCCGGCAGGCCTCGCTGTACCACCACTTCGCCGCCAAGGACGACATCCTCGACGCGCTGCTCGCCGAAACGGTCACCGCGCCACTGGAATTGGCGGGCACCCTCGCCGAACGCCCCGAACCCGCCGCCGTCCGGCTCTACGCGCTGGCCTGGTTCGACGTCAGCCAGCTGTGCGCCAGCCGCTGGAACCTCGGCGCGCTGTACCTCCTACCCGAGCTGCGCAGCGAACGCTTCGCCCGCTTCCGGGAACGCCGCGACGAACTGCGCGGCCACTACGAGACCCTGGCCGCCGCCGTCATCGCCGAAGCGGGGACCGGCGCGGTCGCAGGAGCCGAACGACTGCCCTTCCGGCTGGTCGAATCGGTCATCAATATGCGCTCCGACGACGGCGCGGCGCCCGAGTACGCCGAACAGCTCATTCCCGACGCCATCCTGCGCCTGCTCTGCTGGACCGGTCCGCTCGCCGAGAACCGGCTCGCCGCCCTCGAATTGGCGCGTGAACTGCGCCCGGCGGTACACCGGGCGCCGTCGAACTGAGCCGGACGGCTCAGGACTTGCCCTTCGAGGTGCCCCATTTCAGGCCCCAGCCGTAGGCCTGATCGACCGCCATCTTGCCCCAGAACTTGCGGCCCTCCGGCGGGCGGATGAACCGGCCCTCGCGGCGCACCACCAGCTCGCCGCCGACGTTCTCGATCAGCGCCAGCACCATCTCGCGCGAATCGTCCTGGCAGCCGCCCACTTCCATCTCGATCGGCGGGGCGTCGCGCGGGAACAGGGTCGCGGTGGCGTGCACGCCGCGGAAATCCTGGGCGCCCTCGTAGATCGAGGCGAACACCAGGACGCGGCGGAAGGCCGCGGTCTGGTCCAGATTGATGGACAGGTTCTCGCCCGTGGCGCTGTTCCCGGTGCGGTCGTCCTGATCCAGCGCGATGAACGGCGGCTTGGTGAGATTGCCGAACGTGTCCAGCGCGCTGACACAGCCGCGGGAACCGTCCGTCAGCTCCCAGAAGGCGCACAGATCCAGATCCAGACCGCCCTGCGCGCGCTTGCGGCCGAACAGGCCGCCCGAACTCGGGACCGACCAGTTCAGGTTGACCCGCATGATGCCGCCGGTCGCGCCCGCCTTGGTCAGCGAGACCGCGGGGGCCTCCTTGGTCAGCGAGATCTTGGCCAGATTCACCCGCGGCGCGGGCGCGGGCGGCGGCGCGGGAGCGAACTGCTGTGGCGGTGGCGCGGGCGCGAATTGCTGCGGCGGCGGTGGGGGTGCGAACTGCTGCGGCGCGGGCGGAGGAGCGAACTGCTGCGGCGCGGGCGGGGGAGCGAATTGCTGCGGCGGTGATGGCGGCGCGAACTGCTGTGGCGCGGGCGGCGGCGTGAACTGCGGCGGAGGCGGCGTGAACTGCTGCGGGGGAGCGACCGGCTGCGGCGGAATCGGCTGCGGGGCGGGCGCGTCGTCGACGGTGATGCCGTAATCGGTTGCGAGTCCGGCGAGTCCGGAGGCGTAGCCCTGACCGACCGCGCGGAATTTCCAGCCACCGTCGCGGCGGTACAGCTCACCCAGCACGAACGCGGTCTCGGAGGTGGCGTCGGCGCTGTCGAACCGGGCCAGTTCTACCCCGCGGGCATCCATCAAACGCACGTGCAGCCCCCGGAATTGGGCGAAGGTGCCGCCGTCCGCGGAGGCGGCCAGCACGATGCTGTCGATCTGCGGCTCCACCCGCGGCAGATCCACCGACAGCGCGTCGACCACCACGGGTCCGGGCTGCTTGCCTCGGTGGTGCACGGCGCCGGAGGCGTGCGCGGGCTGGTTGTAGAACACGAAATCGGCGTCCGAACGGACCCGCCCACCGGCCAGCAGCAGCGCGGAGGCGTCGGCGTCGGGGACCCCGGGTCCCGATTCCCAGCCCAGTTCGATCCGAACCTCTGAGGCCGCCACCGGAACGTTGGAACCCTTCATCATCGACACGATTTCCAAGTTATCCGATTCCGGCATGCATCGTTTCCCCTTTCCGACCGGCTAATGTTCAGCTGTCCAACAACCTCGGCCTACACTGAGCAACGGACATTTCGCGCATAGGCAGCTAACCGGAACATCGGCGTCCACGGACGACTGTTCAGCGGCGGGAGCGACGGATGACGGAAATTCGGCCCGATCTGGGGCGCAGGAAGTGGATCACCCTCGGCGTCCTGGCGCTGGGCCTGGGCATGGTGGTGCTCGACGGCACCATCGTCTCGGTCTCGCTGCCGGTGCTCATCGACCAGCTCGGGCTGAATTTCACTCAGGCGCAATGGATCAACAGCATCTACGCGGTCGTGCTGGCCGCGCTGCTGATCACCAGCGGCCGCCTCGGCGACCGGCTCGGACGACGCACCATGTTCGCCGTCGGCGTCATCGTCTTCCTGGTCGGCAGCCTGCTCGCCGCGCGGGCGCACAGCGCGGGACCCCTCATCCTCGGCCGCGTCATCCAGGGCATCGGCGCGGCGGGCGTCATGCCCGGCACGCTGGCCACCGTCAACGCGCTGTTCCGCGGCCGCGACCGGGCCATCGCCTTCGCGGTGTGGGGCTCGGTCATCTCCGGCGTCGCCGCCATCGGGCCGCTGCTCGGCGGTTGGCTCACCACCTACTTCACCTGGCCCTGGATCTTCCTGGTGAACATCCCGCTGGGCATCGTGGTGCTGATCGGGCTGGTGCTGTTCGTGCCCGAGACTCGCACCGGCAAGAACGCGCCCGGCCTGGACGTGGACGGATTCCTGCTCAGCGCAATGGGTTTCGCGCTGCTGGTGTTCGCGCTCATCGAGGGTCAGACCTACGGCTGGTGGAAACCGCTGCGGGAGTTCCCGATCGCCGGATGGAAATGGCCGGTCAGCGCGCCCATCTCGCCGATCCCGGTGCTGCTGGTGCTGGGCGTGCTGGCGCTGTACCTGTTCGTGAAGTGGGAACAGCACCGCCATCTGATCGGACGTTCCGCGCTGCTGGATCCGGCGCTGTTCAAGATCCCCAGCTTCCGGTGGGGCAATATCACCGCGTTCCTGGTGGCGCTGGGCGAATTCGGCCTGCTCTTCGTGCTGCCGCTGTTCATGGTGAACGTGCTCGGGCTGTCCACTCTCGGCGCGGGCTACGTGCTGGCCGCCATGGCCGTCGGCGCGTTCCTGGCCGCGGGGATCGCCGAAGGGCTGGTGCGGCGCTTCGGGCCGGTGCGGGTGGTGCAGCTGGGCCTCGCCTTCGAGGTCGTCGCGGTGGCCCTGGCCGCGCTGTTCGTCACCCCGCACATCTCGGGCTGGTGGCTGGCGGTGCTGCTGATCGGGTACGGCATCGGGCTCGGCATGGCGTCGGCCCAGCTGACCGGGACCGTGCTCGCCGATGTGCCGCCGCGCAATTCCGGTCAGGGCTCGGCCACCCAGAGCACGGTGCGGCAGGTCGGTTCGGCCTTCGGTACCGCGGTCGTCGGTGCGCTGCTGTCCGCGGCCCTGGCGCACGATCTGCCGAGCCGCCTCTCGACGGTCAAGGAGCTGCCGCCGAACGTCGCCGACACTCTCGCCACCGCCACCCGGGAATCCGCGGGTGGCGCCATCCCCGGGGTGCGCGAGCACGGGGGCGGCGCGGCCATCGCGGACGCGCTGAGCCGGGCCTTCACCGACTCCACCCGCACCACCCTGCTGGCCGCGGCGCTGTTCCTGCTGGTGGGCCTGGCCGCGGCCACCCGCATCCCGAACCGGCCCTACACGGGGACCGCCGACAATGTGCCGCCCGACGACTCGCGGGCCATGTCCGACGGCACCGGGGACGATCAGACCAGCTGACCGTCCCCGCGCGGGCCGGACGAACGGGTCGACGTCTTCGGTTGCGTCACACCGGGTTACCGATCAGTCGATCAGGCCGAGCGCGTGAAGGCGCTGGAAGACCAGCAGCGAACCGGGAGCGACCTCGTCCATGGCGGCGTACTCGGCGAGGGTGAACCAGCGCAGTTCGGCGATCTCGCCCGAGGCGCGCGGCTCCTCGGTGAGCTCGCCCAGGAAGCAGGTCATGTGCAGGCGGGTGCCGGGTGCGTGCCCGTACGCCTCGGCCTCGAACACGCCCAGCTCGCTCACACCGGCCGTGCCTACCCCGAGCTCCTCGCGAATCTCCCTGTGCAGGGCCATCTCCGGGGTCTCGCCCGGATCGATCTTGCCGCCCGCCATGTAGAAGACGGTCTTGCCGTCGGACCGGGTCTGCAGCATGCGGCGGTCCCGGATGTGCGCCAGTGCCGCGGTACGAATCACGGCACCCACCCTAACCGGGCGCCGAGGCGGGCCCGCCGGCGATCAACGCGTGGGCGGGGCGATCTTCCAGTGCTCCTGCAACGCCTCGGCGATCTCCGGCAGGATGGTCACCGGAATCCGGCGCTGCCGCAACATGGTTCGGATCTCGGTGACCTGCTCGCGCTTGCGCTGGTCGTAGGCGCTCGCCACCGGGCGGTGCACCGGCGGGATGGACAGCAGCACCAGTTCCCGGTGCGGCTCGTCACCGTCGGTCAGGTCCAGCGCCAGCGTCCAGCGGCCGTGCTCGTCGAGCGCGAACCGCGCCGCCACCACCCGATCCCACGCCACCGTCGACGTGCCCCACGGCGTCCGGCGCACGATCGCCGCCTCGGTCAGCTCCACCCCGTCCCGCCCGAACAGCAGGATCAACAGCCCCACGGCGGCGGCCGCCCCGAAGAACAACCCCGTGAACACCCGATTAAGGCCGAAGACCCCGATGGTCCCGGCACAGACCACCGCGACCAGGAACACGCCCGCCACCGCGTAACCGGCAATCCGGCGTCCCGGCACCACGCCCGCCCGCACCATCGCTCATCGCCTCCCGCTACCGACTGCGCGTCACCGTACCCGCCCCCGGTCCCGGGTGCCGGGCGATCTCGACACCGGCGCCGTCGCCGACCTAACCTACGATGCCCACTCCTACCGCCTCCGGCGGTGTGGGTCAGCATTACCCGAAGGAGCGACCCATGGTGCCAGCCGTCGATCTCGAACGCCGGTTGGGCGACCTGATCGAGGAGTACGGGGTGCCCGGCGCGCAGGTCGCGGTACTGTCCGGCGGCCGGATCACCGACGCGGCCGCCGGGGTCCTCAACACCGCGACCGGCGTTGCGGCGACCACGGATTCGGTGTTCCAGATCGGCTCGATCACCAAGCCGTGGACCGCGACCCTGATCATGCAGGCCGTCGCCGAGGACCTGCTCGACCTCGACGCCCCGGTGCGGCGCTACCTGCCCGAATTCCGGGTGCGCGACGAGGACGCGGCCGCCGCCATCACGGTCCGGCAGCTGCTCGGCCATACCTCCGGCATCGACGGCGACCTGTTCCTCGACACCGGGCGCGGCGCGGACGCGGTCGCCAACTTCGTGCCCGCCATCGCCGACGCCGGACAGGTGCACCGGCCCGGCGCCATGTTCTCCTATTGCAACAGCGGGTACGTGCTGCTCGGCCGCATCCTGGAAGTGTTGCGCGGCAAGCCCTTCGACACGCTGCTGCGGGAAAGGCTGGTGACCCCGCTCGGGCTGACCCGGGTGGCCACCGACGCCGACGAGGCCATCCTGTTCCGGGCCGCGGTCGGGCACACCGGATTCGAGCCCGGCACCGGCCCGGTGCCCGCGCCGGTGTGGGCGCTCCCGGCCTCCAATGCCCCGGCCGGAGCGCGGCTGGCCATGTCCGCGCGCGACCTGCTGGGGTTCGCCCGGCTGCACCTGTCCGGCGGACGCGCCCCGGACGGGACCGCCCTGCTCCCCGAATCCGCGGTCCGGGACATGACCCGGCCCCACATCGAGGTGCCCGACATCGGCTACGGCACCCACTGGGGACTGGGCTGGCAGCTGTTCGACGCCGCCACCGGGCTGTTCGGGCACGACGGCAGCACCCTCGGCCAGAACGCCTTCCTGCGCATCGCGCCCGGCTCCGGCGTCGCGATCGCCTTGCTGGCCAATGGCGGAAGCGCATTCGCGCTCTACCGGGACCTGGTCGAGGACCTGCTGTGGGAACACGCCGGCATCCGGCTGCCCGCCCGCCCGGTGCCCCCGGCCCGCCCCGAACCGGTCGACGCCGCCCGCGTCAGCGGCCGCTACCGCTCCGCCATGTACGAGCACGCCATCGACGTCGACCCCGACGGCCGCGCCTGGCTCTCCACCAAACCCCTCACCACCGAGGCCGCCCTGGTCGCGGTCCCCGACCGCATCGAAGTGCTGCACCTGCGCCCCGACGCCCTCATCGCCGCCCACCCGATCCGCGGCCGCCACACCGTCTACGGCCTGATCAACGGCGACGGAACCGCCGCGACGCGCTACCTTCACACCAGTCGCGCGATGCCCCGCCAGCCCTGACCCGCGATCAGTTCAGCTCGGAGCCGGAGGCGACCACGACGCCGTAGAGGTCGGCGATGGTGGCGAGCGCGCTCTCGTGCAGCTGGGCGGCGCCGACCTCGCCGGCGGCCGACCGCAGGGGACGGGTGGCGGACGCGTCGGCCACGACCGTGGGGTGATTGCCGCGCAGGAACGCGCCCTCGGTGGTGAAGGTGACGCACATGTGGGTCATGAAACCGGCGATCACGACATCCTGGTGGCCCGCCGCGTCCACGTGCGCGGCCAGGTCGGTGCCGACGAAGGCGTTCGGAACCGTCTTCACCACAACGGGTTCGCCGTCGATCGGGGCCACCCGGGGATGGATGCGGCCGATCTCGTCGGTGATGTCGTAGGGCGTTCCCGGGCCGCCGTCGTTCACGATGTGGATGACCGAGGCACCGGCGGCCCGGGCTCGGGCCAGCAGGTCGGCGGCGGCGTCGAGGGCGGGCTCCCAGCCGGTCAGCTCCATCACGCCGCGGGTGTAGGTGTTCTGGTAGTCGACCAGGATCACGGTGGCCTCGGCCAGGGTGGCGGGGGTCTGATCGAAGCCGTTGAGGTCGCGCAGGGTCTGGGCGGACATGGGAATTCCTCCGGTCGGGTCGTGGTCCGGTCCGCCTGGTGCGGGGGACGTCGTCCACGCTATGAGCCCGCGGGCGTGTCGGAAATGTCATGTAACCTGCAAATCCGGACATTGCCGGATCGGGCGGACGGAGGACCGTGGGCACCATCGAACGATTCGTGGTCATCGTGCTGTTCGACCGCGTCGACCTGCTCGACGTGACCGGGCCGCCCGAGGTCTTCGCGCTGCTGCGGCGAGAGATGAACGGGGAGACCGGATATCGCGTCACGCTCGCCGCGGAGACCCTCGACCCGGTGACCACCTCCGCGGGTGTGCGGGTGCTGCCCGACATCACCTTCGCCGAGATCGGCGACCGCGGCATCGACACCCTGGTCGTGCCCGGCGCCGTCGAGGTGGACGCGGACGGGCGGGTGCGGGCGCTCAGCGACCCGGCCGTGGTCGAGTGGGTGCGCAGACTCGCCGGACAGACCCGGCGGGTCGCCTCGGTGTGCGTGGGCGCGCACATCCTCGCCGACGCCGGACTCCTGGACGGCCGCCGCGCCACCACGCACTGGTCCACCGCCACCCAGCTCGCCGCCGAGCATCCGGCCGTCCAGGTCGACGCCGACCCGATCTTCATCCGCGACGAGAACGTCTGGACCGGAGCGGGACTCACCGCCTGCCTCGACCTGGCGCTCGCCCTGGTCGCCGACGACTTCGGCGACGCCCTCGCACTGCGGGTGGCGCGGCAGCTGGTCATGTTCCTGAAAAGGCCCAGCGGGCAGAGCCAGTTCAGCGTGTCACTCGAACCCGTCTCGACCACGCGGCGCATCGATGACCTGCGGCATTACATCACCCGCCACCTCGGCGACCAGCTCACCGTCGCCGACCTCGCCGCCCAGGCGCACGTCAGCGAACGGCAGCTGACCCGCATCTTCAAGACCGACCTCGGCGCCACCCCGGCCGCCTACATCGAGTCCGCGCGGGTGGAATTCGCGCGCAACCAGCTCGAGACGACCGATCACACCCTGGAACGGGTGGCGACGCTGAGCGGTTTCAACACCACCGACACCCTCACCCGGGCCTTCCGGCGCACGCTGGACACGACGCCGACGGAGTATCGAAACCGCTTCCGCATCACCTGATCACGCTTCGAGCGGGACCGCCGCCTCGGCGGTGTACACCAGGAACGTCAGGCTCTCCTGGAAGTACAGCTGCACCGTCTCCGCGTCGTGGGAGAGATAGCCGATCGACAGGTCCTGGCCCAGCTGCAGATCGAAATCACCACCGCGCGTGGACAGGACGAACGCGCCGTCGATAGCCGGCGCCCAGATGATCTCGCCGTCGATGAGCCGCTCGATGTGCGTGCGGATCGGGTGACCGTGATCGGAGGTCTCGCTGACCGCGGTGTACAGGTCCGCGGACAGCAGCACCGAATACGGACCGTCCACACCGGCCAGCCGCAGCTTGCTCAACGCCTGCGCCACCGCTTCGGGGGCCAGGCGCGCGTCACCGGGCAGCTTCACCGGCTCGCACGAGGTGGCGGCCCGGATGCCCTGGATCTCCGCCGCCGGATAGCCCTCGAAGATCGCACGGTCCTCCGCGAACGCGATCTTCTTGGCGGCCGCCTTCACCGGATCCAGGTCGGCGTCCTGCGCTCCGCGTTCCACATTGTCGAGCTCGGTGCGGGAAAGCGTGAACGGCACCCGCAATTCGACCAGCGGCACCACCGCGCGCTGCCGCGCCTGCACCCCCTCGCCCGGGGATTCGATCGCCGTGGTGCGGCCCGTGCCGACCGCGGAGTAGTCGACCCCGTGCGGTCCGGACAGATCGACCACGCGGCGACCGGCGATGTGCCGCTTGAAGGTTCGCGTCGCCTCCTCCTCGATGGCCTTCCAGGCCTCCGAGGTGATCGGCGCCAGTTCGCGATGCAGGTTGTTCATACGTCAGCTCCTTGTCGGTTCGACGATTTCGTAGCTACTCAACGATTTCGCAGCGTCCCGATTCCCAGCGATCCGTTTCCGCCGCCCGCGCCATTGGATTCCGGCGCGGCCGCGACCGCCGCCGGGGCGGGCGCGTCGGGCAGCGCGTCGAAGAACGCGGCGGGCGGGGTGAAGAACGAGGTACCGGTGACGGCGGTGGAGAAATCCAGGATGCGGTCGTAGGCGGCGTCCGGGCTGCCCAGGAACATGCGGGTCAGCATGGTCTCGGTCACGGCCGGATCGTCGGCGTAGGCGATGTAGTAGGTGCCGAACTCACCGTCCTGGACCGAGCCGAACGGCATGTTGGCGCGCACGATATTGCCGCTGACGTCCTGATCGTTCACGGCCACATGGGAATTCGCGGGCTGTTCGGCGGCGTCGAGTTCGTAGTCGTCGAGTTTGGTTCGCCCGATGACCTTTTCCTGCTCGGTCGTCGAGAGCGACTTCCACGAATCCAGGTCGTGCAGGTATTTCTGCACGGTCACGTAACTGCCACCGGCGAATTCGGGATCCTCGTCACCCACCAGTGCGGCGGTGACGGCCAGCTGACCCTCCGGATTCTCGGTGCCGTCCACGAAGCCGAGCAGATCGCGCTGCTCGAAATAGCGGAACCCCACCGTCTGATCCACGATCGTGCCCGCCCCGGACAGCCGCTCGGCGATCTTCATCGCCAATTCGAAACAGGCGTCCTGGGTTTCGGCCTTGATGTGGAACAGCAGGTCGCCCGGCGTGACCGGGGCCTGGTGCTGCTCGCCCTGGTAGCCCGGAAACTCGTGCAGCTGTGCGGGTTTCGGCCCCGCGAACAAGCGGTCCCAGGCGGCGGACCCGATGCTGGCGATGCACGCGAGGCCGGAACCGGGCACCCGGAAACCGACCGAACGGCGCAACCCGGGCAGATCTGCGAGCAAATCCCGCGCCACCGCCTCGCCACCCTCGTCGATGGTGACGACGAGGAAGATGGCTGCCGGCGTGAGCGGGTCGAGGATCGGCTGTGGCTCACCCATGGGCACCAGCCTAGGCCCTGCCGCCGACCATCGAACCGTCCGGTACGTCCGGGTCGGGTTCGCGCCGCGCGAACGCCCCGGTGGGCTACTTGGCCACGGTCAGCAGAAACGCCACGTCATCGATGGCTTTCACACTGTGCCGCGCGTTCGGGATCACAATCAGATCGCCCGCCGAGCCCTTCCACTCGTTGGCGCCACTGATCAACACCAGCACCCCGCTGATCACCATGAGCGTCGCCTCGCCCGGATTCTCGTGCTCGGCCAACGTCTGTCCGGCCGTCAACGCGATCACCGTCTGCCGCAGCGAATGCGCGTGGCCGCCGTAGATGGTCGACGAACTACGCCCGCTCGACGCCGTGGCGGCCAGCTTCAGCTGCTGGCGAGCAACCGCGGTCAGCGACTTCTTGTCCATGGACTGCCTTTCGCCGGAGTATCGCTGAGTATGCCGGACACACCCGGGGCGCTCGGCGGTTTCGACGCGGTGTGTGCAGGAATTGCCGGAGGAGGAATACGCGCGTTATCGCCCCGTCACTCCGGGCTTGCGAGGGCGCGTATAACGCCGGAATCGATAGCGCAGACCCGACGACGACTCCCGCCAATCGGCCGCCTCGGCCCGCCACTGCCGGTCGATCGCCGGGGCGACGGTGTCGCCGTCGATATCCGCGTCGATCTCGGTGACCATCAGCTCCGTCGCGAAAGGCATTGCCGCGCGGTAGATCTCACCGCCGCCCATGATCCACACCGATTTGTCGCCGGTCATCTCCAGCGCCTCGGCCAGCGAACCCGCGCGCTCCGCGCCGTCCACCGCCCACTCCGGCTGCCGGGTCACGACGATATTGCGGCGGCCGTCCAACGGGCGGAAACGCACGGGCAGTGAATCCCAGGTCTTGCGGCCCATCACCACCGGATGACCGAAGGTGACGTCCTTGAAATGCGTCATATCCTCGGGCACCCGCCACGGAATCGTATTGTCCCGCCCGATGATTCCCCGCGTCGTCTGCGCCCAGATCAGGCCGACGGTTCTGCTCACACCGCCACCGGCGCCTTGATGGCCGGATGATGCTGGTAGCCCTCGATTTCCACGTCCTCGTAGGCGTAGTCGAACAACGAGGGGGCGGGACGCAGGTGTAGCTTCGGGAACGGGTACGGCTCACGGGTCAGCTGCTCCCGCACCTGCTCCACGTGATTGTCGTAGATGTGGACGTCGCCGCCGGTCCAGATGAACTCGCCGGGCTGCAGTTCGGTCTGCTGCGCCACCATCAGGGTCAGCAGCGCGTAGCTGGCGATATTGAACGGCACGCCCAGGAACAGGTCCGCGCTGCGCTGATACAGCTGGCACGACAGCTTGCCGTCGGCCACATAGAACTGGAAGAAGGCGTGGCAGGGGGCCAGGGCCATCTTGTCCAGCTCGGCCACGTTCCAGGCCGACACGATGATGCGGCGCGAGTCCGGGTCGGTGCGCAGCGTCTGCAGCACCTGCGAGATCTGATCGATGTGGGTGCCGTCCGGGCTCGGCCACGACCGCCACTGCACGCCGTAGACCGGGCCCAATTCGCCCTGCTTGTCGGCCCATTCGTCCCAGATGGTGACGCCGTGCTCGCGCAGCCAGCTCACATTGGAATCGCCGCGCAGGAACCACAGCAACTCGTAGACGATCGACTTGAGATGCACCTTCTTGGTGGTGATCAGCGGAAAGCCCTGCGACAGGTCGTAGCGCAGCTGATGTCCGAAGATGCTGCGGGTGCCGGTGCCGGTGCGATCCGCCTTCGGGGTGCCGGACTCCAGCACCAGTCGGAGCAGGTCCTCGTACTGGGTATCTCGGGCGCTCTCCACGCCTGGCAAGCTTACGCACCGTGCGAAAGTTGTTTGTGATCGGAATCGGGGCGGGGGACCCGGACCAGGTGACGGTGCAGGCCGTCAAGGCGATGCGCCAGGTGGACGTGTTCTTCCTGATCGGCAAGGGGGCCGAGAAACAGGAGCTCACCGACGTGCGCGCGGCGATCCTGGCCGAACACGTCCAGCATCGGCACACGGTCGTGGAGATCACCGACCCGCCGCGCGATCGCAGCGTGCCCGCGCGTGGCGCCGACGCCGCCTACCAGGGCGTGGTCGCCGACTGGCACGAGGCGCGCGCCGAACTCCTGGAACGGGCCTTCGCCGGAACCGAGGGCGTCGGCGGCATTCTCGTCTGGGGCGACCCGTCCCTCTACGACAGCACCCTGCGCATCGTCGAACGCGTCCTCGACCGCGGCCGCATCCAATTCGACTATGAGGTCATCCCCGGCATCACCAGCGTGCAGGCCCTCGCCGCGGCCCACCGGACCGTCCTGCACGAGATCGGCGAACCCCTCCACATCACCACCGGCCGCCGGCTTCGCGACGAAGGGTTGGCCGACGGCCAATCCACCCTGGTCATGCTCGACGGCGAATGCTCGTTCACCCAGCTGCCCGGCGACGACATCTACATCTGGTGGGGCGCCTACCTCGGCATGCCCGACGAGGTCGTCATCGAAGGCCCGCTGCGCGTCGTCGAATCCCGCATCACCCGCCGCCGCGCCGCCCTCCGGGAGGCCAAGGGCTGGATCATGGACATCTACCTCCTGCGCCGCTCCCTCTGACGGGATCCGGCGCGCGGCTATTGACTCTTACTGGCGAAGCGTCAATAGTCGGGGCGACGGTGTAGCGGGGGTCACAGCCTGGGGTTGGACAACGGGCTGGGGACCCCCTCGCGTGTGGAGGTGCGGCATGACGACCCCGATCCAGCGGGCCCTGGAACTACGTGACGAGTACGGGGCCGCCGATGCCTGCGCGGCCGAGCTGCTGTGCGACCGGCACCCCGGCGACGCGGTGGCCTTCACCTTCGTGCAGCCGGACCTGTCCAGTGTCGACGTGACATTCGGTGAACTGCGCGAGAAGTCCGAGCGGGTCGCCGCGGCGCTCGCCGAACTCGGTGTGGCGGAAGGTGATCGGGTCGCCACCCTGATGGGCAAATCGCAGGAACTGGTGATCGCGCTGCTGGCCGTGTGGCGGCTCGGGGCCGTGCACGTACCGTTGTTCACCGCCTTCGCTCCCGGCGCGATCGCTCTGCGCGTCACCGGGAACGGCACGACATTCGTCATCACCGACGGCGACCAGCGGGCCAAACTCGCGCCGAGCGCGGACCTCCCGGCCGAACGCGACTGGCGGGTCATCACCACCGGAGCGCCCGAAGCCGGCGACATCGCCTTCGCCGATCTGCTCCAGAACACCGGGCCCGCACCGAAATCCGTGGCCATCGGCGGTGACGGCGTACTCGTGGAACTGTTCACCTCCGGCACCACCGGCAAACCCAAGGCCGTGCCCATGCGGCTGGGCGGCATGGCCGGGGTGGTCATGTACCTCGAATACGGCATCGACTACGCCGACGGCGACGTGTTCTGGAACATCGCCGACCCCGGCTGGGCGTACGGGCTCTACATCGCCATCCTGGCGCCCATGGCGACCGGTCGACGCAGCATGCTGGTGTGCTCGGCCTTCGACCCCGCCCTCACCTGGCGGGTGCTGGACCGTTTCGGCGTCACCAACTTCGCCGCCGCACCCACGGTGTACCGCGCGCTGCGCAACAGCCCTGTGCCCGACGGGGTGCGACTGCGCCGCCTGTCCTCGGCGGGAGAACCGCTCACCCCCGACGTCATCACCTGGTCGAAACAGGTACTGGGACTGGAGATCCGCGACCACTACGGGCAGACCGAGACCGGCATGACCGTCGTCAACGCCTGGCATCCCGACCTGATCGCCGACATCAAGATCGGGTCCATGGGCCACCCCATGCCCGGCTACACCGTCGAGATCCTCGGCCTGGACTCCGACGATCCGGCGCCGGTCGGGCAGCCCGGCCGGGTGGCCATCGCGACCTCCAGTCCACTGCTGCTTTTCCGTGAGTACCGCGACGCCCCCGAAGCCAGCGCCGCCCGGTTCACCGCCGACGGCCGGTGGTACCTCACCGGCGACGTCGCCTCCCGCGACGCCGACGGCTACCTCACCTTCGCCTCCCGCGACGACGACGTCATCCTGATGGCGGGCTACCGCATCGGACCCTTCGAGGTGGAAAGCGTCCTCACCGAGCACGATTCGATCTCCGAGGCCGCCGTCATCGGCGTCCCCGACGAACTGCGTGGCGAGGTGCTCATCGCGGTCGCCGTCGCCACCCCCGGAATCGACCCCGACGACACCCTCACCACCGACCTCCAGCACCTGGTCAAACGGAAATTGGCCGCTCACGTCTACCCCCGCCGCATCCACTACGTCCCCGAACTCCCCAAGACCCCGAGCGGCAAGGTTCAGCGCTACCTGCTGCGTCAGCAGTTCCGCGACTGAGGGCGAACCGCTGGTCGCGCTGAATCCCGGGGGTGTCGGCGGGGGCGGCTAGGGTGAGAGGCGATCGTCCGGGTCGGCAGGCCCGGATGGATGCCTCGGGGATTGGAGGAGATCCGTTGCCCGAACTACCGGAGATAGTGGCGCTCGAGCAGTTTCTGGCCGAGCATGCGGTGGGGGCGGTGGTCGGCCGGGTGGACGTGGCCGCGCTGAGCGTGCTCAAGACCTTCGATCCGCCGGTGACGGCGCTGTCGGGGCGCGACGTCACCGGGGTGGGGCATTGGGGCAAGCACCTCGGAATGGATTGCGACGGGCTGTGGTTGATCACCCACCTGTCCCGGGGCGGCTGGCTGCGGTGGATCGACGAGCCGGGAGCCAATCCGCCCAAGCCCGGCAAAGGCCCGCTCGCGCTGCGCGTGCACTTCTTCACCCCCGAAGGGGCCACGCCCGCCTTCGATCTCACCGAGGCGGGCACCAAGAAACGGCTGGCCGTGTGGATTACGGCCGACCCGCTCTCGGTGCCCGGCATCGCCCGCCTGGGACCGGACGCCCTGGCGGTCAGCGAACCCGAATTCGCCGAGATCCTCGGCAGCACCTCCCAACGGGTCAAGAACGCCCTCACCGACCAGACCCTCATGGCCGGCATCGGCAACGCCTACTCCGACGAAATCCTGCACACCGCAAAGATTTCCCCCTTCGCCAACTCGGGCACCCTCAACCCCCAGCAGCTGACCGCCCTCTACTCGGCCATGCGCGCCACCCTCTCCGACGCCATCCTGCGTTCGGTAGGCCAGGACGCCGCCCGCCTCAAGGGCGAGAAACGCTCCGGCTTCCAGGTCCACGCCCGCACCGGCCTGCCCTGCCCGGTCTGCGGCGACACCGTCCGCGAAGTCTCCTACGCCGACAAGTCCTTCCAGTACTGCCCCACCTGCCAGACCGCCGGCAAGATCCTCGCCGACCGCCGCATGTCCCGCCTCCTGAAATAGCCGGTCAGCGATTGTCCGGGTGGGTGACCTTCTGGACATCGACCAACCCGGCCAGACCGGTGAAATCATCCGGATTGACCGTGAACAACGGCACACCGTGCACGGACGCGATAGCGGCGATCATCAAGTCGACCCGGCGAGGCTTGGGATTGCGCCCGGCCGCGAGCACCGACGCGACGATGTGCCCGAACCGCCGGGCCGCCCGGGTATCGAACGGGAGGGGCTCGAACAGGGCTTCCGCATTTTGGAGTCGCTCGATCCGCCGGGCGCGTTCACCCGGTTCGGTCGCGAAATGCGGGCCCGCCGCGAGCTCGGCCATCGTCACCGCGCTGACGACCAACTCGCCTGGGAGTTCATCCGGGTCCAAGGCCTCGAGCAGAATGAGCACATTCGTATCGACCAGGCCGCGAACGGGTACCAGGCTCATTCGCCACCCTCCTCGGCGAATTCCCCACGGCGATAGGCCCGGTCGTACGGGTCGTAGAGCGAATCGTCGACGAGTTCACCCGGATAGCTCGGCACCTCCGTTGCGGCACCGGACGGTCCGCTGAACGCGGCGATGGCTTCGGCGAGCGGAACGGCCGCGCGCCGGCGGAGATTCCGGTGCGGAACCAGATCCGCGACCGGGGTTCCGTCGACCGTGATGGTGTAGGAACGCCCGGCGCGGACCTCGCGCAGGACCCGGCTCGCGTCGTTCCGCAGCTCCCGCTGAGGGATCTCCGGAAGCTCCGCTGGACTCGTCATAATCCCAGCCTACGTGACCTGCTACACCATTACTACGGTTTCGCTACACCGCTCCGAGACGTGGTTCGGAACCTCGATGCCCGGCTCCAGATCCGCGGCCGGGATGGGGGCGTCGAAGACCTGGCGGAGGGGTAGGACTCCGGCCCACACGCCGCCGGTTTCGATGTCCTCCGGGGTGTCGCGGGGGCCGCCGGTGCGGATCTTCACCGAGGCCTCGGTCAGGTCGAGGGCCAGGACCGCGGTGGCGGCCATTTCCTTCTTGTCGGGGGAGCGGACCGAGTCCCAGGCGCCGGGGGCGGCCTGCTCGACGATGACGCGGAGGGCGTGCATGCGTTCGGCCGGGTCGGTGACTTCGACCGGGCGGGCGTGGATGACGGCCGAGCGGTAGTTCATGGAGAAGTGCATGGCGGAGCGGGCGTAGACGATGCCGTCGACGTGGGTGACGGTCAGGGAGACGTCGCCGGTCATGGCGGCGCGCAGGTTGCCGGCGCCGGTGGAGCCGTGCAGGTAGAGGGTGTCGCCGTCGCGGCCGTAGATGGTGGGGATGACCACCGGGGCGCCGTGCAGCAGGACGCCGAGGTGGCAGAGCATGCCGGTGTCGAGGATGGCGTCCAGGTCGGCGCGGTCGGTGCGGCCCCGCTCCTTGGACCGGGTGAGGCTGCTGCGCGGGGTGGGTGACAATGGGGTCCGGGTCGTCGCTGTCTCACTCATATGACCAGTTTCGGCCGGGAATTGGCATTGTTGAATAGCCAATTCTTCGGAAGATTCGCAGACCACTTTGGGGGATTCGTGCCGTTCACGCTGGCGCATCCGGCGGCCGTCCTGCCCTTGCGGCGGGCGTTGTGGTTTCCCGGGCTCG
The DNA here is from genome assembly GCF_040630175.1 of Nocardia sp. NPDC005825. Lineage (NCBI taxonomy): Bacteria > Bacillati > Actinomycetota > Actinomycetes > Mycobacteriales > Nocardiaceae > Nocardia > Nocardia sp. NPDC005825. The sequence continues at coordinate 384,058 of NZ_JBEXXC010000007.1, forward strand.
TCGCCGGGAGCATCGTGCCGGACCTGCCCTACTACCTGTGGACGGGTGTGGATGGTTCGGTGACGCACGCGCCGTGGGGGCTGCCGGCGGACGCGTTGCTCGGGGCGATCCTGGTCGCGGTCGCGTGGGGACTGCGCGGCGCCGTGCAGGGAATGCTCGGCAAGGCGATCGGCGGGAGTCGGCCGGGCGGGGTGGCGGCCGTCGCGGCCCTGATGGTCGGCGCGATGACGCACCTGGCCTGGGACGAGTTCACCCACACCGACGGTATCGCGGTACGGCATTGGGAAGTGTTGCGGGAGTCGGTGATCGGGCCGCATCGGGTGTACAACGTGATCGGATACGTCTCGTCCGTCGGCGGCATGGTGCTGCTCGCGGGGTATGCGATCGCGTGGTATCGAGGGGCGCGGCCCGTTGCTCAGGATCCCTGGCGCGGCTGGGTCTCGGCCGCGCTGATCGGGGTCGCGGCGGTCGCGGCCCTCTACGCTCGCACCGATCCGATCGCGGACGTGAGTCTCTACGACTGCGTCCGGCACATGACGATCTACGCGATCACCGGCGCCGGTGCGGGATTTGTTCTCTATGCCCTCGTCTCGCAGGTTCGGAGGCGTCGAGTGGCATCCTGATATCGACTGTTCGCCGGGATATCAGGAGGCCACTTGCGCGGGAATCGCCTGGTCGACGACGATCTGCCGTTCGCCATCGAACGGGAGGGGCGGGAGCCGCTGGCCGTGCAGGTGGCCGATGGGCTGCGGCGGGCCGCGACCAGCGGGGCGCTGCGCGGGGGCGATCGGCTGCCGTCGTCGCGGGAGTTGGCTACTCGGCTGGGGGTGAGCCGGACGGTGGTGACGGCCGCCTATGACCAGTTGCATGCGGAGGGGTGGCTGGACGGCCGGCACGGGTCGGGGACATATCTGACGGCCACGCCGCCGCGGGTGGACGCGCAGGGGGACGGGCCGCAGCGGGTCGACCCGCTGGCCGGGCTGCTGGATCTGGGTGCGGGAGCGCCCTCGATCGAGGCCATCGACGCCGCCGCGTGGCGGCGCGCCTGGCGGTCCGCGTCGGATCGGATGCCGGTGATCCGGCGGGATCGACGCGGGGAGGCCGCGTATCGCGAAGCCGTGGTGGAACACCTGCTGCGGCATCGGGGATTGGGCGCGGGCAGCGGATCGACCGTGCTCGCCACCGCCGGAACCAGCGCGGCGGCAGGCGAACTCGCGGCCGCGCTGCTGCGGCCCGGCGATGTCGTGGCGATCGAGGATCCGGGGTATCAGCGGGCGGGCGGCGCGTTCCGGGCGGCGGGCGCGCGCCTGGTGCCGGTGCCGGTCGACGCCGACGGACTGCGCGTCGAACTGCTCCCCGAGCACGCGCGCATGGTGTATTGCACTCCGGCGCACCAGTTTCCGCTCGGCGCGCGCATGCCCGCGGCGCGGCGGGTGCAGCTCATCGAATTCGCGCGCCGCACCGGAGCCCTCGTGATCGAGGACGACTACGACGGCGAATTGCGGTACGACACCGCGCCGCTGCCCCTGCTGGCCACCCTCGCCCCGGACGTGGTCGTGCACCTCGGCACCACCAGCAAGATCCTCACCCCGACGCTCGGAACCGGCTGGCTGGTGGCCGATCCCGCCGTCACCGAGGCCGTGCTCGCCCACCGCGAACTCACCGGCACCAGCCCCTCGCCCGCCGGACAGCAGGTGGTGGCCGAATTCGCCCGCGCGGGAGACCTCGCCCGGCATCTGCGCCGCCTGCGCCGCGACATGCCCGCCCGCCGCGCCCTCGTCCTGGAGGAGCTGCGCCGCCACGGTCTGGAGGTGCGTGGCGACGACGCGGGTTCGCACGTCTACGTCCCCCTCGCGAGCGCGGAGCAGGAGGATCGCGCGATCGCCGCGTCCCGTGCCGACGGCGTCTACCTGGACGGCCTGTCCCGCCATCACGTCGGCTCCCGGCACATCTTCGGCATAGCCCTCGGATACGCCGCCCTGCCCGCGGCGGACCTGCCCGGCGCGGTCCGGTTGGCCGGAAACGCGCTGGCCCGGGTCGTACAGTGGACCGCATGACCGAAAAGGACATCCACGCGCGCATCAAGGACCTCGTGGATCGTGAGCACGAGCTGCGCGCCCAGACCACCGGCGGCGAACTCGACCCGGAGGCCGAACGCCGCCAGCTCGCCGAGATCGAGGTCCAGCTCGACCAGTGCTGGGACCTGCTCCGCCAGCGCCGCGCCCGTCTCGACCAGGGCCGCAACCCCGACGAGGCCCAGCCCAACTCCGCCCGCCAGGTCGAGGGCTACCTCCAGTAGGGACCCGAACAACCCGCCCCCGGGACCGAGTCGACGAGCGGTCCCGGATCCGCGCCCGGCCCGGTGCGTCCGGGCCTCCCGAATCGGCCGGTGTTGCCCCGGCCTGGTGGGGGAGCCGCTCGTCCCGGGGTGGCGGGAGTCGCCAACTATGGGGTCCGGGAGCGTAGGCCCTGGGAGCGCCCCAGCGTTGGGTCTACGCTTTTCCAATGGTGGCAACCACAGACATCACGACCGCGGACGGGGTGGTTCGCGGAATCCGGGGCCGCCGCGTCTCACGCTGGCGGTCCATTCCCTTCGCCGCGCCGGCGGTCGGCGACTCGCGCTTTCGGGCGCCGCAGCCGGTGCAGCCCTGGACCGGGGTGCGGGACGCGACCGACTTCGGCTATGCCGCAATGCAACACCGTGACGGCGCCCGGATCGGGCCGCGGCAGGCGCAGGCGACCGGGGAGGACTGCCTCACGCTGAATGTGGCGGCGCCGAACTCGCCGTCGGGGACGCCGCGGCCGGTGATGGTGTTCATTCACGGCGGCGGGTACATGATCGGAACCTCCGCGCTGCGACTGTATTCCGGTGCGCGGCTGGCCGTCCGCGGCGACGTCATCGTGGTGTCGATCAATTACCGGCTGGGCGCGTTCGGGTACGTCGATTTCGGCGAATACTCCACGCCCGACCGGCAATTCGACTCCAATCTGGGCCTGCGGGACCAGGTCGCGGCCCTGGAGTGGGTGCAGCGCAATATCGCGGCCTTCGGCGGCGACCCCGGCAACGTCACCATCTTCGGTGAATCCGCGGGCGCGCACGCGGTGCTGTCGCTCATGGCGACCCCCGCCGCGGCCGGGCTGTTCCATCGCGGCATCGCGCAGAGCGCGCCCGCCGACTGGGCGCCGAGCCAGGCCGAGGCCCGCCTCTTCGCCCGCCGCTGCCTCGACGAACTCGGCATCGACCCCGCCGAGGCCGCGAAGGCCCTGAGCGCCGCCGGGGCCAATGACATTCGCAAGGGCGTCGATCGCGCGCTGGCCCGCGTCATGCACGAGCAGCCGGGCCTGTTCCCGGTCGCCCCGGTGGTGGACGGCGAATTCCTGCCCGCCGCACCGGTCGCCGCGTTCGCCAACGGCACCGCGCACCGGGTGCCGCTGATCCTGGGCACCAACCGCGACGAGGCCACCCTGTTCGTACGCATCGACGACACCCTGCCCACCACCCCCGACCGCATGCGCTGGCTGCTGCGCCACGTCGACCAGGCCCTCGAGGCCGACGGCGAGGGCCCCATCTTCACCAAACTCGGCCGGACCATGCCGACCTCGGAGGAACGCCTGCACGACGCGCTGTCCGAATACGGCGCGGCCGTCGAATCCCGGGTCGCCGCCGCCTATCCCGGCTTCCCGGGCAGGAAGGCCACCGTCCGGATGGGCGGCGACTTCACCTTCTGGCGGCCCTCGGTCCGGGTCATGGAGGCGCACAGCCGGTTCGCGCCGACCTACGCCTACCGCTACGACTTCGCCCCGCGCGCAGTGCATTTGAGCGGTTTCGGCGCGACCCACGCCCTCGATCTGATCCCCGTGTTCGGCGCGGTCGACACCGGTATCGGACGGGCCATGACGGCACTGGGCGGGCATCGCGGATTCCGGTCGGTGTCCAAGCAGTTCCAGGACAACTGGTTGTCCTTCGCCCGCACCGGGGCCCCGCTCCCGGCCTGGCCCGCCTATACGGAGGATCGGCGCGCCACCCTCATCATCGATTCCCCGAGCCGGGTCGAAATCGACCCGGACCGCACCAAACGCCTGGCGTGGCAAGGGGTCCGGATTCCGGCGCTCACCTGAGCGACATCACCAGCGCGTGTACGGCAGGCCGAGCGCGGACAGTTGCGCGTCGGCCAGCGCCGTGAGCGCCGCGGCCGTGGGGACGGCGTCGGGGTCCAGGCTCACCAGCGACAGCGTGTAGGTGTCGGCGATCCGGGTCAGGTACCCGGACAGCCGGGTGCGGGGCAGGGCGTCCAGCCGCAGCCCCGGGTGGATGGCGCGCGCAGCCACCCCGGTGCAGGCGTGCGGCCCCAGCGCCAGTAGCGATTCGGGCAGGTTGCCGATATTGGAGCACAGGATGTCGCGCTCGCCCGCGCCCTTGGCCAGCCGGTACGCCCAGCGGTCGGGGATGACCTGCAGCAGTTCCTCGGGGATGCCGCCGGGACTGGTCATGCGGTGCTCATAGGCCCGGCGGGCCTGCTGCCGCAGGGAGACCGGGGTGTCGTCGCGGGCGATGGCGATCTCGGTCATGGACATGTCGTTGTCCACGCGTGGTTCGTCGCGGGTGTCGACGGGGAGGCTGGCCGCGATGGTGTCGGGCTGGAATCCGGCCGCCCACAGCATTTTCGCGATCACGTACACGAACAGGCTGTTGGCGGTTCCCTCGTGCGCGACGGCGACCCGATTCCAGTCGCGGGCCGGAATCTGCAGCACGGTCGAACGGGTGGCCGGTCGGTCACCGGATTTCCTGCCGCCCGACACCGTCTTCCGGTCGGCGTCGGGGACCGGTCGCGCCGGGATGCCGCGGCGCAGCGCGCGAGCGGTTCCGCCCAGCACGGTCGCCCACATGCCGCGTGCGTCGGCCCAATCCGAATGTCCCGCAACGGGAGCCGCGAGCGGAATGCCCGACAGCGCGTTGTCGATGGCCAGGGTCAGCGCGCGCCCGTCGGCCAGGGCGTGCGAGCAGGTCAGCGCGACCAGGCAGCCGCCGTCGTCGAGCCGCGCCGCCGAGAGCCGCCAGCCGGGCCCGGTCTCCGGGTTCAGGTCCTCGCCCTGCCGGTCGGCCCAGTCGAGGATCGCGGCGACCGGAATCGGCTCGCTCGTCATGGTGAACGGGTAGGCGGACTCGTTGGGCTGCCAGCGCGGCCGCGCCCCGGGCACCCGGGAGCGGACCACGCGCCGGCCCAGCGGCCCGGTGCGCAGATCGCGGTGCACCCGCCACAGCAGCGCCGGATGCACGGGTTCGGCGGTACGCCAGAGTCCCTGCAGGACGATCGGGGTGCCCAGACCCCGATGCGACCGCAGGAAGATCTCGTCCAGCACGCTCAGCCGATTCATCGAACGGCTAGCGTACCGATCGGTCCGGCAGCGCGCTGCCGGGCGTATACGGGGCTTCCGCTACGCGCTGCCGCCGTGCCGTCCCGCACCCGCCGCGAAGCGCTGGGCGCCGTCGAGCGCGCCGTCCATGAGGGCCTTCATGCCGTGCCGCAGCTCGTTGGAGATCGCCGCCGGCTCCTCGAGCCCGTCCTGCTCCAGCACCGACATCCGGTCCGAGCGCAGGCAGGTCTGCGGCAGCGCCGCCAGTTCGAGCGCGAGTTCCTCGGCGGCGCGCCGGGATTCGCCGTTCGGCACCACCCGGTTCACCAGGCCGATCTGCAGCGCCTCGGTGGCCCCGACCGCGCGGCCGGTGAGGATCAGATCCATGGCCCGGCCCTCGCCGATGATGCGCGGCAGCCGTACCGTGCCGCCGTCGATCAGCGGCACGCCCCAGCGGCGGCAGAAGACGCCGAAGGTGCTGTCCTGCTCCGCGATTCGCAGATCGCACCACAGCGCCAGCTCGATGCCGCCCGCGACCGCGTAGCCGGAGACCGCCGCGATGACCGGCTTGGACAGTTTCATGCGGGTGGGACCCATGGGCCCGTCGCCGTCCTCGGTGACCTGGTTGGAGCGTTCGGTGCCCAGCGCCTTGAGGTCGGCGCCGGCGCAGAAGGTGCCGCCGTCGCCCCACAGCACGGCGACCGCGGCGGTGGGGTCGGCGTCGAAGTCGCGGAAGGCGTCGGCCAGGGCTTTCGCGGTGGGTCCGTCGACCGCGTTGCGGGCTCCGGGGCGGTGCAGGATCACGGTGTAGACGGGGCCGTTGCGCTCCACTCGTACTGTCACGGGGCCGACGTTACGCCGTAAACAGGGGGTTGCGTCAAGAAATGAACGAGTGGTTCACTTCTTGCATGGCCTATCGGAGAACCCCGGCGGTCCAGGCCCGTCTGGACGCTCAATCAGGGTCGATCGTGCGCGCGGCCATGACCGTGCTCTCCCGCGACGGCTTCTCCGGACTGTCCATGGCCGCCGTCGCCGCCGAGGCCGGGGTTGCCACCGGCACCGTCTACAAGAACTTCAGCGGCAAGGCCGAACTCGTCACCGCCGTCTTCCGCGAGGTCGTCACCCGCGAGGTCGACGCCGTCGCCGAGGCGGGCGCGGCGGGGGAGGGCCGCACCGCCTCCGATCGGGTCACCGCGGCCGTCGAGACCTTCGCGGGCCGCGCCCTCAAGAACCCCAAACTCGCCTACGTGCTGCTCGCCGAGCCCGTGGACACCGCCGTCGACGCCGAACGCCTGCGCTTCCGCCGGGCCTTCGCCGAGACCTACGTGGCCGCCATCGCCGACGGCATCGCCAATGGCCAACTGCCGCCACAGGATCCGGCGACCTCCGCCACCGCGCTGGTCGGCGCGATCGGCGAGGTGCTGGTCGGACCGCTCTCCCAGCAGCTCCAGAGCGAGTCGGTGCTGCCGGAACTGGTCGCCTTCGCCCTGCGCGCCCTCGGCGTCCCCGCCGAAGCCCGCGGCGTCCCCCACGAATAGGAGTCACCCGTCATGCACACCCACGACGTCTTCAATCAGGTGCCGCCCATCGCCCCGTTCGACAACTCCCGCAACCCCGCGCTGATCGAGGGCCTGCACCGGGAGGGCGCGGGCTGGGCCGAGGCCGAGGTGCGGGAACTGGGCGTGCTCGCGGGCGGGATCGAGGCCCAGGAATGGGGCCGGGTCGCCAACGAGTACCCGCCGGTCCTGCACACCCACGACCGCTACGGCCACCGCATCGACGAGGTGGAATTCCACCCGTACTGGCACAACCTGATGGATGTCGCGGTCACCCACGGCCTGCACGGCGCGCCGTGGCGCGACGACCGGCCGGGCGCGCACACCGCCCGCGCCGCCAAGTTCTTCACCTGGGGCATCGCCGACGCCGGGCACATGTGCCCGATCTCCATGACCTACGCGGTGGTCCCCGCGCTGCGCCACAATCCGGAGTTGTCCGCGAAGTACGAGCCGCTGCTCGCCTCGCGCACTTACGATTTCGGCCTGCGCGAGCCGTCCACCAAGGCCGGTCTCATCGCGGGCATGTCCATGACCGAGAAGCAGGGCGGCTCCGACGTCCGCGCCAACACCACCACCGCCACCCCGCTGTCGGACGGCAGCTACCGCATCGTCGGCCACAAGTGGTTCACCTCGCACCCCATGGGCGACATGTTCCTCACCCTGGCCCAGGCGCCGGGCGGCCTGTCCTGCTTCCTGCTGCCGCGGGTGCTGCCCGACGGCACCCGCAACGCGCTGCGCATCCAGCGGCTGAAGGACAAGCTGGGCAACAAGTCCAACGCCTCCTCCGAACTCGAGTACGAGAACGCCATCGGCTGGCTGGTCGGCGCGGAGGGCGCGGGCGTCAAGACCATCATCGAGATGGTCAATATGACCCGCCTGGACTGCGTGATCGGCTCGGCCACCGGCATGCGCGCCGGGGTCGTCTTCGCCACCCACCACGCCCGCCACCGGGAGGTGTTCGGCAAGAAGCTCATCGACCAGCCCGCCATGCGAAACGTGCTGGCGGACCTGGTGATCGAATCCGACGCCGCCACCACCGTCATGATGCGCCTGGCCGGGGCCACCGACCGCGCCGACTCCGATCCGGCCGAGGCCGCGCTGCGCCGCATCGCGCTCGCGGTCACCAAGTACTGGGTGTGCAAGCGGGCCCCCGCGCACGCGGCCGAGGCGCTGGAGTGCTTCGGCGGCAACGGGTACGCCGAGGAATCCGGCATGCCGCGGCTGTACCGGGAAGCCCCGCTCATGTCCATCTGGGAGGGCTCGGGCAATGTGGCCGCGCTGGACGCGTTGCGCGCCATGGGCCGTCAGCCCGAGACCGTCGAGGCGTTCTTCAACGAGGTCAACCTGGCCCGCGGCGGCAACCGCCACCTGGACGAGGCCATCGACCGGATCGGCAAGGAGCTCACCGACTTCGCCGACATCGAATACCGGGCCCGCCGCGTGGTCGAGCTGATGGCGCTGGTGCTGCAGGGCGCGCAGCTGGTGCGGCACGGCCACCCGGCCGTCGCGGACGCCTTCTGCGAGACCAGGTTCGGCGGCGACTGGGGCATCGCGTTCGGCACCCTGCCCGGGGGCGTGGACGTCGAATCGATCATCCAGCGCGGCTACGTGGACTGACCGCTCACCGGGTGGCTGTGATCTACGACAATCTGTCGTAATTGGATGTCACGTTTCGGGACCCGTCGGCGTCTCATGGTCATGACCACCACCGCGAACCGCGCCGATGCCGCCGACCAGCGGTATCACCTCGCCGCGGGCCTGAAACGCTCCATCAACAAGGTGTTCCCGACGCACTGGTCGTTCCTGCTCGGGGAGATCGCGCTCTACAGCTTCATCATCCTGCTGCTGTCCGGCGTCTACCTGACGCTGTACTTCGAACCGTCCATGACCGAGGTCACCTACAACGGCGTCTACCAGCCGTTGCGGGGTGTGCGGATGTCCGCCGCCTACCGCAGCGTCCTCGACATCTCCTTCGACGTGCGCGGCGGACTGTTCGTCCGGCAGGTCCACCACTGGGCGGCGCTGCTGTTCGCGGCGTCGATGATCATCCACCTGTTCCGGGTGTTCTTCACCGGCGCGTTCCGCAAACCCCGCGAAGCCACCTGGGTGATCGGCGCGATCCTGTTGATCCTGGCCATGTTCGAGGGCTACTTCGGCTACTCGCTGCCCGACGACCTGCTCTCCGGCACCGGCCTGCGCTCACCGCTGGGCGGCATCACCATGGCGGTCCCCGTGGTGGGCACCTGGATCCACTTCTTCCTCTTCGGCGGCGAATTCCCCGGCACCGTCCTGATCCCGCGGCTCTACATCACCCACGTGCTGCTCTTCCCGGGCATCATGCTGGCCTTGATCGGCGCGCACATCGCCCTGGTCTGGTACCAGAAGCACACCCAGTTCCCCGGTCCCGCCCGCACCGAGCGGAATGTGGTGGGCGCGCGCATCGTCCCGGTGTTCTCGCTGGACCAGGGCGCGTTCTTCGCCTTCACCCTCGGCACCGTCGCGCTCATGGGCGGCCTGTTCCAGATCAACCCGATCTGGAATCTCGGGCCCTACAACCCCGCCCAGGTCTCGGCCGGATCCCAGCCCGACTTCTACATGATGTGGACCGACGGCCTGGCCCGGCTCATGCCGCCCTGGGAGATCTACCTGGGCCGCTACACCATTCCCGCGGCGTTCTGGGTGGCCGTGGTGATGGGCCTGGTGCTGGTGGTGCTCCCGCTCTACCCGTGGATCGAGAAGCGGCTCACCAGCGACACCGCGCACCACAATCTGCTGCAGCGGCCGCGAGATGTGCCGGTGCGCACCGGGATCGGGGCCATGGCGATCGCGTTCTACCTGGTGCTCACCTTCGCCTGTGTCAACGACATCATCGCCCTGAAATTCGATGTCTCACTCAACGCGACCACCTGGTTCTTCCGGATCGCGCTACCGCTGGCGCCGCCCCTGGCGTACACCGTCGCCTACCGGTTCTGCCTGGGACTACAGCGCAGCGACCGAGCGGTACTGGAGCACGGGATCGAGACCGGGATCGTCAAGCGGCTGCCGCACGGCGAGTACATCGAGGTGCACCAGTCGCTCGGGACGGTGGAATACCAAGGCGCGCCGGTTCCCAAGAAGATGAGCAAGCTCGGAGCCGCGGGCGCACCCGGAATCGGCGGGTTCCTCACCGCGGATCCGGCCGCCGAGCGCGAGGCCCTCACCGCCTCGAGTCATCATGAGGAGCGCGCGCAGCTGATGGTGCTGAAAGCGAAGCAGGACAACGGGAGTCGAGCATGAAACTCCGGACACGCGCCGGCGACGGCGAATACGGACTGCTGGTGGCCGCCGCCACCGCGTACGACATGCAGTCCGCACGCCACGTGCGGCAGCTGCTGAACAACCACGGGGTGCGCGCCACGCTGGGCCCGGCGCGCATCCACCGGTGGCGGAATCTGAAGGACCACTTCCGGATCCTGGTGTTCCCCGAGGACGCCGTGCGCGCCTACGACGTCCTCAGCCGCCTCGGCTGATCAGAGCTTGGTCAGGGTCCGGCTGTAGGACGGGATCAGCCGGATCTTGCCCGCCGTGCCGAAGTCGATGGTGACGGTGGCCAGCGCGCCGAAACCCTCCGCCGCGATGACCCGGCCCAGACCGTACTTGTCGTCATTGACGCGATCGCCGACCGCCAGCACCAGACCGGTGTTGTTGCGCTTCACCCCGGCCGCCGCCGGGGCGGGCCGGCCCTCGCCGCGACCGCGCAGGCCGGGGCGGGAGTCCGACCAGCCGTCGCCGCGCGTCCAATCCCGTTCCAGGCCGTCGTCCTCGCCGCGGCGGCGGAAACCGCGCGACTGCGACTGCGAGGGCGTCGGCTCCAGCCGCTGCCAATCCATCAGATGGCCCGGAATCTCCTGCAGGAAGCGGGATTCCGGATTCGACACCGGCTGCCCCCAGCCCGAACGCACCACCGCGCGGGTCAGATACAGGCGCTTGCGGGCACGGGTGATGCCGACGTAGGCCAACCGGCGCTCCTCCTGCAACTCCGCCGGATCGCCCAGCGCGCGCATGTGCGGGAACTGGCCGTCCTCCCAGCCGGTCACGAACACCACCGGGAACTCCAGGCCCTTGGCGGTGTGCAGGGTCATCATGGTGACCACGCCCGAACCCTCTTCCGGGATCTGGTCCGCGTCGGCCACCAGCGAGACCCGCTCCAGGAACGCCGCCAGCGACCCCGGCTCCGGCTCGCCCTCGGCCTGCTCGGGCACCAGGCCCTCGTCCCGCGCGGCCTCCACATTGTTGCGCGCCTCGGAACTGAATTCCCGTGCGACGCTCACCAATTCGTTGAGGTTGTCCAGCCGCGCGCCGTCCTGCGGATCATCGGAGGCCTCCAGCTCGGCCCGATATCCGGTGCGGTCCAGCACGGCCTCGACGATCGAACCCACGTCGGGGAAGTCCATATCGGCCTGGGCCCCGGCCGCGCGGATCTCCTCCAGCAGCTCCAGGAAGCCCGAAATCGCCTTCTGCGACCGGGAATTGAGCAGCGCGACCTTGCCCGCCGCGGCATCCCGCAAGGCTTGCGCGAAACCGATGTTCCGCTGCTCGGCGTGCACGGCCACACACGCCTCCGCGCGGTCGCCGATACCGCGGCGCGGGGTGTTGAGCACCCGGCGCAGGCTCACCGCGTCGTCCGGATTCTCCAGCACCCGCAGGTAGGCCACGATGTCGCGGACCTCCTTGCGCTCGTAGAAGCGGACGCCGCCGACCACCTTGTAGGGCAGGCCCATCCGGATGAAGATCTCCTCCAGGGCGCGCGAATTGTTGTTGGTGCGGTAGAAGACCGCCACATCCGCGTAGTTGGCGTCACCCTGATCCACCAGCCGGTCGATCTCGCGGGCCACGAACGAGGCCTCGTCGTGCTCGTTGTCGGCCACGTATCCGACGATCAGATCGCCGTCGCCCTGATCGGTCCACAGCTTCTTGTCGCGGCGGCCCTCGTTACGGGCGATGACCGCGTTGGCGGCGGTCAGGATGTGCTGGGTGGAACGGTAGTTCTGTTCCAGCAGAATGGTTTCCGCGTCCGGGAAGTCACGCTCGAACTCCTCGATATTGCGGATGGTCGCGCCGCGGAAGGCGTAGATCGACTGGTCCGCGTCACCCACCACGCACAGTTCCGAGGGCGGCACCCGATGCTCGGAGCCGGTGTCCGGGTCGTCGCCCCACACCCCGCCGCGGTGATGGCCGACCAGCTCGCGCACCAGCACGTACTGGGCGTGGTTGGTGTCCTGGTACTCGTCGACCAGCACGTGCCGGAAGCGGCGGCGGTAGTACTCGGCCACCTGCGGATGCCGTTGCAGCACCGACACCGTCTCGCCGATCAGATCGTCGAAGTCGAAGGCGTTGGCCGCGCGCAGCCGCCGCTGGTACTCGCCGTAGACCCGGGCCACGATGCGCGGCAGCTCGGCCTCCTCGGTCTCGGCGTCGGCCGCGGCCTGGGCGGCGTCGACGAGCTCGTTCTTGAGGTTCGAGATGGCGGTGGCCAGCAGGCGCGGCGTGTACTTCTTCGGGTCGATCTCGAAATCGCGGATGATCATGCCCAGCAGCCGCCGGGAGTCGTCGGCGTCGTAGATGGAGAAGTTGGAGTTCATCCCCGTCAGCAGTGATGCCTGGGTGCGCAGGATGCGCACGCAGCTGGAGTGGAACGTCGACACCCACATGCCCGCCGCACGCGGGCCGACCAGCCCGGCGACGCGTTCCCGCATCTCGGCGGCGGCCTTGTTGGTGAAGGTGATGGCCAGGATCTCGCTCGGCCGCACCCCGCGGGCGTCGAGGAGATAGGCGATACGACGGGTCAGGACCGCGGTCTTTCCAGAACCGGCCCCGGCCACGATCAGCAGCGGGGTGCCGGTGTGCATCACCGCGGCGCGCTGTTGTGGATTCAACCCTTCGAGCAACGCTCCGCCACCCCGCGCTTGCTGGGTCTTCTGCTCGTCCATAGCCGCCGTCGTATTCATCGCCCATCCACGCTACCGGCGCGCACCGACAGTCGTCGGGCGGGATCGCACAGGTGTCCGATTAGTGCCGGTCCGGCGAACTTCTGGTGAACCGTGTGACAGGAGGAAACTCAGGAGATTCACAAACGTACCCGTTTTGCTTGGGTACCTCCCCGTGGCAGACTCGTCCCATGACCGGCTCGACCGCGGTGCGACACACCCGCCCACCCGGGGCGCAGTGCACCTGAGCCCGATCCTGGGGAGACAATGATTTCCAGGGGGGACAATGTATGGCCGAGAGGTCAGATTCTTGGTGAAGAACCGATCGGTAACAGGATGGGTCCACCCGCCGATCCACGTTCTGGACCACGAGGAGTTGAAAGTATGAGCATCTCGACGACGGGACATTCCGAGTCTGCCACCGGCTCGGACTCCGCCCCGCTGCCCTCCGAAGCGGAGATCGAAAAGCTGCGCCTGGAGATCGACAAGCTGGACGCCGAGATCCTCGCGGCCATCAAGCGCCGCACCGAGGTCTCGCGCATCATCGGACGGACCAGAATGGCGAACGGCGGGCCCAAGCTCGTCCACTCCCGCGAGATGAAGGTACTCGAGCGATTCAGCGAGCTGGGTCAGGAGGGGCACACCCTCGCCATGCTCCTGCTGCGTCTGGGCCGCGGCCGGCTCGGGCATTAACAACTCTCGTGACTCTCAGGGGTTTCACCCCTGAAGCCCCCCGGACCTTCCGACTCGGGAAGGTCCGTTAACGCTGAGCGCCGCTCGACCCGATACAACGGGCGGTGCGTCGCGAATCGCGGGCACACACAAGCCGCGCTGCATGCGGAGCCACGGATGCAGCATCCCCAGGCCGCCCCGGGTGTCTCGACCCCGGGGCGGTTCTTCGTCTTCCTAGGGCAGGGCGATGTACTTGGTGTCGAGGTACTCCTCGATGCCCTCGTAGCCGCCCTCCCGGCCGAAGCCGGATTCCTTCACGCCGCCGAAGGGCGCGGCCGGGTCGGAGATGACGCCGCGGTTGACCCCGACCATGCCGGTCTCCAGGCCCTCGGCGACCCGCAGCGCCCGGTCCAGACTGCGCGTGTAAACGTATGCGACCAGGCCGAATTCGGTGTTGTTGGCCGCCGCCAGGCCCTCGGCCTCGGTGTCGAACCCGACGATCGGGGCGACCGGGCCGAACACCTCCTCCCGCAGGATGCGGGCCCGGGACGGGATGTCGGTGAGCACGGTGGCCGGGTAGAACCAGCCCGCCCCGCCCGGGGCCTTGCCGCCCAGCCTCACCTGCGCGCCCGCCGACACCGCGTCGTCGACCAGATCGCTCACGGTGTCGAGCTGGTTCTCGTTGATCAGCGGGCCCAGGGTGGTGTCCGGGTCCACGCCATTGCCCAGCCGGTACTCGGCCATCGCCGCCACCAGCTTGTCGGTGAATTCCTGGCGAACCGAATTCTGGACGTGGAAACGGTTGGCCGCGGTGCACGCCTCACCGCCGTTGCGCAGTTTGGCCAGCACCGCGCCCTGCACCGCCGCGTCCAGGTCGGCGTCGTCGAAGACCACGAAGGGGGCATTGCCGCCCAGCTCCATGGAGGTGCGCAGCAGGCCGTGCGCGGACTGCTCGACCAGCTTCTTGCCCACCGGGGTGGACCCGGTGAAGGTCAGCTTGCGCAGGCGCGGGTCGTTCAGCAGGGGAGCGGTGACCGCGCTCGACCGCGAGGTGGTGATCACCGACAGCACGCCGTCCGGCAGCCCGGCCGCGCTGCACAGCTGCGCCAGCAGCAGCATGGTCAGCGGGGTCTCGCCCGCCGGCTTCACGATCATGGTGCAGCCCGCCGCCAGCGCCGGGCCGATCTTGCGAGTTCCCATGGCCAGCGGGAAGTTCCACGGCGTGATGGCAAGGCAGGGCCCGACGGGCTGCTTGTGCACCAGGATTCGGCCCGTTCCGCCCGGGGCCGCCTGATAGCGGCCGTGCACGCGGACCGCCTCCTCGGAGAACCAGCGGAAGAACTCGGCGCCGTAGCGCACCTCATTGCGGCTCTCCGGCAGCGCTTTACCCATTTCCAGGGTCATCAGCAGCGCGAACTCGTCGGCCCGCGCGGTGATCGCCTCGAAGACCGCGCGCAGGATCTCCCCGCGCTCGCGGGCCGGGGTCGCGGCCCACTCGGCCTGCACCGCGGCCGCCGCGTCGAGCGCACGCACCGCGTCCTCGGGCGCCGCGTCGGCGACCCGAGCGATCACCTCGCCGGTCGCCGGATTGTGCACGGGAAAGGTCGCGCCGCCGGTGGCGTCCACCGGCCCGCCGATCCAGAGCTGGGTTGGTACGGACGAAAGAAGCTCAGTCTCAGACACCATGCTCGCCAGCCTATGCCTCGCCCCCGAATTTCACTCTGCGCTGGGCGAACCCCGCCGATACCGCTTGTTACCTGCGAGTCGTAACACAGAGGTTGTAACCTCGGCGATCGTGAGCAGCGACATCACCGCGTCGGCGGTCTGGCGGAAACTGCACGATCATCACTCCTCCCTGGCTTCGCGGCATCTTCGTGAGTTCTTCGCCGAGGATCCCGAGCGCGGCCGGGAGCTGATCGTGCGGGTGGGTGACCTGCACATCGACTACTCGAAGCACCGGGTCACCCGCGAAACCCTGGACCTGCTGGTCGAATTGGCGGAGACGGCGGAGGTGGAACGCCGCCGCGACGCCATGTTCGCGGGGGAGCGGATCAACACCTCCGAGGACCGCGCGGTCGGGCACGTCGCGCTGCGGGTCCCCGCGGGCGGCCACATCGACATGGACGGCGAGGACGTCGTCCCCGAGGTGCAGGACGTGCTGGAGCGGATGGGCGCGTTCACCGACGCGGTCCGCTCGGGGCAGTGGCGCGGCGCGACCGGCGAACGCATCACCACCGTGGTGAACATCGGCATCGGCGGCTCCGACCTGGGCCCGGCCATGGTGTACCTGGCGCTGCGGCACTACGCGGACGCCGGCATCGCCGCCCGCTTCGTCTCGAATGTCGATCCGGCGGACCTGGTTTCGACGCTCGACGGCCTGGACCCGGCCACCACACTGTTCATCGTCGCCTCCAAGACCTTCTCCACCCTGGAGACGCTCACCAATGCCACCGCGGCCCGGCGCTGGCTGGTGGCGGCGCTCGGCGAGGACGCGGTCGCCAAGCACTTCGTGGCGGTGTCCACGCACGCGCAGCGGGTGTCCGACTTCGGGATCGACACCGCCAACATGTTCGGGTTCTGGGACTGGGTCGGCGGCCGCTACTCGGTGGACTCGGCCATCGGCCTGTCGGTCATGGCGGTCGTCGGCAAGGAGCGCTTCGCCGAGTTCCTGGCCGGAATGCACACCGTGGACGAGCATTTCAGGAACGCGCCCCTGGCCGAGAACGCGCCGGTCCTGCTCGGCCTGCTCGGCGTCTGGTACTCGAACTTCTTCGGCGCCCAGTCCCGCGCGGTGCTGCCGTACTCCAACGACCTGGCCCGCTTCCCGGCCTACCTGCAGCAGTTGACCATGGAGTCCAACGGCAAGTCGGTGCGCGCCGACGGCTCCCCGGTCACCACCTCCACCGGCGAGATCTTCTGGGGCGAGCCCGGCACCAACGGCCAGCACGCCTTCTACCAGCTGCTGCACCAGGGCACCCGGCTGGTGCCCGCCGACTTCATCGGATTCGCCCGTCCCACCGACGATCTGCCCACCATGGACGGCACGGGCAGCATGCACGACATCCTGATGAGCAACCTCTTCGCCCAGACCAAGGTGCTGGCCTTCGGCAAGACCGCCGAGGAGATCGCCGCCGAGGGCACCGCCCCGAACCTGGTGCCGCACAAGGTGATGCCCGGAAACCGGCCCTCCACGGCCATTCTCGCGCCCCAGCTGACCCCGTCGGTACTCGGACAGCTCATCGCCCTGTACGAGCACCAGGTCTTCACCGAGGGCGCGATCTGGGGCATCGACAGCTTCGACCAGTGGGGTGTGGAGCTCGGCAAGCAGCAGGCGCTGGCGCTGGCGCCGTTGCTCACCGCCGCGGAAGATCCACAGCCGCAGGCGGACTCCTCCACCGACGCGCTGATCGCCTGGTACCGCGCGAATCGGCACTGACCCGGGCCACCCGGCCGGATACGAGAAAAGGCGCGTCCCGCAGGACGCGCCTTTTCGCTGTTTCGGGGGCCTGTCAGTCCCGCTCGGGGCCCAGGGAGATGCCGCGGGAGGCCAACCAGGGCAGCGGGTCGATCTTGTCGACACCGTTGAGCCAGACCTCGAAGTGGCAGTGCGGGCCGGTGGAGAACCCGCGGTTGCCGACCGTGGCGATCTGGTCGCCCGCGAGCACACGCTGGCCCTGGGAGACCGTCGCGGTGTCGATGTGGCCGTAGATGGTGACCGTGCCGTCGTCGTGCAGCAGCCGGACCCACATGCCGAATCCCGATGCGGGACCGGCCTCGAGCACGGTGCCGTCGGCGACCGCGTAGATCGGGGTGCCGATCGGGGCGGCGATGTCCACACCCTGGTGGGCGACGCCCCAGCGAATGCCGAAGCCGGAGGTGAAGGTGCCCGCGGCGGTGAACTTGGTCCACAGCGGCCGGTACTTCGAGGCTTCCTGGTTGGCCATGTCGGCGGCGAACTGCTTGCCCTTGGCCAGAATGTCGTTGAACTGGTCCAGGTTCGCGGGCGCGTTCGGGTTCAGCACCTGCGGGGACCCGGACGTGGTGTCCGAACCGCCCACGACGGAGGTGGCGGCGACTTCCTTGACCTGGTTGGCGGCCTGGTAGTCGACATTGCTGGTGTCGTGGGCCGAGGCTTCGATGGTGGCCTGGCCGGCCGCCACGACCGCACCGGCCGCGACCGCGACCACGGCCGCACGGCCCTTGAGGGCGGTGGGCGGGGCGGGTAGGCGGTGGGAGCCGCCGGCGCGGCGCTTGCCGCCGGAGCGGGTGGGACGCTCGTCCTCGTCCGAATAGTCGTCGAAGGCACCGTGATCGACGCGGGCCCCGTCGCCGGAGAACTGGAGCTTCTCACCGGACGCGGTCTTGAAGGTGTAGACCGGTCGGTAGTTGTCGGAGGGGGTCGGGTCCGCGGTCGGATCCCAGTTGGTCCGCGACTGTGGCGCCCAATCGGTGGGATTCGGTGCCGCCCAGCCGTTCACCGTGGTCTGGGCGTTGTAGTCCCAGTTCGGCTCGGCCTGCCAGTCGTCGGATTCGGCCTGCTGCCACTGCGGGGCTTCGTCCCACTGCTGCGGGGCGTCCCACTGCTGCTGGGGCTCACCCCACTGCGTGTCGCCGTTCCAGTCGGCGTCGGACTGCCACTGCGCCTGCGGATCCCACTGGGCCTGCTGGTTCCACTGCTGCGCGGGCTGCTCCCACTGGGCGCCGCCGTTCCAGGCCTGGGTCGCGTCCCACTCGCCGTGGGCGACCGCGCTGTGGGTACTGACGGGAGACTCGAATGTCGTTGCGCCGCCGGGATGATCCGCGTCCTCGCGATAGCGGTGGCCGCGGCGGGGCCGGTGCTGCGAAGGGAACGAGCTGTCGCTCAAAGCCTGCCGTCCTCCTGTCCGTGACCGGGTTGTGACATCGACCGCAACGACGGTAACGAAACGATTGCGGCTCAGCAAGCGATGGGACTGCTTCGACACACTGCTGTGACATTCATCACTCATTTATCCGGAATGTGCTCACTGTGCCCTGGGTAACCGCGTGAGGTTTGTCAACTACGCTACGTAGTAGCCAGTGTCACTCTCCGGGATTCTCGGGCTCAACCTGGCGCCGGGCCAACAAGCTACCCGTCAGTAGCATTGACGAGGGGTTTTCCACTCCCGGAGACAATCCCGTGACCTGCGCCACTTAGGCTGTATGCGGCTGATTTCCGCTCCATGTGACTGATTAGAGTCCGAGCCGACCCGCCTCCGACGACGGGCCGCCAACCAAGACGTTGTCACAACAACGCAGACGAGACGGTGAGTACATGGATCTCTTCGAATATCAGGCGAAGGAACTCTTCGTGAAGCACGGAGTGCCTTCGTCGGAGGGCCGCGTCACGGACTCGGCCGAGGACGCACGTGCGATCGCCGAGGAAATCGGCAAGCCGGTGATGATCAAGTCGCAGGTCAAAGTCGGTGGCCGCGGCAAGGCCGGTGGCGTGAAGTACGCCGCCACCCCGGACGACGCCTTCACCCACGCGACCAACATCCTGGGCCTGGACATCAAGGGCCACATCACCAAGAAGGTCCTGGTCGCCGAGGCCAAGGACATCGCGGCGGAGTACTACATCTCCTTCCTGCTGGACCGCTCCAACCGCACCTACCTGGCCATGTGCTCGGTCGAGGGCGGCATGGAGATCGAAGAGGTCGCCGCCACCAAGCCGGATCGTCTGGCCAAGGTGCCGGTCGACGCGGTCAAGGGCGTGGACCTGGCGTTCGCGCGCAGCATTGCCGAGCAGGGCCACCTGCCGGCCGACATCCTGGATGCCGCGGCGGTCACCATCCAGAAGCTGTGGGAAGTCTTCATCAAGGAAGACGCCACCCTGGTCGAGGTCAACCCGCTGGTGCGCACCCCCAACGACGAGATCCTGGCCCTCGACGGCAAGGTCACCCTGGACGAGAACGCCGAGTTCCGCCACGCCGACCACGCCGAGTTCGCGGACATCGACGCCACCGATCCGCTGGAGCTCAAGGCCAAGGAGAACGACCTCAACTACGTCAAGCTCGACGGTGAGGTCGGCATCATCGGCAACGGCGCGGGTCTGGTCATGTCGACCCTCGACGTCGTCGCGTACGCCGGTGAGAACCACGGCGGCGTGAAGCCGGCCAACTTCCTCGACATCGGTGGCGGCGCCTCGGCGGCCGTCATGGCCGCCGGTCTCGACGTCATCCTGGGCGACGCCCAGGTCAAGTCCGTGTTCGTGAACGTCTTCGGTGGCATCACCGCCTGTGACGCGGTCGCGAACGGCATCGTCGGCGCCCTCAACACCCTGGGCGACGAGGCCAACAAGCCGCTGGTCGTGCGCCTCGACGGCAACAAGGTCGAGGAGGGTCGCAAGATCCTCGCCGACTTCAACCACCCGCTGGTGACTCTCGCTCAGACCATGGACGAAGGCGCCGACAAGGCCGCCGAACTGGCCGCCGCCAAGTAAGGACACGAACCCACATGTCTATCTTCCTGAACAAGGACAACAAGGTCATCGTCCAGGGCATCACCGGCGGTGAGGGCACCAAGCACACCGCTCTGATGCTGAAGGCGGGCACCAACGTGGTCGGCGGTGTCAACGCCCGCAAGGCCGGCACCACCGTGTCGCACGTGGACAAGGACGGCAACACCGTCGAGCTCCCCGTGTTCGCTTCCGTGGCCGAGGCCATGGAGAAGACCGGCGCCGACACCTCCATCGCGTTCGTTCCCCCGGCCTTCTCGAAGGACGCCATCATCGAGGCCATCGACGCGGAGATCCCGCTGCTCGTGGTCATCACCGAGGGCATCCCGGTGCAGGACACCGCGTACGCGTGGGCCTACAACGTGGAGAAGGGCGAGAAGACCCGCATCATCGGCCCGAACTGCCCCGGCATCATCACCCCGGGTGAGTCGCTGGTCGGCATCACCCCGGCCAACATCGCGGGCAAGGGCCCGATCGGTCTGGTCTCCAAGTCGGGCACCCTGACCTACCAGATGATGTACGAGCTGCGGGACTTCGGTTTCTCCACCGCCATCGGCATCGGCGGCGACCCGGTCATCGGCACCACCCACATCGACGCCATCGAGGCGTTCGAGAAGGACCCGGAGACCAAGCTCATCGTCATGATCGGCGAGATCGGCGGCGACGCCGAGGAGCGGGCCGCGGCCTACATCCAGGCCAACGTCACCAAGCCGGTCGTCGGCTACGTCGCGGGCTTCACCGCCCCGGAGGGCAAGACCATGGGCCACGCCGGCGCCATCGTCTCCGGCTCCGCCGGTACCGCCCAGGCCAAGAAGGACGCCCTCGAGGCCGCGGGCGTGAAGGTCGGCAAGACCCCGTCCGAGACCGCCGCCCTGGCGCGCGAGATCCTCGAGAAGGCTTCGATCAGCGCTTGATGTTCTCGTGCCCCGCTGTCCGAGGACAGCGGGGCACAGGGCGAGAGTCGGGTGAGCGTACGTCCGCCCGATAGCTGACCACGAAGGCCGCCTGTCGAATTCGACAGGCGGCCGGCGGGGTGATAGGGGGGGGGGTGACATTCCCCGCCCCCCGGC